>JAGQPX010000059.1 GCA_020426505.1 Planctomycetaceae bacterium | reverse complement strand
ATGTCGTCGACTTCCTGCCCAAGGTTAAGCTTGAGGTCGTCGTTGGCGACGAGCTTGCCGAGCGCGTGGTGGAAGCGATCACCTCGGCCGCGCAGACGGGGCGCATCGGTGACGGCAAGATTTTCGTCATCCCGATCGAAAGCGCGGTGCGCATCCGGACGGGGGAACGCAACGAAGACGCTGTCTGAATTCAGCCGGTGCAGTGGCGCCGCAAGCGCCCCTGTTCCGGCAAGCGGGAACGGGCCTTCGTGGGGGCCAGGCCCAGTTCCTGAAATACCCATCAACCCCTAGCTTCTTCCGGCAACGGAAGGACAATTCTGGAGAACGACGGTAATGGCTAGTGCAAAGGACATCCTGAAGCGCATCAAGGACGAGGAAATCGAATGGGTTGACCTTCGGTTCACCGACCCCAAGGGCAAGTGGCAGCACCTCCAGATGTGCGCCGGGCCGCTGGGCGAGGACGAGTTGGAAGATGGGCTCATGTTCGACGGATCGTCGATCGAAGGCTGGAAGACGATCAACGAATCCGACATGATCCTCAAGCCGGATCTGGAAGCGGTCTATCCCGACCCGTTCTCGGCCACGCCGATGCTCGCGGTCTTCTGCGATATCGTCGAGCCCTCCGACGGCTCGCTTTACGCCCGCGATCCGCGCTCGACCGCGAAGCGTGCCGAAGCCTTTGTCAAGTCGGCCGGCTTCGGCGACGCCGTCTATGTCGGTCCGGAACCCGAATTCTTCATGTTCGACGATGTCCGTTTCTATGACGGCTACACCGGCAGCGGCTACAAGATCGACGATATCGAACTTCCCGGCAACACCGAGAAGGAATACGATACGGGCAATCTGGCCCACCGTCCGCGCGCCAAGGGCGGCTACTTTCCCGTCCCGCCCGTCGACAGCAGCATGGATATCCGCGCCGAAATGGTCTCGACCATGCTCGAGATGGGCCTGCCGATGGACAAGCACCACCACGAAGTTGCGGCCGCGCAGAGCGAACTCGGCCTCACCTTCGGGACGCTGACCCAGACAGCCGACCGCGTGCAGATCTACAAGTACGTGGTGCAGATGGTCGCCCAGGCCTATGGCAAGACGGCGACTTTCATGCCCAAGCCGATCAAGGAAGATAACGGCTCCGGCATGCACACCCACATGTCGATCTGGAAGGAAGACAAGCCGACTTTCGCCGGCAACGGTTATGCCGGTCTTTCGGACACCTGCCTCCACTTCATCGGCGGCGTCATCAAGCACGCCAAGGCGCTCAACGCCTTCACCAACCCGACCACCAACAGCTACAAGCGCCTGGTGCCGGGCTTCGAGGCTCCCGTGCTGCTGGCCTATTCCGCCCGCAACCGCTCGGCCTCCTGCCGTATCCCCTACGGCTCGGGCGCCAAGTCCCGCCGCGTGGAATTCCGTTTCCCCGATCCGCTGGCCAACCCGTACCTGGCCTTCTCGGCGCTTCTGATGGCGGGCCTCGACGGCATCACCAACAAGATGCATCCGGGCGACGCCATGGACAAGAACCTCTACGACCTGCCGCCGGCAGAGCTCGCCGAAGTTCCGACCGTTTGCGGCTCGCTCCGCGAAGCGCTCGAAGCGGTCGAGCAGGATTACGAGTTCCTGCTCAAGGGCGATGTGTTCTCCAAGGACCAGATCGAAGCCTATTGCGAACTCAAGTGGGAAGAGCAGCTGCGCTTCGAGACCACGCCGTCTCCGGTCGAGTTCGACATGTACTACAGCGCCTGATCCCCGCCGAACAGATCACCGAGAAGGGCGTCCGGAGCGATCCGGGCGCCCTTTTTCTTGCACGGGCACTGCGCATTTCCCGTTTACAGGCGAAATCTTCGCGGCTAGTGGCCGCGCCCATGTCCACCACGGCGACCAAAGCGATTAGCCCGAAACCGACCCGCACTTGCGGGGCGGTCCAGCGTGCGCTGTCGGTTTACCGATAACGACTGGACAAGGCCCCGCGGAGAACGCGGGGCACTTCCATACAGGAAACGCACACCCCCGCGCCTCCGCACAGACAGGAGACGCGTACCCATCCTCAATCACGAAATCTGCATTCCAGAGCCGGTTCCGGATCCGATGTCGGCCCCAATGCCGGCATAGTCGGCGCGACCGGCCTTGTCGGCACGATGATGCTGGAGATGCTTGCCGAGCGCGGTTTCCCGCTCTCGTCTCTGCGCCTGTTCGCCTCGTCGCGCTCGCAAGGCTCCCGCCTGCCCTTCCGCGATGGCGAGATCGTCGTCGAGGATGCGGCGAGTGCCGACTATGCCGGCCTCGACATCGTCTTCTTCTCGGCCGGCGGATCGACGTCGCGCAAGCTGGCCCCGAAAGTGGCGGCGGCCGGCGCTGTCGTGATCGACAACAGTTCCGCTTGGCGCGGCGATGCCGACGTCCCGCTGGTGGTGGCGGAAGTCAATCCGCACGCACTGCGCGACATTCCCAGGGGCATCATCGCCAACCCGAACTGCACGACGATGGCGGCGATGCCGGTGCTCAAGCCGCTGCACGACGCAGCCGGGCTCACGAGCCTCGTCGCGAGCACCTACCAGGCGGTCTCGGGCGGCGGCATCGCTGGTGTCGAGGAACTGCGCGAGCAGATCGTGGCAGGCGCGGCGGACTGCGCCTCGCTGGCACGCGACGGCAGTGCGGTAGACCTTGGCGAGCCCCGCAAATGGGCAGTGCCGATCGGCTTCAACGTGGTTCCGCTGAACTATGTGCTCGCCGAGGACGGCTTTACCGAAGAGGAAATCAAGCTGCGCGACGAGACCCGCAAGATCCTCGAGATCCCGGGCCTTCCCGTATCCGCGACCTGCGTGCGCGTTCCCGTCTTCACCGGCCATTCGCTGTCGATCAACGCCGGGTTCGAACGGCCGATCGGCGTGGACGATGCGATGGCGCTGCTGGCCGGGGCGCCCGGTGTGACGGTCACGGACATTCCCAATCCGCTCGCCGCGACGGGCAGGGACGATGTCTTTGTCGGGCGCGTCCGGCGCGACCCGTCCGTCGAGCATGGCCTCGCCCTGTTCGTGGCGGGCGACAATCTGCGCAAGGGAGCCGCGCTCAACGCCATCCAGATCGCGGAAGTGCTGATCGGCCAAGCCGCGCATTGAGACGGACCGAACCGGTTGCGCCGCGGAGCGAGGGCGGCGGCGCAGCCGGTCACCAGGTCAGGGCGACAAGGAGTGCGATGGGCAGCCCCACGACCCAGACGTCGCTGAGGATGTGCAGCCATCGCGAGGCGTGGCCGATCTCCATGAAGATGCGCAGCACGAAACGCGCCTTGATCACGGCCAGGACGATGACCGTCATCGATACGGCGAGATCCACCTGTATCTCCTGCTGGCGCCATGCGCTCAGCTGCCAGGAAACATAGGTCAGGATCGTAAGGCCGATCCAGACCAGCGCCAGTCGATCCTTGAAGAGATAATTCATGGCTTACCTCATCAGGTACATGAGTGCGAAAATGACCAGCCAGAGCAGGTCGACCATGTGCCAGAACGCCGCACAGGATTCGGCGGTGTCGTTGTTGCGGCAGACCGGGTCCTTCACCTCGACATAGAGGCGCAGGAGCGCGAGCATGCCGAACAGGACGTGCAGGATATGAACCCCGGTCATGAAATAGTAGAACTGGAAGAACATGTCCGAGGTGAAGGTGTAGCCTTCCCGGATCTTGATGACCCACTCGGTGAGCTTCGAGACGACGAAGGTCAGCCCCCACCCCATGGTCAGCAGGGTCAGCCGGCCGGCGGCATCGTAATCCCCGGCGCGCTGGGCGCGGATCGCCGCAGCCACGAACCAGGAGCTGGCCAGCAGTACCAGCGTGTTGAAGATGCCGAAGCCCTGGCTCAGCACCTGCTGGCTGGCGATGAACTCCTCGCTGTACCAGTGGCGCCACAGCGCATAGGTCACGAAGTAGCTGCCGAAGATGAACAGGTCACCGACGATGAATATCCAGATGCCGTCGAGCGGATTCTCGTCGTGCCGTTCGATTCTGGCCGCCTCGGCCTCGCTCATTTCGAGTGGGCTGTCGGGAGACTTGCTTGCCATGACCAGCGCCTCCTCAGGTGGCCTGCGGCGCGAGTGACGCCCCGATTTCAGGTTGCGCCTGCGGGACGTTGCCCGACCGTGCGCGGCGGAATCCGTCCATCGGCACGTCGACGCGCCTGATCGCGTAGAACAGCACGATCGCGTAGATGATCTGCCAGAAGATGTAGACGACGGTATCGATGTAGAACGCGATCGTCCCGTCCCATGCGAACGGGCCGTCCTGGGTGATCATCGCCGTGCTGACGAGGAACTCCGTGGTGAAGTTCCAGATGCAGGTATAGCCGAACCACTTCGGAAAGATGCGGCTCTTGTCGGTGAGGATGACGACGGTCCAGATCAGGCTGCCGAACAGGAAGAATCCCATCGTGCCGTCGAACGACAGATAGGTGACGTCGTAGAGGAGCTGCGAATACTCCGGATCGCGATCGGGCCGCATCGCGGCGAGCGAAAGGGTGAACCCGCTCATGTAGGCGCCAGTCAGGCTGCCCCCGCACATCGCCACCATATAGGCGAGTCCCCAGGCCTTGGCGTAGGGCACCTGCATCCGCATGATCAGCCAGCCGATCAGGCCGTTGGCCCAGACCAGGAAGCCCAGCGAGATCATCATGACGCCGAAGCCGACACGGATCTGGTCGCTGAAACTGGTGAGGAATTCGACCACTTCGGCCTGTGACTTGGTCGCAGTGGGCGGCGGCATCATGTGCGTCAGCGTGAAATAGCAGATCCCCATGATGTTGTAGGCGATGGGGATGCTGAACCACGCGATCCACAGGTCTGCCTTGGGGTTGTGCCGCCAGTGCCAGGCTATCTTGGCGAGATAGCCGCTCGGTATCGGGGGAGGCGATGCGGTCATGCCGGTTCCCCTTCCTCGAGCATGCGATGCCGCGCATTCCAGGCGACCAGGAACATCACCAGGTTGTAGATGGCGAACGACCAGATCCTGAGATCGAACGACAGCGCGCCGTCCCAGGCCAGCGGCCCTTCGAGCGATGTGGCCGCAAAGGCCGCGGGGACGAAGGCGAGCGCCGCAAGGATGTTGAAGTGCCCTACCCAGGTCGGGAAGACCGGCGTGACCTGCTTGTCGAGGTAGACCGCGAACGCCACGGTCAGGTTCTGCGCGATCAGGAAGCCGGTCGGGACGATGAAGCAGATCCAGCCAAGATCACTGAGAAGCTGCATCGCTTCCGGAGCCCGGTCCGGACGATAGGCCGCGACGATCCAGAAACAGTTGGCGGCGGCGAACAGGCACGCGCTGCTCAGCGTCGCTGCGAGGTAGACATACGACAGCGGACCGCTGCGGTGGGACATGCGCTGCATGAGCACCGCGATCGCCGCATAGAGCGGCACCATGCCTATTTCGAACCAGTTGAATACGATCATGCTGTACCGCACGTTCGTGGCGTTGTCCGGGTCCGAATAGAAGCTGGCCACGTCCGCCGCCGTCATCTGCGGCGACATCGGAGTGATCCCCGGGAACACCAGAAATGCGGCGATCCAGATGAGGCCGACAACCGGGACGGAGCCCAGCAATATGTCCTGCAAGCTCTTTGACATTGGTCCACCCTCTCCCTTCACGGATGGACTAACGCTCCTGCTTGGTTAATGCAACATGTAATCCTATAACGGACACAGTGTAGCTTTTCTTACTTCGACTTCCCAATCGGTTGGGCCGCTTCTATGGCGAGTTCGCACCTGCGGAATGAGACTAGCCTTTCGGAGACGACCCCTTGAATACCGTCACTCAGCCTGACCGGCGCATCCGGAAGACCCGCAAGGCGCTGCGGCTGGCCCTGCAACACCTGCTTCTCGACAAGCCGTTCGAGCAGATCACGATTCGCGACATCTCGAACGAGGCGGACATCGCCTATACGACCTTCTTCAGGCACTACCCGGACAAGGAGGCGTTGCTTTCGGATCTCGCCGACGACGAGATCTCGGCGCTGCTCGATCTCACGCTGCCGATGTTCTCGACTGAAAGCAGCCATGCATCGACGCTGACGATGTGCGAACACGTCCATGAGAACGAACGTCTGTGGCGGGCGTTGCTGGCGGGCGGCGCCGCCGGAAACATCAGGCAGCTCTTCGTCAGCCAGGTCGAAATGCGATTCGATCAGTGGCCCACCGTGATGGAATGGCTACCCCCGGAGATAAGCGCGACCATCATGTGCGGCGTCACCCTGGACGTGCTGACCTGGTGGCTGGGCAAGGCCCCCGACAAGACGGCAGAGGAGATTGCCGGTATTCTCGACAGGTTCTTCGCACTGACGGCAAGCTGAGCACGCGCCAAGCCGGGCGTTCCGCCCCTAGCCTACGAACTTGTAGTGCTCCTGCACGCCCGGAACCCCGTCCTTGGCGCTGCCTTCCAGAGCGGGAGACTCGTCGCGGCGCTGGTTGGCGGCGTTCGCGATCAGGCGGTCCTGCTCTTCGGCCGGGATGAGCTCCCAGCCGTCGCGCGTAAGGCGCTCCAGCGGGCGATAGCGCACCTTGTACTGCATGCGCGGGGAGCCTTCGACCCAGTAGCCGAGATAGACATAGGGCAGGCCCATCTCCGCCGCACGGCGGATATGATCGAGGATGATGTAGTTACCCAGCCCGGAGCGGCTTTCGTGATCGGGATCGTAGAAGCTGTAGATCATCGACAACCCGTCGCCCTGCCGGTCGGTGAGGCAGGCGCCGACCAGCCGGCCCGGCGTCACGCCGTCCTCGGAAGGTTCGCGATATTCGATGATCCAGCTCGTCACAGGCGTATGCTCGACCATGTCGGCGAAATCCACGTCGTCCATGGTCGTCATCCCGCCGCCGGGATGGCGCACGCCGAGATAGCGCTGCAGCAGTTCAAACTGCTCGGACGTCGACCAGGGCTCGCAAATCGTGGCGACGAGGTCGCCATTGCGCTTGAGGTTCCGCTTCTGGGTGGAGGATGGCGCAAATTCGTCGGAGACGACGCGGACCGAAACGCAGGCCGAACAGCCGATGCATGACGGGCGATAAGCGACGGTCTGGCTGCGGCGGAAGCCGATCCGGCCAAGCGCGTCGTTCAGCGAATCCGCGTGCGGCCCCTTCAACTCGGTGAAAACCTTCCGCTCGGCCTTGCCCGGCAGATAGGGGCACGGTGCCGGGCTGGTTACGAAAAACCGGGGAAAGCGAACGGGTGCAGTCACGGGCGTTTCGCGTCCTCTTCCTGTCTTGCATACGTTTCTGGGCTCACGCGCAACTATGCATACCCCACCCGCGCGTTGAAAGTCTTTTAACCAAGAATTGCGGTTAATGGAGACTTATTTTGCACAGCCGCGTGCCTGTGGCGAAGATTGTCCCGCCCTGAGGCGGTGGCGCGAGCGTCAGTTAAGCTCGACCTGGCTGACTTCGAAACCTTCGCCCCTGAGCGCGGTTACCAGCGCTTCCAGCTGCTCCTTGTCGCGCGCTTCGCATTCGATGTCGGTGACCAGCCCCTTGGCGGGCAGATGCGTGAAGATGCGCTGGTGCGAGACTTCTATGATGTTGACATTGTGCATGTCGAACACCTTGGCGACCTTGAACAGGGAGCCTGGCCGGTCCTGCATGTAGAGCCGCAAGCGCGCCAGCCGTCCGGACCGGGCAAGGTCGCGCAGCAGCACGTTCGCCAGCAGGCGCGTATCGATGTTCCCGCCCGACAGGACGATCCCGACCTTGCGGCCCTCGAACAGCTGGCGATGCGCAAGGACTGCGGCGAGCCCGGCCGCGCCGGCGCCTTCGACCACGGTCTTTTCGATCTGCAGCAGCAGCGCCAGAGCCTGTTCGAGCTGCGATTCGGTTACCAGGACGAAATCGTCGAGCAGGCCCTGCAGCACCTTCGAGGTGAACTTGCCCGGCTCGAACACGGCAATACCCTCGGCCAGCGTATCGCCGCCGATCGGCCGGTCCTCGCCCTTGAGCAGGTTGTACATCGAAGGGAAAAGTTCGGCCTCGACGCCGATCAGCCTGATGTCGGGCCTGATGTCGCGCGCGATGGTTCCCATGCCGGCGGCCAGTCCGCCGCCGCCGACCGGAATGGCCAGAGTATCGATCTCCGGCACGTCCTCGAGCATTTCGAGGGCGACCGTCCCCTGCCCCGCGGCCACGCGCGGATCGTCGAAGGGATGGACGAACGTCAGCCCGAGCTCGTGCTCCAGCCGGCAGGCATGGGCGTAGGCCTCGTCGTAATTCTCGCCTTCGAGCACCACCGTTCCGCCGACGCTTTCGGTCTGCATCACTTTCACAGTGGGAGTGGTGCGCGGCATCACGATCGTCACCGGCAGGCCAAGTCGCCTGCCGTGATAGGACAGGCCCTGCGAATGGTTGCCGGCCGAAGCGGCGATCACGCCGCGATTGGCGCTGCCCCCGCCCATCATCAGCATGGCGTTGAGAGCACCGCGCTCCTTGTAGGCGGCGGTGAACTGCTGATTCTCGAACTTGAGGTAAATCTCGGCGCCGGTGATTTCGCTGAGCGTCCTGCTGTGCATCGTCGGCGTGCGCACGACGGCGCCGGAAATGCGCGTCGCCGCAGCGCGCACATCGTCGGCGGTCAGGAGCGGAGTATCTCCCGCTTCGGGCTTGATAGCTGGCTCGTTCATGCGCGCGCGGCCTAGAGGAAAGTGGCGAAAATTGAAAGCGCTTCGCTGTTCGGAGCCCCGCATCGCAGCCATCGCAGGTTTGCATTCGCCGAAAAGACGCTATTCAGCGCTTCATGAGCGAAAAACGCAAAGTATCCTTTCTCGGCCTCGGCGTGATGGGCGGGGCGATCGCCCGCCATATCGGCAATGCCGGCCACGAACTCACCATCTACAACCGCTCGCCGATCCGCGCGGAGAAATGGCAGGAGGCCAATCCCGGCCTGGCGGCCCGCGTCGCGGAGAGCCCGGCCGAAGCTGCCAGAGGAGCGGACGTCGTGATCACCTGCGTCGGCAATGACGACGACCTCGCCGACGTCGTGCTCGGTCCGCAGGGGGTGTTTTCCACGCTTGGCAAGGGCGGCGTGTTCATCGACCACACCACGGTGTCGGCGCGGATCGCCCGCCAGATCGCGGTGGAAGCGCGCGATCTCCAGATCCATTGCATCGACGCGCCGATGACCGGCTCCCAGATCGGCGCGGAGAACGGCACGCTCACGCTGATGTGCGGCGGCCGGGCAGACGCCATCGAAGCCGGCAGCCCGGTGATGTCCGCCTATTCCTCCCGGATCGTCCATGTCGGCAAGGCCGGCGCCGGCCAGACGACCAAGATGGCCAACCAGATCTGCATCGCCGGGATCGTCGCGAGCCTGGCCGAGGCGGTGCGGTTCGCGCAGTCATCCCATCTCGACATGGAGAAGGTGTTCGAGGCGATCTCCGGCGGCGCGGCGCAGAGCTGGCAGATGGACAACCGCTGGATGACGATGGCCGCCGACGAGTTCGATTTCGGGTTCGCGATCGACTGGATGCGCAAGGACCTCGGCCTCGCCATGGACGAAGGCCGCGGCATCGGCGTTTCGCTGCCGGTGGCGGCGCTGGTCGACCAGTTCTATGCCGAACTCCAGGCGATGGGCGGCGGCCGCGAGGACACGAGCGCATTGATCAGGCGGCTGCCGCGAAGAGGCGCCAAGTGAGAGCCGTCGCGGCGGCGCTGTTCCTTGCTGTCGCCTTCCCTGCCCACGCCGACGTCCTGATCGACAATGTCAACGGACTTACGCTCGACGAGGACGGGCGGGTGGATCATTTCAACGGCGTCCTGGTCGGCGACGACGGGCGGATCGAACAGGTGCTGTCCCGCCGCGACAAGCGGCCGGGCAATGTCGACTACCGGTTCGACGCCAAGGGCCGCGTGCTGATCCCCGGGCTGATCGATTCACATGTGCAGGTGATGAAGCTGGGGCTCTCGCTGCTGACGCGGGAGGAGGCCGCGCCGGCCTCGCAGGATGGCCGCACCTTGCCGCCGCCGCGCCCCGAAGACCGCGATGCGGCGCTCGCCAAGGCCCAGCAGCTGTTGCTGGCCCAGGGCATCACCGCCGTTGCCGACATGGGCACGACGATCGAGGATTGGCAGGCCTATCGCCGCGCCGGCGACCTGGGCAGGCTCAACCTGCGGATCGTCGCCTACGCGGCGGGACCGGAAGCCATGGCGCTGATCGGCGGCCCCGGCCCCACGCCATGGCTCTACGGGGACCGGCTGCGGCTGAACGGCCTGTTCCTCGCGCTCGACGGTACGCTCGCGAACCGCACCGCCGCGCTGAAGGCGCCCTATGCCGACGATCCGGCGAGCACCGGGCGCGCCGGCCTGACCGAGACCCAGCTCAAGAACCTGATGAGCCGCGGCGCGATCGACAACTTCCAGGTCGCCGTAAGCGCCTCGGGCGACGGCGCCGTCGCAACGGTGCTCGACGCCATCGAGGAGCTCAAGGGAACCTACACGGGCGACCGGCGCTGGCGCATCGAGCGCACGCAGGTCGTCGATCCGGCAGACATGGCCCGCATCGGCTCCTACGGCGTCTCCCTGTCGATGCAGCCGCAACTGGCGGAGACCGATCGCGCCGTGGCGGAAGCCAGGCTCGGACCTGAGCGGCTGGCAAGCGCCCAGCCGTGGAAATCGCTGGCCGCCTCCGGCGCGGTGCTGGCCTTCGGCTCGTCCGCGCCGGACAAGGCGCCGCGGCCTTTTGCGGGCATGGCACAGGCGATCACCCGCCAGGATGGGTACGGCCAGCCGTTCGGCGGGTGGCAGCCGCAGGAGAGGCTGACGCGTGAAGCGGCGCTGGCCGCCTACACCACCGGCGCTGCCCACGCCCTGCTGGCCGACGGCAGGCTGGGGCGGATCGCCCGCGGCGAGCGTGGCGACTTCGTGCTGGTTGACCGCGACCCCCTGCTCGCGACGCCGGACGAGCTTCGCGCGATACAGGTCCTCCAGACATGGGTCGGCGGCAAGCTGGTGTATGAAGCGAAGGAAAGCGCGCCCGCAGAGGGACGATAGGTACCGTCGCGTTATTCGGCCGGTGCTCCGTCCTGCGTTTCGGCGGCCTGCCCGGCTTCCTCTTCCGCCCGTTCGCGCTCCGCCTTCTTCTCGCTGAAGCGCATCAGCACCAGTGAGCCTTCGAACAGCACCAGCAGCGGCGTCGCCAGCAGGAGCTGTGAGACGATATCCGGCGGCGTGATGACGGCAGCCGTGATGAAGATCGCGACGATGACGTAGCGGCGCGCCTTGGCAAGCTGGTCGCGGGTGACGATGCCTGCCCGGTTCAGCAGCATCAGCAGCACCGGCAGCAGGAAGCTGATGCCGAACGCAAGGATGAACTGCATCACGAGCGAGAGGTAGTCGCCGGTGCCCGGAAGGGCCTCCAGCTTGAGTCCGCCGCGCTCGCCCTCGAAGCCGAGGAACCAGCTGAAGGCGGTGGGCATGACGACGTAATACGCCATCGCCGCTCCCAGGGTGAACAGCACCGGCGTCGCGATCAGGAACGGGAGGAACGCCTTCTTCTCGCGCGCATAGAGCCCGGGCGCGACGAAGGCCCAGAGCTGGTTGGCGATGATCGGGAAACTGACGAAAAAGGCGGCGAACAGCGCCACTTTCAGCTCGACGAAGAAGGCCTCGTAAAGCTTGGTGTAGATCAGCCGTCCCTGACCTTCCGGGAAGGCCGAAGTCAGCGGCTGGACGAGAAAGCCGAAGATGTCGTCGGCGAAATAGAGGCAGACGGCGAACGCAATGCCCAGCGCAACGACACACCGCAGCAGCCGGGTCCGCAACTCGATCAGGTGATCGAGCAGCGGCGCCTGCGTATCGTCGATATCGTTGATCTTCAGGACCATGGTCGCGCGCTTACGGCGGTGGCAGGGGAAGCTGCGGTTCGGCCTTGTCCCGGGCCGGTTCCGGCTGCCCCTCGTCCTGTCGTGCGTCCTGCGCACCGGATTGGGCTTGCGGCTCGGCCAGCGCCCCCTCCGCCGAAGCGGGCGAAGGGGCCGCAGCTTCCGTCTCCGGCGCGCCGGGATGCTCCTTCATGATCGCTTCGTTCTGCTCGCGCCACTTGCGTTCCATTTCTTCCAGTTCGGCTTCGCGGATCATCGACTCGATACCCGAACGGAAATGGCCGGAGACGCGCCGGACCTTGCCGATCCACCGCCCCGCCGTGCGCATGGCGAGCGGCAGGTCCTTCGGCCCGATCACGATCACCGCGACGATGACGATCAGAAGGAGTTCGGTCGCGCCGATGTCGAACATGAATTCTGTTCCACCCTTTGCGGCGGATCAGTTGCCGCCGTTCGCGCTCCCGCTTTCGGCCGGAGCCGGCTCCCGCTTGGCCTCCGGCGCCGGCGGCGCCTGCTGCGAAAGCTGCTGGGGCGGCGCGGCAGGCGTTTCCGACTCGTCGGCCATACCCTTCTTGAAGCTTTTGATTCCCTTGCCGAAATCACCCATCATTTCGGAGATTCGCCCGCGCCCGAACAGGACGAGGATGACGAGCGCGATGATGATAAGTTGCCAGGGCCCGATATTCATTGTGCAAAACCTCTATGGGAGTCCGCTGCCCGATATAGGGCATTGACCGCGCCCTTGCCAGTCAGTCCGCAGTTTCCGGCGGAGTCTCCTCGTCCGAAGCTTCGGATTGCTGGTCTCCGGCCAGTTCCATGGCGACCATCTCGTCGTCGACCGGATCGAGCAGGCCGGCCGCGCGCAATTCGTCGATTCCGGGCAGCTCCTTGCGCGACTTGAGTCCGAAATGGGCCAGGAAATCGGGCGTTGTCGCATAGATGACCGGCCGTCCCGGCACTTCGCGGCGCCCGGCGGCGCGCACCCATCCGGCTTCCATCAGCACGTCGAGCGTGCCCTTTGCGGTCTGCACGCCGCGAATCGATTCGATCTCGGCCCTGCTGACCGGCTCGTGATAGGCGATGATCGCCAGAACTTCGGTCGCCGCGCGGGACAGGCGCCGCACTTCCTCGCGCTCGCGCCGCAGCAGATGGGCAAGGTCCGGCGCGGTCTGGAAGTGCCAGCGCCTGCCGCGTTCGACCAGCTCCACGCCCCGCCCCTCGTAATGCGCGGCGAGCTCCCTGAGCGCCTCGCGCACCTCCGCACCCCCCAGATGGGTGGAAATCGCCTCGGCCGTCATCGGCTCCTCGGCGGCGAACAGCGTCGCTTCCACCGCGCGGAGCAGGTCGTCCTGCGCCCGGTCGTCCTGATCTTCCGGAGTGGTCATTGCTTGATCGCCTTGAGCCGCAGCGGCCCGAAAATCTCGTCCTGCGCCAGTTCCGCCTTTCCGAGGCGTGCCAGCTCCAGCGCCGCAACGAAACTGGACGCCAGGGCCGACCGCCTGAGCTGGACATCGGCATGGGGCGGCAGGAATTCCTGCAGCTCCATCCAGTCGAGCCGCACGCCGAGCATGGAGGAAACGCGTTGCAGCGCGCTTTCCAGCGTCATAACCGCCCGTTCGCGCACCATGTGGACCACCGGCGCCGTGCGGGCCTTCACCTGACCGTAGGCCTGGACCAGCGCAAACCAGTCGCACTGCCAGCGGTTCTTGCGGTCGACACGCAAACCCTCGGGCGCGCCGCGGCGGAAGACTTCGCGGCCCAGCCGGTCCCGCGCCATCAACCGGGCGGCGGCCTCGCGCATGGCGCCGAGCCGCTGCAGGCGCAACTGAAGGCGCAGCGCAAGTTCTTCGGGGCTGGGATCTTCCTGCTCGTCCTTGGGCAGGAGCAGCGCCGACTTCAGATAGGCCAACCACGCCGCCATCACGAGGTAATCGGCGGCGAGCTCGAGACGCAGCGCCTCGGCCCGTTCGATATAGGAGAGATACTGGTCGACCAGTGCGAGGATCGAAATGCGCCGCAGATCCACTTTCTGGCGCCGGGCGAGGTCCAGCAGCAGGTCCAGAGGCCCTTCCCAACCTTCCAGTTCGAGATAGAGGGCGTTGTCGTCAGTCGCCACCGCGCCGGGGCCCTCCCATTCTTCCTCGCCGTCCAGCGGCAGGGCGGCATCGGGTATGATTTCGACGGTCATGCCCGCACCTCCGCCGCGCCGAGCAGGGCATCGCGCTTGGTGATCAGCTCCGCCTGCATTGCCATGTCGGGAGAATGGACGCGCGTATTCTCGAGCGCGCGATCGAGCCTTGCCGCAGTGGCATGGGGCATGTCGGGCAGCAGGTCGGCGATGCCGACCATGTCGTCCATCTTCGCCCAGCAGTTGAGCGCGATGTCGCAACCGGCGGCAACGGCACGCGCGGCGCGTTCGGGCACTGCGCCGGACAGCGCTTCCATGTCGAGGTCGTCGGAAAGCAGCAGGCCGTCGAAACCGATCCTGCCGCGAATGATCTCAGCGATCACGAAAGGCGAGAGCGTAGCCGGGTTCTCCGCATCCCACGCGGTGTAGCGCACATGCGCGGTCATGCCGATCCTCGCGCCAGCAAGCGCCCTGAACGGAGCGAGGTCGGTTTCCAGCTCCTGCTCGCTCGCCTCGACCGTCGGCAGGGCCTTGTGGCTGTCGGCCATCGCCCGTCCGTGGCCGGGGATGTGCTTGACCACGCCAGCGACTCCAGCCGTCTCCAGCCCAACGAGAACCGCCCTTCCCAGCGCCGCGACCCGCAGCGGCTCGCTGCCCAGCGCCCGGTCGCCGATCACGTCGTGCGCGCCCGGCTGGCGGACATCGAGCAGCGGCAGGCAATCGACCGTGACTCCCGCCTCCGCCAGATCCATACCGAGCGCCCGGGCATTGGCCCGCGCCGCCTCGATCGCGCTGGCCGGGGCTATTTCATACAATCGGTCGAAGACTTCGCCGGGCGGGAATGCGAGCCATTCCGGCGGTTTCATCCGCGCGACGCGGCCGCCTTCCTGGTCGATGCAGATGAACAGCTTATCGCGGCCCTCGATGGCGCGCAGTTCATCGGTCAGCGCGCGAAGCTGGGAGCGATCCTGGACGTTGCGGCCGAACAATATGTACCCGGCGGGATCGGCATCGCGGAAGAACGCGCGCTCGTCGTCCGTCAGCCGCAGTCCGGCAATACCGAAGATCGCAGGTACCATCCGCAGGGAAATCGCAGCAATGCGCGGTTTCCGCAAGTTTGCGGGCTATCGCACATGTGGAAATTCACCGGTGCGGAACCGGTCGCCCCGGCTAGTTCTTCACCTGGCAATTGAGCCCGGCGGACCTCAGCTTGCTGCACAGCGACCTGGCCGAGCCGGCATCGTCGGCCAGCGCCTGCAGGCGATAGACCTTGCCGATATCCGCCTGTCCCTCGACGATCCGGTGACGAAGGCCGGAAAGCGCCGAATACTGCGCAGACAGCTTGCCCCAGCCCGCTTCCGCCGATTCACGCGTCGAGAAGGCGCCAACCTGAACGCCGACGCTCTTGCTGTCCGGCGCGGACGACGTTGCGGCAGGCGTCGGCGACGCACTGGCCGACGGCTTCGGCGTTGCGGTCTCGCTGCCCTTCTCCATCGAGGAGAAGCCCGGCTCCGGAACCGGCGAAGCCTCGCCCAGCCGGGCCGGACGCGTCTCGCCTTGCGAGACGGCAAAGCTGGTGTCGCCCGTGCCTTCGAAAGTCTTGCCGCCCGGATCCTCGGGCTTTTCCTTGTAGGGCTCCTCGGGGGCCTCGATCACGCTGCCGTCGGCGACGAGCTCGGGATCGGTAGAACGCTGCGACATCCACCAGATGCCGCCGACGACCAGGCCGATCGCCAGCAGGCCCAGCAGCAGCAGGGCTATGAGCTGGCCGGAATTGCCGCTTTCGAATTCCTCCTCGTCGTCGCCTTCCAGCCACGGCAGCGCCGCGTCGTCGTCGCCGAGATCGAGCTGTGCGGTTTCCTCGGCCGTTTCATCGGAGACGAATTCGCTGTCGCCCTGTTCCGCACCCGACGGCTCGTCGTTGGCTTCGGCAGGCGTGTTCTCGCCTTCGGTGCCGTTGGTCGGATCGTCGTCGGACACAGTCATCGCTACATTTCCTCCACGGCCTCAACGCCCAGCAGCGCCAGGCCGTTGCGTACAAGTTGACCTATTTGTGTTGCAAGGAACAGTCTAGCACCAGTTAGTTTACCATTTTGTACCACGATGAAGCGTTTTTCGGGCCGGTCGTTACCCAGGTTCCAGTAAGCATGAAATGCAGCCGCCAGATCGTGGAGGAAAAAGGCGATGCGATGCGGCTCGCGCGCGGCGGCGGCCGCTTCGACGATGCGCGGGAACTGTGCAGCGAGCTTTACCAACTCGAGTTCTTCTTCCTCCAGCAGTTCCAGATCGGCACCGGAAGGGCCGAGTCCTTCGGCGGCGGCCTTGCGCAACGTCGAACTCACGCGCGCATGGCAATACTGAACGTAGAATACCGGGTTGTCCTTCGACGCCTCGACCACCTTGGCAAAATCGAAGTCCATCTGTGCTTCGGGCTTGCGGGTGAGCATGGTGAAGCGCACCACGTCCTTGCCGACTTCGCGCACGACATCGGCGAGCGTGATGAAAGTCCCGGCGCGCTTTGACATCTTCACCGGTTCACCGTCGCGCAGCAGCTGGACCATCTGCACCAGCTTGACCTCGAAGGGGATCGCTTCCCCTTCCGCCCCGGTCATCGCCGCAACCGCTGCCTTGATGCGCTTGACGGTGCCCGCGTGGTCCGCGCCCCAGATGTCCACTAGGGCGTCCGCCGATTGCGCCTTCTGGTAGTGATAGGCGAGATCGGCGCCAAAATAGGTCCAGCTGCCGTCAGACTTCTTGATCGGCCGGTCCTGATCGTCGCCAAACTTCGTCGAGCGGAACAGCGGCAGTTCGACCGGCTCCCAATCCTCGGGCGTCTTGCCCTTGGGCGCCTCGAGCATGCCGTCGTAGACAAGGTCGCGCTCGCGCAGCCAGGCCTCCGCCTCGGCGGGCTTGCCGGCTGCCTGGAGTTCGGCTTCCGAAGAGAATATGTCATGGTGGATGCCGAGCAGGCCGAGATCCTCGCGGATCATCGCCATCATGTCGGCCACCGCTTCCTTGCGGAACAGCACCAGCCAGTCGCTTTCGGGCGCATCGACGAACTTGCTGCCGTAGTGGGTGGCCAATCGGTGGCCTGTCGGTGCCAGGTAGGCGCCCGGATAAAGCCCTTCCGGAATCTCGCCGATATCCTCGCCCAGCGCCTCGCGGTAGCGCAGGTGTACGGAGCGGGCGAGCACGTCGACCTGCCCGCCGGCGTCGTTGACGTAATATTCGCGCACCACCTTGTGCCCGGAAAACTCAAGCAACGCCGCCAGCGCGTCGCCCACCACAGCGCCCCGGCAATGCCCCATGTGCATCGGCCCGGTGGGATTGGCGGAGACGTATTCGATATTGACTGTCGTCCCGCCGCCCACGGCCGAACGGCCGTAATCGGCGCCCGTCGTGGCAATGCCACGCAGCTCGGCCAGCCACGCCTCGCGCGAGAGGCGAAGGTTGATGAACCCCGGACCGGCGATCTCGGCGCCCGTCACCTGCGGCAGCTTCGCCAGCTCCGCCACCAGCCCCTCGGCCAGGTCGCGCGGCTTCATGCCCGCAGGCTTGGCCAGCACCATCGCGGCGTTGGTGGCCAGATCGCCGTGGGACGGATCGCGCGGCGGCTCGACGGTAATGGCTGCGCGGTTCAGCCCGGCGGGCAGCGCGCCCGCTGCCTCCAGCGCATCGAGCGCAGAGGAAACATGGCCGGCAAAGGCGGCGTGGAGAGTGTTGGTCTCGGACATGGCCGCGCGGTTAGCCGGTTTGTCGAGATTTAGGAACCGTCTTCACGGCACGGCCCGGATTGGCAAACTCTGTTCAAAGTGCTGTTCTTGTCCTCGTACAGTCATTTTGGAGAGGAAGGTCATGTCCGACCAGATCGTCGCCCCCCGCACCCGAGACCTTGCCGAGTTGGGGGACCAGCTGGTCCCCTGGCTGGAAAGCAAGCTGCCGGGAGCGAGGAATCTCGCAATATCGAACCCAGATTACCCGCGCGGGGCGGGGCGATCGCACGAGACGATCCTGTTCGACGCGACGTGGAGCGAAGGCGGGCGAGACTGCAGCCAGGGCTATGTCATCCGCGTCAAGCCGGACGCCAACCAGGTCTATCCGGACGACCTGTTCGAGGAGCAGTACCGCGTGATGCGCGTCTTGCATGAGCTCGCCATCGTGCCGGTTGCCGAGACCATCGGTTATGAGGAGGATCCGAGCCTTGTCGGCGCACCGTTCTTCGTCATGAAGAAGCTGACCGGTCTTGTTGCCGTGACCTTCCCACCCTATCGCGAAACCGGCTGGGTTGCCGATGCGACACCGGCGCAACGGCGCAAATTCTGGGAGAACGGCGTGCGCAATCTTGCGCTGATCCAGCGGACACCGCTCGATCGGGTACAGTTCCTCGCCGGCCCCGAAGGCGCGCGCTCGGGGCTCGAACAGGAATGGGACAAATACGACCGTTTCGTGGAATGGGTAAGCCGGGAGAAGCGATGGCCCGTTCTCGATGCGGCCCGCGATGCGCTTCGGGCACGCTGGCCGAAGAACCAGCCGGAAGGCCTCGTCTGGGGCGACGCGCGGCTCGGCAACATGATGTTCGACGACAATTTCGACGTCATCGCAGTCATGGACTGGGAGCAGGCCTCGCTGGGCGGAGCGTTGCACGATCTCGCCTGGTGGCTGCAGATGTCGGCGTTTGCGCATGAGAAAACCGCAGACAAGCCGCACCTCGACGGCATGGGAACTCGAGAGGAAACGATAGCGCTGTGGCAGGAGATCACCGGCATATCGGTCGAAGATCTCGACTGGTATCTCGATTTCACGGCGTTCAAGACCGGCTGCCTCTCGGTCAGCACCTCCCGCCTCTGGGGCTGGCCGGAGCCCGATCATGCGGCGCTGGCAGCCCAGCTCGGGCTCTAGCGCGCTCGGCAGCGCCCCGGCCATGTGATCGCCGTGGATGACGACAAGCCGCGTAGCGCGCCGGCCTCATCGTCAACCACTGTCCATCCGCCGCTAATTCCGCTATCGGCCCGCCCATGCGCCCCACCCCGTCCCCGAAGACCTACCGGGTCAAGAGCTTCGGCTGCCAGATGAACGTCTATGACGGCGATCGCATGGCCGAGGTGCTGGCCGAGCAGGGCATCGCGCCCGCGCCCGAAGGCGAGGAAGCCGACCTCGTCGTGCTCAACACCTGCCATATCCGCGAGAAAGCGGCCGAGAAGGTCTATTCCGACATCGGCCGGCTCAGGCGTGAAGACGGTTCCTCCCCGCTGATCGCGGTTGCAGGCTGCGTGGCGCAGGCCGAGGGCGAGGAGATCATGGCCCGCGCCCCGGCCGTGCGCATGGTCGTCGGCCCGCAGGCCTATCACCGCCTGCCCGAGATGCTGGCGGAGGCCGGGCAAGGCAAGCGGGTGACCGATACCGACATGCCGGCCGAAACCAAGTTCGGGGCCCTGCCCCAGCGGCGCCGCTCCGGCCCATCCGCCTTCCTCACCGTGCAGGAAGGTTGCGACAAGTTCTGCACCTTCTGCGTCGTCCCAAACACACGCGGCCCGGAACAGTCCCGTCCGCCACAAGACATCGCCCGTGAGGTCGCCTCGCTCGCCGAGCAGGGAGTGAAGGAAGTCACACTCCTCGGGCAAACCGTGAACTCGTACAAGCACACCATCAACGGCAAGCAGTGGCGGATGAGTGATCTGCTCGTACTCATTCATGACACACCGGGCATCCAGCGGATCAAGTTCGTCACGAATTATCCGAAGGACATGACGACCGATTTACTGGAAGCCGTCCGTGATCTGCCCAAGATCGCTCACTATCTGCACGTGCCCCTACAAGCCGGTTGTGATGACGTGCTCGCCAGGATGAAGCGAGGATACACCACCTCCGACTACGCTGAGATGATGGACCGCATTCGCACGATTGTCCCCGACTGTGCCGTGTCGAGCGACTTCATCGTCGGCTTCTGCGGTGAGAGCGAAGCGTCGTTTCAGAAGAGCATGGACGCTGTCCGTGAGTACCGGTTCAAGAACAGCTTCATCTTCAAGTACTCTCCACGCCGTGGTACCAAGGCATTCGACCTCTATGAGGACGACATCCCGGACGAGATCAAGAAACGCCGTAACAACGAGTTGCTCGACCTGCAGAACGCGATCAGCGAAGAGGACAACGAGGCCTTCATCGGACGCAATGTCGAGGTGCTCGTCGAAGGCCCCAGCAAATGGGCTGAGAAGGGACATCAACCGGACGTCACCCAGTCCCTCCCCGGCTGGCACGACGGCGCCTCCCAACCCGACGGCTCCGTCGTCGTGCAACTGTCTGGTAACTCATCATCTCAGAGCGAATCGTCCGATATCAGAGATGTCGGCTTGGGATCAGAACGCCAACAACCGACGACGCAACTCGTTGGTCGCACGAAGTGTGACCGTATTGTGGTGTTCGACGGCAACCCGCGCCTTGCTGGCACCCTCGCCGACATCACCATCCACGACTGCACGCAAACCACCCTCGTCGGCCACATCGTCACCCGCGAAGTGCAACATGGTTCACATGAGTTGTTGCCGATTCTGTCATGACTCCACATTACGACTTCGAATGTGACCTGCCTGTTGACGAGTTCATCGATGTGCTGCGGCGATCGACGCTCGCTGAACGTCGACCGGTCGACGACGTTGACCGCATCTCGGGTATGCTACGTCAGGCGGATTTGATACTCACGGCTCGCATCGACGGTGTACTGATCGGTGTGTCACGGGCACTCACGGATTTTCACTATTGCACCTATCTGTCGGACCTGGCAGTCGATGTTGAGTTTCAGAAACAAGGGATCGGCAGGGAATTGGTGCGGCGGACACACGAGGCAGCTGGAGTCGAGACGACTTTGATTCTCCTCGCGGCTCCCGCTGCGAGGGCCTATTATCCGCACATTGGGTTTGAGGCGCACGATTCCTGCTGGATCTTCAGCCACCAGTGATCCTGTGGGCCGCTGAAGGCGTATGACTTCCTTAAGAAGCTCAATCACTCTGTGAGCATCGTCTCAAGGACCTGCCTGAATGAGTCGCGGCGACGAAAAGGCTGATCGCAAGAAGGCGCTGTCGGTCGATCACAATCGGCTGAGCGGCTGTGGTATGTGGGGCCTGTATGTCTTCTGTGGAATGTTCGCCCTGGCGGGGGCGGCCATGTTCTACTTCATGACACTTGGGCCGTTGCTGAATGTGTACAGAGCCCGGACCTGGGTGGAGACACCTTGTACGATCACCAGCAGTCGTGTTGAGAGGCACGATGGAGACGATGGCGACACATTCAGCATCGAGATCACGTACGACTATGCCTTCCGAGGACAGCCTTACGGCGGCGATCGCTACCATTTCATGATCGGCAGTTCCAGCGGGTACGACGGCAAGAAGGCGGTTGTCGATGCCCACCCCGTCGGCATGAAGACTGTGTGTTATGTCGACCCACTCAATCCGAGCGAGGCGGTGATCGAACGCGGCCTGACGTGGGATATGTTATGGGGGTTGTTCTGTGTGCCGTTCCTCGTTGTCGGCTTCGGTATTCCCTGGGCAGTTCGCTGGTCGGAGCGGAAGAAGCAACGAACTGCGCTCTCAACAGGCGGGGGCTCCTCTGACGGAAACGAGGTCGGATCAACGCAGTTCAACGAGAATCCGGACGGTTCGATCACACTTCAATCGGAATCGTCTCCCCTCGGTCGATTCATGGGTTCGATCATCATTGCCCTGATCTGGAATGGGTTGATTTCCTTTCTGATTCGTCAGGTCGTCGAAGGGTTTCAAAATGGAGACCCTGAATGGTTCCTGACCGTGTTCTCCATCCCGTTTGTGCTGGTCGGTCTGGGCCTGATCATCTGGGCGGTGTATGCGTTTTTCGCGCTTTTCAATCCCCGTCCGATATTGACTCTCAACCGGGGACAAATCCCGCTTGGCGAAGTCGTACATATGACATGGCAGTTCCGAGGTAGCTCGCACTCGATCCGTCATTTGAAACTGACGCTCGTCGGCAGCGAGAAGGCGACGTATCGCCGCGGCACTAACACCCATACCGACAAAGAGAAGTTTCACGAACAGGTGCTATTTGAAAGCGATCAGTCCTATGACATCGCCAGTGGCGAGGCGGATATAGAAGTACCCGCCGACTCAATGCACACATTTACGGCCAACAACAATGAGATCGTCTGGACTCTGGAGATGGCGGGAGACATTCCCTTAAGGCCAGATGTGAGTGCCACGTTTCCCATTGTGGTCACTCCCCACGAAAAGGAGGGATGATGAACATATTGCAGATTGATATCGCCGGTGGCCAGACGTCCTTTGAACCGGGTGACGAGATCGACTTGACTCTGTCGTGGGAATTGGAGCAGGCTCCTGAGTCGATCGAACTCCGCCTTGTCTGGAGTACGTCCGGCAAAGGGACGACGGACCTGGAGATCGTTCAGACGGTCCCCTTTGAGTTTCCTTCCCCGCGGGAAACGCGTCGAACCAGCATCACGTTGCCCGCATCGCCATACAGCTTCTCCGGGAAACTCATCACACTCCAATGGGCACTGGAACTGATTGCCTTCCCCGCCGAGGAATCGACCCGGCAAGAGATTGTCATGGCTCCAGCGGGCACCGAAGTCCGCCTGAAGACCATCGAAACGGCGTCCTCAGCACTGTGATATGCGAGCAGCAGATAACCCTTTCCGGACGGATCGTGTCCTCGAAATGAGGTACCGCTTCCCCGACGGTAGCGACATGGAAAAGCTGCTTCACCGGTTGGAGGCCCTCAACTTCCGAGCGGCCATCGTTGGACCAGAGGGCTCCGGCAAGACAACCTTGCAGGAAGACATGGCATATGAACTGATAACACGGGGGCACACGATTCGCTGGCTACGGCTGAATTGGGAGAATCGCAGGACCGTGACAAAGTTGATTGAGGATCTGTTTTCAACGTCGAGCGAACGCGACTTGTTGTTCGTCGACGGGGCCGAGCAAATGGGCGCGTTGAGGTGGCGGTTGTTCACACGCCGTGCTGACCGATACGGCGGCCTTGTCATCAACACGCACGCTGCTGGTCGGTTGCCGACGCTCTGGGAATGTCAAACGACACCAGAATTGCTAAGTTGTCTGATCGACGAGCTCCTCGCAAGCAATTCGTCACTGCCAATCGGTGAGGTCACACAACTGTTCGATCAGAACGACGGAAATCTCCGACTGTGCTTGCGAGAAATGTATGATCGGTGGGCAGACGCCCAATACTCGTAGCGGTGGCTACCAGCCGCCGGGCTTGATGACGATTCCCTATGGCGGCTGGAAGCCACTGCTACTATTCTCCGTCCTTTTCAGCAATACGTTCGGCGATCCAAGTGTCGATGAACAACTGGCTGGCGTGAAACATCAACATGGGGAACAAGGCGAAGCCGCCAAAGTGGTTGGCGACCAACAGACCAATCGGCAGCGTCTTCTGACTCCCCGCAAAGGCGATCGCCACACGGTCGTCGCGGGTGATGCCGAGGAGCCGACTCCCGTGCCACGCGATGAACATAGCGGTCAAATGCACCGCGATGCAGCTCGCCCACACGAGAAGGATCGGTAACAACCCGATCCCCGGCCCGCCGTTTCCGCTGAGTTGTGGTCCCGCTTTCAAGAATGCCGCTGCGAACACGATGATCAGCACACAGATTTGTGCCACCGCCCCGACTCCCGGTTTGTGGTCGGTCGCGAACTGCCGCAACCTTTGGCTCAACCGTGCGAGTTGCCCGAGCGTCGCCGGGATGAGAGCGGAGACGATCAGCCGCCGCATCATGGCGTAGGTGTCGAACTCGAACGAAGAACCGACGATCAGACTCAGCCAAAGGGGGGTGAACAGAAAACAGGTGCCGTTAGTCAGCATCGTGACCAGCAGCGACACCGCGTCGTTGCCCCCCGCTTTGCGGGTCCAGACGGATGCTGCCGCCATTGTGCAGGGGACGGTTGCTGCGATCATCAGTCCGATCGCAAGATCCTGGTCAAGTTGAAATCTCATCAAGGGCCAGGCGATCAAAGGCGTGAGGCCGTAGTTGATCAAACAGGCGAAGAGTACCGGTCCCGGGTACCTCAACGATCGTCCTAACTGACGACTGTCGAGTGAGAATGACATCAGGAAGAGAATGACCGCAACGAGGTAGGACGTCGCACGGGGTCCGGTCCCCAACTCGATCCGCTGGATCGACTCCGGCGAGAGGCGCGTGCCAAGGGAGATCCCCAGAGGGATCAAGATCACCAGACCAACAAGAAACCAATGCCGTTTCAGCCAGTGCATGAACGGGCATTCTCTCTAGACAGCGATTTGTCAACTGAGGCTGGATCATTCATTTCCGCTGCCCTCTTCTTCTAACGGCCCATTGGTCGTGTCCGGCTCCGCAGGCGGTGCATCCTTCGATTCACCATCAGGGCCCCCTTCGGCGTCGGCCGCAGCCGGGGTATCGTCGGTCGAGGCCTCCTCGAATCTTGGATCCGGCTTTTCGTCCGATGGAGGAAGGTCGGCTGGGGTCTCCCTCGGCGCATCTGCATCAGGCGGCGTCTCGTCGTCGGGGCTGTCCTGAGTCGGCTTTGGTTCGTCCGCTGTCGGCTCTGGCTCTGCGGGAGGTGTCTCAGGTTCAGCCGGCGGTGCGGTCAACAGTGGATCGACGGCAGACTCGCCCGCGGCAAGCCGCCGCCAACGCCGCACACGGGCTTGATTTCCCAGATACTGAGGTGCACGCACGGGCTCACGTTCCAGGATCTTGACCGCCTCGTCATAATGACCATCGTGAGCCAGCGCGTTCGCACGCAACGTGACTGCGGCCAAGGCCCAGAACCCGGGGGTTTTCAAGTAACGTTCGGTCGATTCTGCTGCGACCGAATAATCTCCCTGCTCAAACTGAGCAAGCGCCGCCCAATAGGCGGACCAATCTGAGGTGTGCTGATTCAGTGTATCAGGAAGTGGAATCGAAAGCTGAGATCGCACGTAGACGCTCAGAGCAGATTCGACATCGCCCTGAAGATCACTGATCCTGCCTCGATGCAGATTCCGCTCAGGCATCATCAACTGAGGTTGACCGGTCTCCTCGTTAATCGTGACGTGCTTGGGGCCCTGCATGATCTCGTAGAGTTGTTGCAAAGCTTCCGTTTCTTCCTTTGTCAAGGATTTGAGCCTGCTGAGAGTTCGGTCCGGGTAATCCCAAACGCCGATGTTTTCCGCTTTCCAGAGTCCATCCTGACCAGCGGTCTCCAATCGCGCGATGAGTCCGGGTTCCTGCGGAGAGCTTGACGCCAGTCCATCGTAGATCTCCACCGGAACCGGCAATGCCAATTGAAGTTTCCCGAAGCGAGGTGCCCAGGTACTGCTCGTGCCTATCGCAAGAACATTGATGTCCGACAGCCTCTCGGCCGAGACCGGATACTTGATCCCGCGTAGATCGTGCTGACGAAAGATTGCATCATTCTCGATCGCCTCTGCAAACGTCGCCGGCTTCGCCGGAAGTGGAGATACCGGGTCGTCCGCTGGCGATGCAAGTGGCAGACCCAATCGACAATCAAACAGATAGACACCTTCTTCCGGGATAACTACCCCCAGCAACAAGGTCCGATCCGTTTCGTCTTCTTCACTGCGAGGCTGAAGGATGACAACATCAATTCGCAACTGACGAAGCATCATTGCGAAGATCAACGCACGATTCATTGGCGTGCCACGCCCGTAGAGCATCGCCTGAAACGGAGCCAATTCGATTGCACCAGGGGCATCACGAACCAACTCGATGTTGTGCACGACCTTGTAGAACAGAGTGACTGCCCGGTCGATATCGGTCGGCTCGTCGGTCAACGTCGAGTCAACAAGTTGACGGATCAACAGGCTGTTCCTCAGATAACCAGCATCGACATCTGTGAACTGCTCAAGCAACGCCTGTTCATTGACGTCAGCCGGCAATAACATCGCCCGGAACTCGGCATCTTCCTCGGATGCAACGAAATCTTCCGCGGCACCGCACTGCGTCAACCATCTGGTGAGCATGTTGACCGTGGTGTCTCGGTCCGAGCTGATGCCGTAACGATCCGGCTGAAGTGCGTCAAGGATATTGTCAATGTCGCGCTCACACTGCTCAGGCCTCGAGGTTGTGCTCTCGGACTTCTCGCCATTCTGCGCCGCCTGCTTCGTCGGAGTCGATGAAGAGTTACAGCCGGCGAAGAGCAAGGACAGCGACACCAGCGCGCAGCCCCAAAACATCGGTCGGGTGGTCTTGGTACGAGCAGGTCGTTCTGGTCGGATCATGATTTCTCAGCAATCAAAAAGTCGAGGACAAACTCACGCCCTCCACCTGTCACCCTTGCAGGGCCAGAGGAGCGGCGTTCGCCAAGTCACGAAAACGCGTCAACTCAGCCAATAATGATTCTACGTCGTTCAGCGGCAACATGTTGGGGCCATCGCTGAGAGCCTGATCAGGATTCGGGTGTGTTTCAAGAAAGACTCCGTCACACCCGCAGGCGACGGCGGCTCTCGCCAAGGGTCGGACCATCTCTCGGGCTCCACCCGTACGGCTGCCACCGGGCCGCTGAACGCTGTGTGTTGCGTCGAATACCACAGGGCAACCGAGTGACTGCATGATGGGAATCGCCTGCATGTCGTTCACCAGACGGCCGTAGCCAAACGTCGTGCCTCGCTCCGTCAACAGGATGTTCGAGCAGCCGGAGCCTTCCCCTTTGCGGACCGCATGCACGATGTCCTCGGGGGCGATGAATTGGGGCTTCTTGATGTTCAGCACTCGGTCGTATTTGGACGCGGCTTCGGCGGAGGCGACGATCAGATCCGTCTGACGTGCGAGAAAGGCAGGGATCTGCAGAATGTCGCACACCGCTGCCGCAGGCTCGGCTTGTTCGGGAGTGTGAATGTCCGTCGTTACGGGTAATCCTGTCCGCTCCTTCACTTTCGCGAGGACCTCAATCCCAGCCTCAAGTCCCGGTCCACGAAAGCTTTCGAGACTGGTGCGGTTTGCCTTGTCGAAGCTGGCTTTGAAGACGAGTTGATAACTCTTGTCGACCGCCAACTGCTTCAATTCATCAGCGATACGGAAGACCAACTCCTCCGATTCGATGACGCAGGGGCCGGCGATGAACAGCAACGGCTGTCCTCGCCCGCAACGAGCGTCACCCACACTGACAGGATTCTCCGGCACGCAATTCCATCCCAAATCAAGTCCAATTCACCGTCACGATACCCGACCGCCTCAGGTTTGTGAATCCACGCATCACATGGGTAGCGGCCTTAGAGATTAAGCGGAAAACACGTCGGTCCATCCCTGCGTCATGTCACCAAGTCCATCAATGAACTGATGACGCAATCGTCCGTTGTGTGAGAGATATCCGAGAGACTGCGATCAACAAGGATGGCCCTCAATCCAGCCTGTTTGGCGCCCAGCACGTCGTTCTCCCAATCATCACCCACCATCACGATGGCGGACGGATCACCCCCACAGGCATCAATCAGGCTCTCGTAGAAACTCGCATGCGGCTTGCGCCAGCCGACCTCAGAAGAGACGATCCGGGTTGTGATGTCAGACAACTCCGGCAGGCCGTCACACACAGGATGCAGCCGAGAATCGTAGTTGGATGCGATCGCAATCTGGACGCCCCGCTTCCCCAAGGCCGCGAGCATCGGTGTGACATCATCGAAGCAACGCCACGCACTCGGACGGGCGAACCATTCGTGCAGTTCCACGAAACAGGCTTTTTGATCACTCACATCGGCAAGGACATCTGCGACGACCTGTCGCCAGAATGCAGACTCGTCAGCCTCGGTCGTCCTGTCTCGCTCGGATTGCATCCGCAAGCGAAACGACTCACGGAATCTCAAGTCAACTTCCACGAGAGATAACTGTGAACCGTGCTGCTGTCCCATGCGATGATAGACCTCTGCAACAGATGGTTCCGCTCGGATCAGCGTCCCGACAGCATCGAAGGCCACCCACCGGCACGACACGGGCAACATCGTCATCGCTCCCAAATGGTCTGACAACGAACGCTACTACGATCGAGAGCCTCCTGATCCACAGTGACGCCCAATCCCGGCCCCTTCAAGGCAGGAGCAACACCACCATAGCCGAACGTCAGATCCTCATGCGTCAATCGCTCAGCAACAAGATGGCGATCATAGCTGCCCTCCAAAGCAAACAAGCCCGCAACTGACGTCGCGAAGTGTCGACCGGCTGCCGAAAGGATGCCCGTTTCGCCGACCTGACAACCGAGTTGATAGCCGAGTCCTGCTGAGTGTGCCATCGCTGCCAATCGCAACGAGCTCACAAATCCGCCGCACTTGGACAGTCGGATGTTGAACAGATCGCATAGCTTCTCGTCAATCGCCCGCTGCCCATCCGACAGACTGCACAACGACTCATCCAGCATGATGGGTACTGTCAATCCTTCACGTACATCTGCGAGACCACCGGCGTCCGCATGTGGAACCGGTTGTTCAACGCAACTCACGTCAGAGCATAGTCGGTGTGGTGAGCCATAATCAAAATCATCACATGACCATGCTTCGTTGGCATCGACACGCATGCTGATCTTCCGGCCAAGAATTCTCCGAATCCAGTGCAACCGCGTCGCTTCGTCGCCTTTCTGAAGCCCAACCTTAACTTTCACTTGGCGAAACCCATACAGACGCATCTTGATGGCCGAATGAAACTGTTGCATCAGACTGCTGCTCGCAATCACTCCGCTGTATTGCACCGTCGGTGAGAATTGCCGCAGATTTACCGTCTCAGGCACCAGGCTGGTGACCTCCAACAATGGTCGTCCCTCCCTCTGGCAGACAGCATCCAGCACGGCCAGTTCGATCGCACAACGTGCCGAATTCAGAAAACAGCCCCGCTGGATGTGCTCTTCGACAACCGAACGCCTCGGTTCTTCGATCTCAAATCTCAAATCTGATATCTCAGAGGGGCAAAGTGTCAGGCAGTCGAGACATTCGATCACTTGATTCAAATCACTGAATGGTCGCCCCAGTGATTCGTAAATGTCGAGCGTTGACAACGCTGCCCAGACGTCGTCGATCGTCTCGCCCGAGACATACTCACGCGGGAGTCCCTCTCCCCACCCGATTTTTCCATCATCCAACTCACAACGGACGAGAAGCGAGTCCGTCGAGTCACGAGTGTGAGAGGCGTGACGGATCGTTTGCCTGAGTGGGATGCGAACGTGGAGTGCGATCAACCGGGCGACGTGCATAACGGGAGCAGTCGATAACGTAGTGGTCACGCTAAGCCGCTAGCGGGATCGGTTCTTGGAAAGATCAGTCCAACGGGTCGATTCTTTCAAACACAACGACGTGCTGACGGGGCAGGGTATCGACCGTTTCCTTCCATTTGAGGTCAAACTCCGACTGCTCCGCCTCTTTCCTGACCTGGGCCTGTGACATCTTGTGAACTTCTTTGATCGGCACGGTCGGGTCTTCCTTGCGGTACTCGACGAAGGCGACGCGTCCGCCCGGCTTGAGGGACATGGCGATCTCGCTGAGCATCTCATAGGGGAAGTCAAACTCGTGATAAACGTCGACCATCACCACGAGGTCGACCGTGCCGGGCTTGAGGCGGGGCGACTTGGTCTCGCCGAGAACGGGCTCAATGTTTTCGATACCGAGTTTCTTGCACTTGGCCGCCAGTGCATCAAGCATCTCCTGCTGGATGTCGACGGCCAGAACGGTCCCCTTGGGGCCGACCTCTTTGGCAATCAGCGTGCTGATGACGCCCGAGCCGGCACCGATGTCTGCGACGACCATGCCCGGTTTGAGCTTGAGCGCGTCGATCAACAGCGACAGTCCTTCCTCCTGCTCGCGTTCCGGTCGCTCCAGCCAGTTGATCCCCTGATGCCCCATCACGCGGGCAATCTCGCGACCCATGTAGAACTTGCCGATCCCGTTGGGGTCATGCAGTTCCCGAAACGTGTAGCGAGGCGACTCTTCGGCGGACTCGCTGGCGTCATCGGCAATCGCAACCATCCCGCAGAGAAGCAGTAGAAGAGTGAGCGGACCGCTGATGACTGTGCGCATGTTGTGACTCCTACTCGATCGGCTTTCCCGTCTGGGGATCTCGGTCATGTTGCCTCATGATTTGCTGCCAGTCGTCCATCGACAGCGTTTCCGCATCGTCGGCCAGCATGACGGGGATGTCGTCCTTGATCGCGTATCGCAACCGGGTCTCCGGATCGGTGCTGACAAGTCCCTGCCCATCATACACGAGAGGCGCGTGCGACTGCGGACAGACCAGCAACTCGACCGCATGTTCGGGATCAAAACTCATTCGACCGGCTCGTCCTGTGATTGATGCTCTGACTCGTCAACAAAACTGATACGCAACGTCGTTCGCCCCCACTCGGCCTCGATGACTCCGGGGTACTCTGCTTCGGCGTCAGCAATCAGAGATTGGACGCGAGACCGAGCGGCCCCCTCATCAGAAACACGCACGATCAACGCCCATGCCCAGTTGAGGTCTTCGTCAATGAATGCCAATGCCGGAACACCCGTCACGTCGTTGATCTGTTTGAGCAAAGGCACAACATACTCGCGATCAACGTCTTCGAAGTCTCCGTACTTTGTATCATAATGAGTTCCGCCCGATTCGAGGAACGCGACAGCATCCTCGTGGGGAAAATCCTCCATCCAGACGGTGTTGACCAGATGGTCCAACTCGGCTGCGTGATCTCCACCGCATCCTGCGATGCATGTCAATGTGACCAGCAGCGTCGTGATTCGCGGAGTCAAAACCCACGTGCCTCGCAAATGTCGTCCATGGTGCGGAGGTCGTAGTCGATGCCCACGTAGTCGAGCACGCTGCACAATGCCCGGACCGCGACGCCCATGCCGTCGGGACCACTGAAGCCGCCGAACTGTCCGCCTCCTTTGAGATGAGGCTCCAGTTCCAGAAAGACGCCGGGGGCTCCCAGTAATTGCATTCGCTCGTTCATCTTCGGCAGATGCTCACGCAGATCACGCAGGACCGCCTCGTGAGCCGAGTCACCCACATTGGCTGGGACGAAGTTTTTGAGTCGCTCTTCATCGACAACACCCGTCCATTCGAGGCTGCGGTCGACAGCATAGTCCTTGATGTGTGCCCAGCCGATGTGGTCACGCATGGCCGCGTACTCGTCGAACACCTCCACCCAGTTGAGGTTCTGTGACGAGATGTTCCCACCGTCGAAGATACAGACGAGATTCGGTCGGTCGAGCGTCTCCGACAGGGCCGCCAGCATACGACCGTTTTGCCCGACAAGGTTCGCTTCGACTTCGAGTCCGTACGTGATGTTGTGTGCAGCGAACTTGTCCGCGACTTGCCCGATGAGAGCTGCGGCCTGTTCGACGTAAGGCTCGGGGGCCTCTCCCTTCGGGTGGTAGAATGAGAAGCCCCGAATGAGTTTGGCATCGAGAGCGAGTGCCGCGTTGACGGTACGTGCAACTTCCGTCTCCAGATACTCATCGAAGTCAACGTACTTGTTGTGAGAGCCGTCGTCCTGATCGAGTAGCTTCACCTTGCCGATCCGTGAACCGATGCTGGCGACCGACATGCCATACTCAGCGTGGATGTCCTTCAGTGTTGCCAGCTTCTCGTCGCTGAGATCAACGACGTGCTCGACGGTTCCTTCGCCGGTGACATCAACGAATCGTGGGCTGTAGTACTTGAGGCCCAGAGCGGCGAGCGACGACATCTGCTCCACAGCCGTCTTGCGATTGGCTGCCTCATCAGCGAAAGCGGACAGAATGATCTTGGGATTGTCGGACATAGTCTCCTCGAAGGGTGTTGTTGAGAATTCTCAGGCTTTGCTGCCGTTCGATTTGTTCTGGTCAGTGCTAACAACCGTGATGACGTCACCTGCATCCACAAGTGCGCGACGATTGTCTTCGTAACTGACGAGCAGCTTCTGGGCAAGGATCTCCTGGGCGAGCACGCGACCTTTGCCTTCTTTGGTCACAATCCACTTGCCGACCTTGGGCAACTCGCGCTGATACTCCTTGTAGGTGTCGTATTCGTATCTCAAGCAGCACTTCAGTCGACCGCAGCGACCGGAAATCTTGGTTGGGTCGAGTGTCGCCTTTTGCACCTTGGCCATCTTCATTGAGACGGGAGGCATCTCAGTCAGGTGCGTGTTACAGCAGGTTGGCTTGCCGCAGTCTCCATAGTCAGCAAGCAGTTTCGCTTCGTCACGAATGCCGATCTGTCGCATCTCGATACGAGTTTTGAATTCCTTGGCGAGCTCTTTCACGAGTTCGCGGAAGTCTACTCGGTTCTCGGAGAGAAAGTAGAACACGACTCGCTCGCCGCCGAAGATGCGTTCAACATCGATCAACTGCATGGGCATGCTGCGTTCGGCGATGATCTCCTTACAGCGTTCGAATTCCTCCCGTTCCTGAGTCCAGAGGTCCGTCCGCACCTGTTCGTCCTCGGGACTCATCAGTCGAATGAGCTTGCCGGACGGATCGCTGATGCCGAGGTATTCACGGGTTCGGTCGGTGGCTTCGGAGAGCACTTCGCCGCACTCCATGCCGCGCGGGGTGCGAATGATGACCTGATCGCTTCGCGCAAAGTCCTCCTGCGGCGGCCGGGCAGTGAACTCGGCGACGTGTCGCATGATGCCGTAGCGAACGATGTATCGTCTGGCCATGAGGTGTCGAAGCGGAAGACTTGTCAGGAACAGAGCAGTATAGCCGAGTCGACCTCACAAACGCCAAGGTGTCATATTGGCTGCCAACGAGAGAAAACTGAGCACTTCGCCGAGCAGGTTTGGGGCGAGGGCGTGATGAGGGTATGATGAGATCGCCCATCATTCTGTTCGATTCCATCGCGATGCCGACACTTCGCACCACAATTCGCGACACCTTCCTCCGTTTCGGACGGGAGACGGTCGAGTTTGTGTATTCGCGGAATTGCGTGCACTGCCACCAGCAACTCCCCTCGGAAGCGGAACGGTTTCAGGCGAGCTTGAGTGTGCGTGTCCGGAGTCGCCTGTGTGCAGATTGCTTTGAACTGCTGTCCTGCTCAGTCGAACAGGCCTGTCAACGATGCGGTGCGGCTGTGGGACCCTATCTGGACACGTCTGAGGGCTGTCGACATTGCCGAAAGGACACATTCGCATTCGAGCGGGTCTTCGCATTGGGGACATACGAGGGTCCTCTGCGAGAGTGTTGCGTGCGGGGGAAGCAGCCGTTTCAGGAATCTCTCACGGCGGGACTGACCGAATTGCTCATTGACGCACACCAGGACGAGTGGCCCGAACTGAATATCGATGCGGTCGCACTGGTCCCCCATCACTGGACCGAGCGAATGGTACGGCGACATCTCCCTACCGAGACCATGAGCAGAGTGATTGCGCGCCGCTTGATGGTCCCAGAGGCCGTCCATATACTTGCCAAGTCGCGGCGAACACCGGCTCAGTCCTCTTTGAGTCCGTCTCGACGTCGAAAGAACCTACGAAACGCCTTTCGCATCGCAGGGGGGGCACGTCTGGACGGCCTGACGATCCTGCTCACGGATGACATTCTCACCACAGGAACAACCGCTGACCACGTGGCTCGTGTCCTCAAGGAGGCGGGAGCCAAACGAGTGTTCGTCGCCGTCCTCGCTCGCGGCATCGGCACGACATCCGAGAACTGAGCCCCACGAAGATCAGTTGAAGAGACGTGCTCTCGAATCGCAAGCATCTCCACTTTCTTATGAGAGACCCCATGGACGTCGAGTCTGAAGACCTGAAGAAACCGCGACGCATGACGCCGACACGGTTCTTCCTGCGGGGACTGGCAATCAGCCTGCCCCCCATCCTCACACTGGTGATCCTGATTTGGATCGGGCGCGGGATTCACACCTACATCATCCACCCGGCCAGCACGACGGTGAGATTTGTCATTGCTCAGGTCATCGACGACTCGGTCCGCACGGACGGGGACTCGCCCAAGCTTGTGGAATTGCCCAAAGGTCCACCGTTGGAATTTGTTGGGAAGAACTATCTCGTCTCGACCGAAATGCGGGAGACCTATCGGAACTGGTTGGAACAACCCGAGATGCCTCCAGACAAAAGACGAGATGAGGACAGTCCTGAAACCTCCTCTGCACTGGCAGCTCAGTTGACCGGTCCTGAACTTCTCGACGAGATGCAAATCGCGGAGCAGTTACGTTCTCAGTGGCTTGAATACCATGCATTGGAGTGGGGTCAACAGGATGTCTACGTGGCCTTGGGAGATCGAGCTGTTCCCTACAACGACTACTACGTTGTCGCGCAGAACAAGCTGCCAACTCAGCGACCGACCTGGGCGACCGGGCTGTACATGGACTACGCGGCTGACCAGTATTTCGGCAGTCAGTTCCTCCTCAGTGCGGTCGCCGTCGTGCTGATCGTCGTGTTGCTTTACTTCCTCGGACGATTCGTCAATGCCCGCATCGGTGGCTGGATGGTAGGCGAGGTCGAGAACAAGCTCTTGGCACGATTGCCCGTGATTCGCAATGTCTACGGATCGGTCAAGCAAGTCACCGACTTCCTGTTCAGCGAAAGTCAGGTCGAGTATCGACGTGTTGTGGCGATTGAGTATCCGCGTCGAGGCATCTGGTCGCTTGGTCTCGTTACGGGCGACAGCATGCTGGACATCACCGCAGCGGTCGGCGAGCCCTGCGTCAGTGTTCTCGTTCCCAGCTCACCGATGCCTGTCACGGGTTACACAATGTGTCTCCCCCGGAGTGCAGTTCTCGATCTCGATGTGACGGTCGACCAGGCTCTTCAATTCTGCATCTCGTGCGGCGTGCTGATTCCTTCGAATCAAAAGGTGACCGCTGAAATCCTGCAACGGGAGTTGACTCGTCGGTTGACCGAACGAATGCTCGAATCGGGCACCGATCGTCGGTTGCCACCCGCAGTAGGAACGAATATCGCCCCACCCACAATTCTGCCAGAGGACTTCGATACGCCGCACAGTCCGCAGCCGGAGTCAGACGAATCGTGACGAACTCTGCGTCAGCACCACTGCGAATCGCCACACGTGCCAGTCGGCTGGCCATGTGGCAGGCCCAGCATGTGTCGTCACTACTCCGACAGGCGGCTCCTGAGCGTGATGTCGAGTTGATCGAGGTTTCAACCATCGGCGATCGTGATCGCAGCGAACCTCTGTCCCAGATGGGAGGCATGGGCATCTTCACTCGTGAGGTGCAGTCCGCCGTTCTCGACGGTCGGGCCGACATGGCCGTACACAGCCTGAAGGACCTGCCGACCGAGTCGGTCGAAGGGCTGACCCTCGCCGGGGTGCCGGACCGGGGGCCACGATTCGACGTGCTGGTGCTTCCGCAATTGCACGCAGGGACGGTCACATCTCTTGACGATGTTGCACAAGGGGCGCGCATCGGCACCGGCAGTTTGCGGCGACAGGCCCAACTGCTTCACACTCGTCCAGATCTGGTCATGACCGAAATCCGAGGCAACGTCGAGACGCGGCTGCGCAAGCTCGACGAGGGAGAATACGACGCCATCGTTCTCGCTGCCGCTGGTCTGAAGCGACTTGAACTGGCCGACCGGATCAGTCTGATGTTGGAGCCGCCCGTCATGTTCCCGGCGGTTGGACAAGCCGCTCTCGGCATCGAATGCCGTTCCGATGACGAAGTCACTCAAGAGGTTCTCAATCGGATCACCGACAGCAACACATTGTCAGAGGTCACGGCCGAGCGAGCCTGTCTTCGCGAACTCCGCGCCGGTTGCCATGCCCCCGTCGGGGTCTTGAGTGAGATCACGAAAGTCGACCGGCTCACACTCACTGCCGTCGTCCTCAGCGGTGACGGTCAACAGCGTGTGACGACAACGTGTGAGGGGCCAGCATCCGATGCTGACGAACTCGGTCGTCAATTGGCCATCGACCTGTCTCGCAAGGGCGCTGATGCACTCCTTGCGACCAAGGATTGACCACGCGAGAAGCCATGAGAATACGACATGCCATGTGGGTTTCGCTTCTGAGCCTTCTGATCGTTGCACTTTTCGTGATCGGAGGCGTCGTGGTCGCGTCATGGCGACGACCTGAATTGGGGCCCGTCGACGGCAATCTTCGAACGTGTCCGGACTCGCCCAATTGTGTGTGTAGCTATGAAACCGATAAGCAACATGGAATCGAACCGCTTTCGGGAGGGGAGGATTCGATGGAGCAGTTGCGACAGGTCTTGGCGAGCAAGCAGGGGATCGTGGTCATCGCCGATGAAGGGGACTACATCCGTGCTGAGTGCACTTCTCGGTTGATGCGGTATATCGACGACATTGAGTTTCTGAACGACGCGGAAGCAGGCGTGATCCATGTGCGGTCAGCTTCGCGAGTCGGGCATTCTGATCTGGGGGCCAATCGAAATCGGGTCGAAGAGATCAGGCGACGACTGGCAGAAGAAACCGTAGACTGACATGAATCCGCATACGTCCACGTCAGCTATTGAGGTCCCCCATGTCAAATGCCGTCCGTATTGGAATCGTGACTGTCTCCGACCGTGCCAGCCGTGGCGAGTATGAGGACCGTGGGGGACCGGCGATACGAGCGTATCTTGACGAAGTCCTATCGACTCCGTTCATCCCGATCGCCAAAGTGGTCCCGGACGAACGTCCTCAGGTCGAAGCAGCATTGCGGACGCTCTGCGACAAAGACGACTGCTGTCTCGTGATCACGACTGGCAGCACGGGACCCGCGAAGCGTGACATCGCCCCCGAAGCGACCGAAGCCTCCTCCGACAAGATGATGCCGGGTTTTGGCGAATTGATGCGGAAGGTCTCGCTGGAGAAGGTGCCCACGGCCATCCTGTCTCGGCAGACCGCCGGCATCCGGGGCAAGACCTTGATCATCAATTTGCCGGGTCAACCGAAAGCGATCAGTGAATGTCTCGACGCGGTCTTCCCCGCCATCCCGTACTGCATCGACCTGCTCGAAGGGCCGCACCTCGAAACGAACGAAGAGCGACTCGTTGCTTTCCGGCCAAAGAAGTCGTGAATCAGTTTGAGCTACCACCGCTCGTCAAAGGCGGGCCACGGAAATCGAGCGTGAAGTCGACTGGTAATCGTCGGACCACGTAAAGCCTCTTTCTGCTGCTGCTGGCTCTGCAGGGTATTCGGAAGGCCGCTCCCCAACTCGCTCCAGTAGACATACTCTCGGTAATTCTCCGATAGAAGGTATCTCAGAGTGTGAATGAAGGTCGTTTGCCAGTACAAGTGCGCACACTTGTTGCAGCGAAATCGGGCGACACAAAAGTACTTGTAGTGCGGCTTGTTCTGACTACTGCTGCGGTAGACCTCCAGCGAGCCGCATTCGGGACATTTCATCAAAGATACCTGAAAGCCTGTACCAATTGTGCATCAATGACAGAAACTCGGCACACGAACCGGTCGTAGAGCTGATCGAGCGTCCCTCTGGAGCCTTGCGGGGATTCAAAACGATTTCCCCGATCTGTTTTTTTGTCACGCGATAGGAACGCTTGCGACAATTGACCTGCCAAACTCGCCCTTCCTAGACCATCGGCCCCCAGGCATTGGAGAGTCATTCGTCCAGCCCACGCCTCACTCGATTCCGGAACATCTCCTACTGGCATACATGTGCCGTCATGACGCCTGCCACGGAGATCAAAACGATCCGACGATTTCGACCACCTGCCGCAGCGATGTGATCAGCCGGTCGGGCTTAAGGTCGGGATCTTTGAGTTGCTGGGCGTCCACCCGGCAGCTGTTCCGATCTCCGACGTACAACGCAGTACAGAATCCGAATTCGCGAGCCAGTCGCAGATCGTGCCCGAGATCATGACCCACATGCAATACTTGATGCGGCTGGAGCCCGGCTTTCTGAGCACGTCGAACTGCTAGCGCGTAAAGTGTTGGCGATGGCTTGCGTATTCCAGCACGGTGGGACTCCGTCAGCAGACCTGGAGAAAACAATGAGTCGCTCGATCCCAGGCGAGTCCGTAGATCCAGTTGTTTGATCAGCTGAGCCATCGTGAATGGCTGGGTCTCGGCCAATATTCCAATGCAAATTCCCCCTTGCGACAGTCGCAACAGCGTGTCCGCAGCCTCCGGCGCCGCCTTCGTCCCCTGAAGGCTGGCATGAAAGAAGCAAGCCACCTTGTCGGCATAGCTCTCCTCGTCTCCGAAAGTCGCACGATCCCATGTGTATTCGTTCTGCTGGAGTCGCGCAACGAGCGTCTGCCAGAGGACCGATGAGTTGACATGCGGAAAGTCCCCCTTCCGTTTTGTCCCCGCCATCCGCATGCGATCAAAGACTCCACGATATTGCTGAAGCATGTACTCCCAAGGCTGCCCCGGCTTGCGGCTCATGCTGAACCACATGTTGAACTCTTCGATCGTTTTTTCGAGGGCCACCTGATTGCGGACACCCTCGGGATGCAGATGGAGAAGTTCCCCATCCTGGATCGTCAATAACGTACCGTAGACTGACCAGGTGACAGCGCGCACATCCGATAACGGTTTGAGCGTCGGCTTTGCGCGCAGTGGCTCCGGGTCTGGAGGCTGAGGCCAGATCAGATCCCGTTCATCCAAAGCGTCAAGATACTCGAGCAGCGTCTGTGCCATCGGCTCATCTGATGTTCGCGAATGGCTGGTCGCACGTTACTTCCACTTGAAGAACTCTTGCGACAACCGCTCGTAAGCCTCGATGTACTTCTCCCGGGTCTTTGCCACGATCTCATCCGGAAGAGCAGGGGGATCACTCTCACGATCCCAATCCGACTGCAACAGCCAGTCGCGGACAAACTGCTTGTCGAAGGACGGCTGACCATGACCGGGCTCATACTGTTCCTCCGGCCAGAATCGGCTGCTGTCGGGAGTCAGCACCTCGTCAATCAGCAACAACTCGTCGCCATCCATGCCGAACTCGAACTTCGTATCCGCAATGATGATGCCTTGGGTACGTGCGTACTCTGCACCTCGCTGATAGATGTCGATCGACAAGTCCCGTAGGCGACGAGCCAGATCAACGCCGACTTCCGATTCGACTTCTGCGAACGTCATCGGCATGTCATGACCTTCGTCCGCCTTGGTCGTTGGCGTGAAGATCGGCTCGGGCAACTTGTCGCTTTCCTGAAGCCCGGCGGGCAATTCGACACCACAAACGGTGCCACTCTTTTGATACTCCTTCCAACCGGAGCCGGAGAGGTACCCCCTGACAACGCACTCGACCAGAACGACCTGCGTCTTGCGGACGACCATGCTGCGTCCCTCGAACGGCTCAACGTCGGTCCCCTCCGGCAGTGGAACATCTGACGGGTCCATGCTCAGCAGATGGTGAGGAACATCCAGCTTGTTGAACCAGAACTCGCTAATCTTCGTGAGTACACGTCCCTTGTCAGGAATCCCGGTAGGCAACACGAAATCGAAAGCACTGATGCGGTCGGTCGCCACCAGCAGCAGGCGATCTTCAAAATCATAGATATCGCGGACCTTCCCGTGGCGAACGGGAACGTCGGAGAGGGCCGTGATCGTGAGAGCAGAAGTCATCGTATTCATCTCCGAGAGAGAGTCAGGGGATTGTGCGATTGGATTCGAGAACCGTACCTTGAACATGTCACAAGCCGACCGCTGCTTGCCACGTTCAGTCACCCAGTATACGGGAGGCTTCTTGAACATCAATCAGACGGGGGATACACTGAGAAATGCACAACCGGAAGCAAGAGATGGCTTTGCGTTCGTCGTCCGGAGTTTCTCGCATTTTGCTGAGAGGATGATGAACAGAATCACCCTGATGAGAAACCGAGTGGAGCGATGATGTTGATGGTCGGTCCTCCAGGCATCTCGGGTGACAAGGGTCGATGGACCGTTGCCCAAGGGAGGGCGACATGGGTGTGATGCGATTCCTGGTGCAACCAAGTGAGTTGCTCGACGATTGGCCGGAGGTCCACCGGGCGTATGTCACAGGCTTTGACCGGCATGTGTTCCCGACTCAGGTTGAACTGGAAGGGAATCTCGTTAAGTGCCAACGTCCCCATTCGGATAGTGGCAAACTCCATGTTGCTTTCCCCGTTGAACAGCACGGACGACCGGTACTCACGACGACCTCTCTGCGAGAACGAGAGGAACCGTATCTGCTGCCACTCGAACTCGCCCGGGGCAAGATCGCGGAACTCCGCGATCAATCGTCTGCGTGGGAAATCATTCGGATGGAGATCCCCGAGTCGTACCGTGTGGCGGAACGCCGTGCGTTTCAACTCCTCGCCCAGGCGTCGGCCGTCCAAAACGATCCCGACGAATGTTGTCGCATCGCCCGCCGAGCCTTGACCGCCGCTTGTGATGCCTCTGATGTCCTCTTGAAGTCATACACGAGTCAACGGATAGCCGTGTGCCATCGCGCCCCATCGAATCCCCCAGCGTCGCTTGGCTGTGGACTCCCGTGGGGCACACTGAACGAAGAGACAAAGGACCTCTTCTGTTCGACGTTTCAGGCGGCAGCAATCCCGATCGAATGGAAACGTGTCGAGCCCGTCGAGGGACAGTATCACTGGGACATCATTGATCAACTTGTTGATTGCTGTGCCGAACACCGACAGCTGCCTCGCGGCGGACCATTGATCGACCTTGGCGCCGGAGGACTCCCTCAATGGTTGCAACCTTGGGAGCACGACATCCTCAACATGCAAAGTTTCGTCTGCGACTGGGTCGAAACGGCTGTCTCACGTTATCAGGGTCGCATCCGGTTGTGGGAAGTCTCTGCCTACGGAAACAGTGGCGGGGCACTTGCGATCAGCGAGGAGAATCGCCTCGGCCTTGTCGCACGCACACTCGAAACCGCCGGTCGCAACGACGACGACGCTCAGCTGTTCATCCGCATCGATCAACCTTGGGGAGATTATCAGGCCCGCGGACACCATCGCTTGTCACCGTTCCAGTTCGTGGATGCTGTTGTGCGCTCGAATCTCGGTCTGGCGGGCGTCAACCTCGAAATCAATGTCGGGTATCGTCCGCGAGGCGGGTCCTCCCGGGATATGCTCAGCTTTTCGCGGTTGATCGATTATTGGAGCATGCTCGGAATTCAAATCCACGTGACGCTTGCCTTTCCATCCGATGTTCACGAAGACCCAAACGCGAACCAGGATCTCGAAGTGGCAACGCCCGTCTGGCGACGCCCCTGCAACGAGGACGTCCAGGCCGAGTGGGTCGAGACTTTCGTACCCCTGTTGATGTCCAAACCGGCAGTGACCGGCGTGTACTGGACACACCTCACGGACGCGTTTCCGCACCAGTTTCCGCATGCGGGGTTGATCCGTGCAGACGGCACGCCCAAGCCGTCCTTTGAAGCCCTCCGTAGTCAATTGAGTTTCGGCACCACCCAGCCGGCTACTCTTTAAGCACCAAATCGATCGAGAATACGGCGGCCATGATCAACAACCGTAAGGGGTTCTCGGTAGGGATGTCCTCACTGATTTCGAGGATGTAATTGTCGGCACTTGTGAAGAGCTCCTTGCCGATACCTGCCCACTTCTTGGACACCTTCGCCAGTTTCCGGCCTTCGTGCTCAAAGTTGAACTCCCACGACGTCCATTTCCCCTTGAGGTGGCACAGCGGCTGATCGTTCTCGCCAAGAACCGTGAAGGCTCCGCCAATCGAGAAGAGTTTTTGCTTGAATCCGCCGACTCGGTCACGGTCTTCATCGAGCACGTCCACCTTTGAAAGGAAGACGGAGATGCCTCGCGTCACGTGCAGGACCGGTTCGCCCGACGGTGTCGTGACATGCACGTCAAAAGGTGTCATCCGTTTGTAGTCGGTGAACCGGAACATCTTGGTGAGGAAACCGAGGTTTGGCTCGCGGCAATGCATCATCTCCTCACCCGTCTCCGGGTCGAAGACGTCATAGTTGTTCGCCGCCTTGAACATTCCCACGTGCTCTTTAATCAGATAGACATTGTGTTGAAGAACGGGATGCATCGTTTCTCCTTGTGGACGGTGGGCTTGTCGATGGGATGCTCGAGTTGTTGAAATACCGTGATCCTAACGTACAAGACGAGAGGTGCCAGATGAATCGAATCGTGCCGAGACTACTTGCGGGACTTTGTGTCATCGTCCAACTTAACGACGCTACTGTCGAGGCTCGTTCACGTGGGACCCTGTTGATTGAGGTTCAGGCGGGGGACACTGACCGCCAGGAGATGCCGTTGTCGGTCACACTTCCCGACGATCTATCGACGGCAAAGTACATCTGGATGCAGCGAGTGGATACTGGCACGCTCGTCGCCGCACAACGATCTGTAGACGATCCTGCACAATGTTACTGGTTTCTACGTGACGTGCTCCCTGCGGGTCAGGCGAGACGGTATCGAATCTCCGCCAGCGACATTCAACACAATCTCGACAAACATGTCGACGTCGCGGACAACAGCAAGGCGTTGAACGTCAATGTACGAGGCAGGCCGGTGCTGACGTATCACACGTCCGTTGTGATGCCGCCGGAAGGCCTCGATCCGATCTTTCAGCGAAGCGGCTTCATTCACCCCCTGAGAACACCCTCCGGGCACGTCCTGACGGAAGCCTTCCCGGAGGACCATCTTCACCAACACGGCATCTTCGCAGCATGGGTGAAGACAACGTTTGAAGGTCGAGAGATTGACTTCTGGAACCAAAAGGGGGGCACCGGCACTGTCGAACACTTGGAAGTGGTTAGCTCAGCGAGTGGACCGGTTTTCGGCGAGTTCACCGTGAAATTGCGACATCTGGCTCTCTCTGAATCCTCCGAACCGACGGCCGTGCTGGACGAAACGTGGACAGTCCGCGTGTACGATCGGTCTGATGTATACGTCATTGACCTGATATCAGAGCAAAACTGCGCCACGGATAAGCCGCTGTCCCTCCATGAATACCATTACGGAGGCATGGCGTTTCGTGGGACCTCGCAATGGCTCGATCAGGATGGCAGCGATTTTCTGACGAGTGAGGGGAAATCGCGAGCCGACGGCAACCATTCCCGCCCACACTGGACAGACGCCTTCGGTCTTGTCGATGGACAGTTATGTGGCGTGACCGTCCTGCAACATCCGTCAAACATTCGATACCCTTCGCCGGTCAGATTGCATCCCAGCAAACCTTACTTCGTCTACACTCCAGTGGCATTGGGAGAGATGATGATTGAACCTAATCAACCACTCGTGTCACAGTATCGTTACATTGTGCATGATGGTCCGGTCGATCATCAGCACACGTCGAATGCGTCTCTGAACTACACTGCGCCGCCGATGGTGAAGATCATCGATTAAGCTGAAGAACTCTTCCCGTGCCACGTAGAACCCCGTGACATGACGGACACGACCGAGGAACAGACGTCGCTCCGCGTTTGCTTTGTGGCCCTCCACGCGCTACCCGCCATTGACGTGTCACTCAATCGCCCCGTCGGTGGCACGGAAACGCGGGCATGGACCTTTGCAAAAGGTCTTGCCACTTCCGGGTCAGTCGATGTGCGATTCATCGTGAGGACAGACAGTCCGCGTCAGCCATTTCGTCAAGACGGCGTCGACGTGATCCCAATGGAAGATCGAATTTACTCACTCTATGAATCCGTCGGGAAGTGCATCGAAAGGTCGTCACGATTTCCTGGAGTACGCCTGCGTCGATGGGAGAACAAGCTCGTGTGGCAAGTTCCCGTTCTGGCGACGTATCGAATTCTCGCGGGTAGGTCTCGTGACCCGTGGAGAGCTGACCCGTTCTACACCGAGCAGCCCGTTGACGTCTTTTGCACCTTCGGTGTCCAGGCAAACTCGGCTCGTGTCATTGCCGCAGCTCATGACAGCCATCGGAAGGCGGTGTTAGTCATCGGCTCTGACGGAGATCTCGACGAACGATATACACCCGGTTCATCCTACGTGAGTCCCTACGGCGACGTGGGGAGTGTCTGTCACGCGATCATTCAACGGGCCGATGCAATCGTTGCTCAGACCGAAAAGCAGCAACAACTCCTCCAAGATCGGTTCTGCAGGGAAAGTACGCTCGTCGCTAACCCCATCGACTTCGACAGCTGGGACGCCGGGCGACGGAGCACGTTGCCAGATGGCACAACGTGTGATCTCGACCGATACGTGTTATGGGTTGGTCGAGCCGAGTCGGTCCACAAACGCCCGTTGCTTCTGCTCGAAGTCGCGAGGTTGTGTCCGGAAGTGAATTTCCTGATGGTCCTCAACCCACGCGATCGAACGGTCGAAGAGCGTGTGAGACGTGATGCACCTGCTAACGTGAAGATTGTGTCTCAGATCCCATTTGATCTGATGCCCGCGGTCTTCGATCATGCAACTGTCTTCGTCAGTACGTCATCGTTGGAGGGATTCCCTAACGTGTTTCTTCAAGCGGCCGCCACGGGTGTCCCGATCGTCTCTCTCGAAGTCGGCGACGAATTCCTGAAGACCTCGAAGAGCGGATTCTGCACGCATGGTGATCTGCCGCGCATGGCCGAGCACGTCCGTTGTCTCTGGACTGATCTCGTCACCTCAACTCAACGACCGCGCGGCGGTCGCGACTATGTGTCGGCCGAACACGGGCTGCAAACTCAAACAGCTCGATTGGAAGCCGTCCTGAAATCGACTGCGGGTGCCGGAGACGGCGATGCCTAACATACTGACCATGCACGATGTGCCATGCCCACTCTGCGGCAGTGAGAACAATACTCCGGTTTTCACTTCGCCCGACTGGACCGGGACCGCTGCTGGCGACTTTCGACTGGTTCGCTGCCGTGCGTGCCAGCACCGTTACCTCAATCCAATGCCGGTCGATGAATCACTTGCAGATTGTTATCCACAGGACTACGGACCTCACCAACGGGCAATCGGTCGCCCGGCGACGCACGGCGGAACGGGGCAGCTAAATCGGTCACAGCCTCCCAAGATACCTTGGTACCTCTCGTCGTGGGTACGCAGCATTCCGGGGCCCCTCGCTTATTACCGTTGGGTGACCGACACGAAATCGGTGTGGGTGCCGTCGGAAGACGGAGCAGGGCGACGTGCACTCGAACTTGGATGCTCGTCTGGCTGGTTTCTGGCCCAACTACGTAATCGTGGATGGTCGCCGGTCGGCGTCGACTTGGTCGAGGGACCACTCACAAAGGCACGCGACGCCGGTTTCGAAGTGCATCACGGGACGCTCGACAGCGTGCAATTCGATGCAGAATGCTTTGACGCTGTATTTGCCTGGATGGTCATCGAACATGTCCCAAGACCGAAAGAGACCCTAAGAGCAATCCACTCTGTTCTGAAGCCCGGCGGACATTTCGCGTTCAGCATCCCCAATGTAGCGAGCTGGGAGTCGCGGCTATTTGGCAGACACTGGCGGGGATACGATCTGCCACGACACCCTCAGCACTTTACGCCACGCGTCATTCGTACTCTCCTGAACGACGAAGGATTTGAAGTTAAAGCAATCTCTCATCAACCCAGTTTTCTTTACTGGATCGGAAGCGCGGGCTCGTGGCTCAGGGAGACATTTCCCAATTGGTCACTCGGAGCGACGTTGATGGAACAGTACGAGAACCAACCACCATTGTGGAGTTACCTCCTACTCGGGCCACTTGGAAGTCTCAATGCCTTGATGCATCAGAGCGGCCGACTAACGATCATCGCCTCGCGCAAGTCCTGAGACTTACGGAGGCCTGTTCGGAGTTGCTCGCAGTCAGAATTGCGGGAGATCATTGCAAATAAACGACCCGACCTCCCCTTGGGGAGGTCGGGTCGTCGTGTCGATCACTGACCGAACTGCGGATTCGCCTGGTTCGGATTGCTCGAAACGACTGGAGCAGGTGACTCAGCTGGACCCACATCTCGAGGAGATGCTTGGTTCGGATTCGAAGGAATCGGATTCGACGGGATCGGGTTCTGGACAGGCGTGACATCCACCTGACTTGGACCAGGAATGTTCGTCGGCTCCGGGGTCACTGGCGCCGGATTGAGGGGTGCAGCGGAGGGTGCCGGGGCGACGGGACTGGCTGCTGGTGCTGGCACGATGTTCGTGGCCGGTGCGAGGTTTCGCTGAGTGAACGTGTTCGTTCCGCAGCCATAACCGTAGCCGTATCCTGAGTACGAGTAGGTCCGAACCGGAGCGTAGTTGGAATACGAGTAGGAACCGCGGTAGCCGTCACAGGCGGTCGCTGTTGAGCAGATCGAAGCTGTGAGCAGAAGGGCGAAGCTGGTGAAGACGCTGATTCGAGTGATTGCCTGCATGATTGTTTCCCCTAGGTTTGATGAAGTCGCCGCAGCGACGTGATTGCGATAGCTGCCTGACGAAACGTAAGCAAACGAGCAATCTTCCGGTCAAACTGAGAAAACTTGCAAAATTGTCGCACGAACATTTCGCCAAAGTCGCAACATATTGAAAACACACGAGATGCAGCAGAGCGAAACCTGAGCGGCTTTACTCCCGATCGTTGGGTGAATCGTCCTGAAGATCCAGATCCGGGATCGTTGCCTCTGTCTCAGTTCCCTCTTGGAGGCCGTTTTGCAGCCGGATTTGTTGGCGCAAATTCTCTGCTTCTTTTCGATGCAACTGTGCCAGTTCGGCATCTCCCAGATTCTCGTAGCAAATGGCGAGCGACTCGTGGGCGTTGATACGTGTGGCAATGCTGGTGACATGATCGATGGCCTTTTCCAGATCGGTGATCGCCTTGGAGTATTCGCCCATCCGGGTGTAAATCTGGCCACGTGTCTCCAGAAAAGAGGCATTGTTGGGAGCCAGCCGAACCGCCTGATTGCTCATTTCCAATGCCCGCGGAAGATCCGGATCCGGCATGTGGGCAAGAACGAACGCAACGTTGTTCAGCGTGACGGCCGTGCGAGGATTGGCCTCGTTCGACTGTTCGAGGTGTCGTAAGGCAGTTTCCATATCGCCTTTTCCTGCAGCGATTGTCCCCAGCAGAAAATGAATAACGGCCTTCCCCTCGCCCGTCACCAGCGCCTCTTTCAGCCAGCGTTCTGCCTGCTCGGATCCTTCTCCCTCTTCATTGGCGATGTTGACCAGCTGCGTCAGCGCTTCCGGTTCATCAGGAGCAACAAGAATCGCCTGTTGAAGTAACTCCATGCGGCGATTGACATTTTCGGGATTCTCTTTCGACACATGCAGTGACCAACGAGCATAGATGCGTCCCAGAAACCGCCGGCATCCATCGTTCTCAAACTTAGTCACGGCTTGCTGCATCACGCTCGCCGCCTGCTCGTAGTCGCTCAGGAGAAGATGAGCCGCTGCTAATTGCATCCAAACGCTGATGTCCGTTGATTGCTCGCCTCGAATGGCCTTTTGAAGGTCTGACACAACAAGCCTCGCTTCAGACCGTGCGAGATTGGCATCCCCGCGAATGTCGTAGTAGGCGGCCAGCTTCAGCCGAAGTTCGGGTGCCCTGGACGCAACCGGTTCCAAGTGTTCAATCGCACCATCAAGGTCGCCGGCTCGCCAGAACAACTGTGAAAAGAAGAAGTGTGCGTAGGCGTCCTTGGGGTCTTCTGCCAGAACACGGTTCAGGTGCTCCTTCGCGAATCCCGCTGGGTCTTCCACTTCCAAGCCACCTTCGATGGCCCAACGTGCGAGGTCGAGATGGACCTTCTTGTCGTTTGTTCGATCATCGTCATTGATGAGTTTGTGCAGCAGAGCCGCAGCCGTTCCATAGTCGCCTTGCTGTGAGTAGAGACGAGCGTGTTCATACTTGATCATCCCATCTCGCGGTGCCAATTGGCCCAGTTTGCGGAAGTAGAATTCCGCATCGTCAAACTCCTTCAATCGCGTCGCCTGCTGGGCCTTCGTCAGATAGAACGAAATCGTGTTGCTCGATGCCTCACGACTTGACGAGAGCATGAGAATGACGAGCACCGCTGCGAGTATGACCGCAGGCAAACCAAGCAGCGACCGGCTCACTTGCCGTGTCTCGAACCAGCTGACCGCGAATCCCCACAACGTCCACAACAGGTACGCAGGAGACCTGGTGACATACATCCCGGAGGGGACCGGATCACCGGTTGGCAGCCGATAGGGGTTTATCCAAACCATTTGATCATTCAATCTCGCGAGATACTGCTCGGAGCCGTCTCACCCAAACCCTTCCTCACTCATATCTATGGATCGGGCTTTTTGTCAGCGTCCCGTCGGTCAGTAGCGTTGATTTCCAAGCCATCGCCGTCTGACACTCCGATTTCCGTTTCAGAGTCCCCGGATTGACCTCCCGGATTGCCATTCACGACTAGTTTTCGCATCCGCGAATCAAACTCCAGAAACAGGTCTTTGATTGCCTGTCGTGCGTCGTCAGAAAGAGAGGTCCCGGGGACGCCGGCCAAAACCTGGACCTGGTAATAGGTCGGCAACGTGAACCGACTCGCATCCCCGCTGACAATTCGTCGAAGTTGCGGATGCAGGAACGAACCGGATGGCGATACATAGTCCTGCCCTTCCGAGTCAAATAGGTCGAACATGAGAAACGCCTGCTCGCCATCTGGCTTGGTCAGAGAGGCCATCATTCGCGTGCTCTCGTCATCGCTGCGCGATCGCGAATCGATGGTCCAGCCGGTGCCCGCGTAGCAGGCAGTCAATTCATGCCACTCTGGAAACACGAAGTCCAGCGATAAACGAACAAGGTAAGGTCCGCTGCGATAGGTCCAGAGTCTTGAATGCTCCCCGAACACGCTCGATCCGTCACGGTGCTGTGCCTCAAAATCGACCTGCGTCCAGCCTGCAAAGCTTGCTGGCAAGTCATCTGCCACCAAGTCCAACGCGGTCTGTTTCACAGGCGGAGCAACCGAAAAAGGTCCGATTCCTGCATAGACCTGAGCACCTCCAATGCCGATAAAAAGCAGCGCAAATGCCCATTCCCAGGGACGTGCTTTCACGTTCGCGGGACGAACCGACTCTCGTGGTTCGGCTTGCTCGAGGTCTTCTTCATAAACCGGGTTCGACCAGTCGTCGTATGAGTTCAGGGCCTCCTCGTCGGGGTCCAGGCCAGCCCCAAAGTTCCAGATCCGAACAAGCCAGTTTTCGCCGGCGTAAGGCCAGTAACTCGCGAGAGGATTCATCGGAACCGGTGCGAAGATGAACAACATCAGCCGGTCGGTGCTGAACAAAGCGAGGAGGCTGACCACAAAGACGCATAACCCAACCGCCTCGTGTCGCCAGCCTTCCGTGAGATCGATGTCATAGCGGTCAAGGGCGATCGCGATCGTCACCACACGGACCACATTCATGCCCCCCGCCCAGAACAGACCGGTCGCAATCAACGCGAGCCCATGAAAGAGCGATCGTTTCCACCAGACGGCAAGGATCGCGGCACACGCCACGATGGCCAACATCGACACCACGCCACTGCACGCCTCTTCGACAAACAACGATCGGCCAGGGAAGGTCAAGACATTCCCCTCGGCGATGTGTTCGACATTGATCGTATCCAGGGCCGTGCTACTCAATCGAGTCGTGACGCGTTGCATCCATTGGATGAGCGCCACATCCTGTCCATAAGGCACACGAATCAACAACAACAGTAACGCCCACGGACCCCAGGCGGGAAGTCCGAGACGCAGAATCATCGCTGCCAACATCAACAGCAGAGAAACATAGGCTCCGAGCGGAGATAAGCGAATCAACGCTATCGACAGTAAGGCCACGCTCGCGACAAGCAGGGAACGGCTCAATAACAGCGACCAGCGAGTCACGGGACGTCTGCGGTCATCGTCCGACCGTGCACGCATCACCATCAGCGATGCGCTGGCGAAAAGGACCAACGGGAAGAATTGATAATGAGGCCGAGACCATAGCTGTTGGAGATGAACATAAACGAGGGGAGCATGCGCCAGCAGAATCAGCAGATACGGAAGGAGAACGAGACCGGTGACTCGCGCAGTTCCCGTTTCCTCGATCTTTGCGGCAGGCATCGTCGTTGCCATCAGAGAAAGACTCCGTGCTTTCCCACTCACTCGTTTAGTGGATCGAACTCGGACCGCGTTCGTCCACGGTCGACAACCTGAAAACCAGGAATTCATTATCGTCCGACTCTGATGGCGAGTGTAGGTCATCCCAGAGACAGACGGAATCGAGAATGCGAGCCGCCACCAAATACGTGGAATCCTCTCATCCCTGATCAATCGGTCCCTCGCTTCGATCGTCGTCAGGGCAACGTGTTATCGCCGTTGCCGGTAGCGATATTGCCGAAGGCCGTACCGCCGGTCCGATTATTGATGAAGAACCCAAAGTTCGGATTAAGTGTCGCCGTGTTGTCGTTGAAGGCACCATTACTCCAGTTTTCAAGGTGGAACCCGTCGTCGCCGTTCTCGCTCGCGACATTGTCATTGATCTCGACGCCGTTGTAAGCACCAATCAGGAACCCATCGCGGGTGTTGTCCGAGGCAGTGTTGCGGCGGAAAAAGCCACCATTAACGCTCCCAAATGAGTAACCGTCGCGGTTGCCCGTGGCGTTGTTGTCCTCGAAGAAACCGCCTGACTTGCTGTTCACACGGATTCCGTCCAACATGTTATTGGTGACCGAGTTGGACGACAGGAAACCATTCGAGAACGTGTCGATGAAGATGCCGTTCTGCGTGTTGCCTTCAGCCGTGTTGCGATTGTTGAAACCATTCACATACGAGGTGATGTTGAACCCGTGTCCCTGGTTCATCGATGACGTGTTGTCGGCCAGTGTCCCCATGTTGTGACTCGTAATCTGGAAGCCGTCGCCCAGGTTCTCGGTTGCCGTGTTGTTGTGGATGTTACCTCCATCGATCACACCGAACTGGAATCCGTCACCCGAGTTCAGCCATGCTGTGTTGTTCGTAATCTCGGGGGCACTCACGTTGAAATCGACCTGAGTGATCTGGAAGCCCTGCTGACCATTCTGTTCGGACTTGTTGTTTTCAACGGTTCCACCACTCATCGTGCCGATGAACACCCCGTGCTGGCCGTTCATCTCGACCGTATTGTCCCCAACGGTGCCGTCGGTGAGGGTCACAACATGGATGCCGTGAATCGTGCTGCCCGAAATCTCGTTGAATCGAACGGTGCCGCCGTTCAGTTCCTGAACCAGCACCGCACTGGCTCCGCTCTCGGTGATGGTGTTGAGAATAATCTCACCCGATGCCAGCGTGTCGACCGAGATGGCATCGAACCCCGTTTGCGTGATCGAGTTCTCATTGACGTCGCCCTCGTTGGTTCCAATGAGGCGAATGCCGGACTCCGCTGATCCGACAATCAGGTTACCGTCGATCTGGAATTCGGCCGTGCTTCCACCGATCACGCCATTTCGCCCGCCCATCAACGTCAGGTCGCGAACTCGCGTGCGATCGTCGAGCACGATGATGTCCTGGGCCGGGTTGAGCATATCGAGAATGGGCCGATGGCCGAAGACAGCCTCCTTTCCGGTGTCGGCGCCGACCACCGTAAAGCCCGCGCCCCGCAACGTCTGCCCCTCAAGCAGGTTCAACTCCGCGTTGAGGTCGAATTTGCCATCGTCTCCATTCACGATGACGAGACTGTCTTCGCCGGCCTCGTTCAGTTTCATTTGGAAGTCATCCAAGGCACCGACGACCGTCACCGGGCCAAGGTCCATGCCTGTTTCCTTGTCGAGTGCCGTCTCTTGTCGCGTGCCGTTCTGAGTCACAATGTCCACGTCCCGCACGACCCGATCGAGCAGACGGCGTTGCAGACGCGATGGGCGCTGACCATCCGCCGGTCCCGGGAACGGGATTCGTACCGTGACCAGTCCGGTCCCCTGACCGTCTCGCACGTCATCGTGTTGAAACTCACCTGACACCACGAGACGTGAACCTGGTCCGAACCACTCCAGATCGTAAACACGCAACTCGGCTCGCAAGCGTGGGCCAACAATCTCCTCGAAGCCTCGGACATCCCGATCGAAGAAGTAGGCACCTGCGAATGCTCGCAACTCGACATCCCCTTCAAGCCACTCTGCCAGCAACGTGCCGACCTCGAAATCGGCGCCGACGTATGCCAACTCCTCGTCTCCCTGAACAACAATGCGGTCCCCAGCGAGCACGGCGACTGGAGGTCCCAGCCGCTCACCGCCACGTTCGGGGAAATAGCCATTCACCCGAAACTCGTGGTCGATCATCATATACTCCAGGCCCACGGTTGTCTGATAGAACCGGTTCTGGTTCGCGGTCGTGCGGTGATCGACAAAGACGTAGGTACCGAAAATCGAATAGTCATCCATGAAGCTGCGATAGCCGATGCCCCCGTTCCATTCGAGGGCCTCACCGCCACGCATTCGATCGTCGACGACCGTCATGTCCAATTCTGCGAAGAAGACGGACGCTTCGGTGAGATGCAGAGGAATGAAAGTTGACGCCTGACCACGGTAGTCCGATCGATTTCCCGCACCTGCGGTCCAATCGACAAACGGCGGTGCATAGTTCGGAAAGGGAGGGGCAACCAAACTGTCCGGCTGTTGTGCTTGGGCGAAATGAACGGGCCAAATGGCTCCGATCAATAACGCAATGATCCACACGCGACCTTTGTTCACGATCATCCCCCCGATCATGGATCGCTCGTCGGCCCCATCACGTTCCACGACGCGATTGGCGAGCAAGATTCGTTCGTCTCTTCGTCAATCGGTCCGAAGGGGATGTGAACTTGTAACAATCATGACGATTTTGACGATCTTACGGCGAAGCGCAGATGCTGCCGTTACGTTCGGAAGAAGCGGCCGACGAATCGGCCAGACTCCACAAGGCAACAGTCAACCTCATTCGTCATGCCACCCGGTGCCATTCTCATGGGCGGCCCACCACAGTTGCCATGTCCGCTCGTCGAATCCGAAATTCTCGCCGGAGAGTGACTTGAGAGCATCAAGTACTTCGACATTCCGCTGAGCACGAGTGACGACTGTTGACTTGGTGACAGTCTTGACCTGAGACATGTCGACGACAGCACCATACGGGAGTTGGCCCGTCCGCGCGAGCGCCTCGACCTCCGGAGTGAGGCCCGTCGAATTGCCCGCAAACCCGATGCTGCGGTCATTCCCAATCGCAAACGTCGGCGTCGATTCGGTGTATGCCACTCGGTATCGATGTTGCGTGACCAGCGCCGCGATGAGAGCCGGAATGGCGGACCTGTTGCCAGCTTTGCCCAGAGCATATCCGGCGCGACGGACGATGAGACGCGCCTCGTTCCCAAGAGCTGCAATGTAGAGGCTTATGGCATGTTCGCGTTTGGAATCATCGATTGCTTGGATTGCCGCTTCGCGAACTTGGGCATCGACGTCGTGGAGTGACTGCTGGACGAGTGGACTCACCGTACGTGGGTCAGGCATCTCGGAGAGTTGTTTGACCAGAAACATTCTCGCTTCCCGGTTGTCGTGATCCGCCAGTTCCGTGACAAGAGCCGCGATAGCATTGGGGTCGGCGATGTCCCCGAGCCTCTGCATTCCTTCGCTGCGTCGTCCTTCGTCACGACCGGTTGCCCAACTCACCCACAGGCGGACTTTCCCCAGCCAGACTCGCTCGGCTTGCCGCTGGGCCTCCGACTTGTCGATGAGGTCGAGTTCCTGTTGCGTGACGTATTTCCCTCGATGCTGGATGTAGCCCCGCGAGGTCATCCATTCGTCTCGAGTCATCCATTTCCCATCGTAGCGAGCCCGACCAAGGCCACGCTGCGCCTTCTCATGATCAGGATCGAGTCGGGCGATCTGTTCGAGTTGCTCGGCTCGTTGTTGTCGGAGATTCTGTTCCCGCGCCCACTCGGCCAATTCCCAATGGGCTTCGATGGTGTCGGGTGTCGCCTGGGCTCGTGTCTCGTACTCCTCGATTCGTAGCGAACGAGGAGTCACAAAAGCAACTGTGTCCTTTTCAATCGAAACCATCGCACCGGTCAACGTGAGAACGGTGATTTCGTTTGGCTCCTTCCCCGGAGCTGATTCCTGCACCTCTCCACGGATCTGCCCACCATTCTTAAGACAAACGACATCCCCTCGTGCCTTTGGGGGGGCGCCAAGACAGATGAGTCCGATGACGATCGCGAGAGTCAATATGTTCCCTCGCTCGCCCATGGTTACGATGGCGGAGTGCATGGTGTTGTCGACACTTGATGTTACGCTCGGACGGCCTCGAAATACAGGCGTATCCTGTTGGTCGTATCGATTGCCCCACATTCCCGGATCGAGACAGCCGGAACACCTGTCATCAACGAATCGGGTTTTGACGTTGCACAGGGCTGGTGCATAAAATGTCATGAACGAAATCTGAAGACTCGATTCAACAGATGTGCGCCTTTGGGCGCCAGAATTGGGAGCAGGAGGCTCGCCCCAAGGTCGTGAGGTGGTTCCGTTACCCCTCATCCTTTCCTAATCTCCGCTGTCGCCTGAGTGCGATGAGGTGAGCCGATGACCCGCTGTGCTGCCCGTTTGCTGACTTTGCTGTTGTGTCTATCTGTCGTCGGGACAGCGCATGCTCAATTCGGAAGGCAATCCGCCTTGCCGACGCCTGCTGAACTCGATCGTTTTGGGCTCGAACGCGCGTGGTGGTCCCAGGCAACGCTCGACTCGTCGACGGACAAGTTGCTGCACCTCACCGCCGACGAAGAATTGCTTTACGCTCAGTCGCGGACGGGCATCCTGACTGCGTTTGATGCGGAAACTGGCGAACGATTGTGGTCACGACTCCTCGGAACTCCTGAGGCCCCCAGTTTTCCGGTATCAACAAACTCGGACCAGCTCCTGCTCGCAACCGGGATGAACCTGTTCGCTCTGGACAAATTCAACGGAAAACTGCTGTGGCAACTAAACCTGCCGACTCATCCGTCCACCGCCCCCGAAGTCAACGACGTTCAAGTTTATATCGGTTCGCTGGACGGTAGTGCCTGGGCGTTCGACCTCGCGAACATCCGAAATCTTTTTCAGGACCGACTTCTGCCTGACTTTTCCAATGCGACGGTCGCTTGGCGGCATCGTGTCGACGGACCGATCACATCTCCTCCGGTTGCGGCTGGCCCGCGGGTCAACTTTGCCAGTGAGGACGGGTCCCTGTATTCGGTCGACCTGAATGACGGAGACGTGCATTTCCAGTTTGAGACGGATGGACCCATCATCGCCCCGATCGGTCGAAATCAGGACGCTCTGTTCATTGCCTCAGATGACGTTCGGTTCTTCTGCATTAATCAGCTGGACGGCAAATTGCGGTGGACACACGTCACCGGTCTCCCCATCCGCAGGCAACCCCAGATTGTCGGACAACAAGTCTTCATCGCCCCCGAACGAGGAGGCATGACTGCTTTGACAACCGCCGAGGGACGGGTGATGTGGAAACAAATTCAGGCCACAGAATTCCTCGCGGCCTCAGCACAGTCGGTATTTACATCCGACGATTTGGGGAACCTGCTGATCCTCTCTCGATACGATGGGGCCATCACGGGAGTCTTGCCACTCAGGGAAATGTCTGTGCGGGTAAACAACGACCGCACAGACCGTGTGTATCTGGCAACTTCTCAGGGGTTGATCATGTGCCTGCGAGAACTGGGCTCGGACTTCCCGAAGTACCACAAGTTCCCCGAGCGACAGCCCATGCTGCCGGAATTCTCCGACGATCAACCGGAAAGTGACGCTGACATCCCAAATGAAGCACAGGGTGAAATTCCAGCCGAAGACATACCGGCTGCATTCTGAAACGCAGTGACATCGCTACTTCGTTCTTCACATGACGAAGCGTGATTGACACTGCCATTCGCACGGATACAATACACTCGAACTGATTCCCGCTCCCCAGTCCTGCTCTCCTGCGGGCAAATTGAGTGGACAGCGACGCCACAGTGATGTTGATCGATTTTAGAGATCAACGAAAAACTAGTCGGCGTTGGGTAAGTCTGCTCGTCTTCCTCCACCGGCTTGGTATGCTGGAAGTCGCGTGGGCTGATGCCTCCAGAAACTGTTTCCACACACATCAATTCAGTGATGTTGTTGATGAAACGCTGAACGACGAGTCACCTTCGAGGGCAACCAGATGCACTGCGAGTCAATCAAAATGACAGACACATTGCTCCTCGCGGTCTTCGGCATGCCGGGTCCCTTCGAACTCCTGATCGTCGCCGGCATCATTCTATTGCTGTTCGGCAAACGGCTGCCGGAGGTCATGGGCTCCTTGGGACGCAGTATCGTTGAGTTCAAAAAGGGAGCTTCCGAGGACACGGAAACGACCAATGACGACTCACCTCAGGCTAAGGTCACGGATTCCTGAGCTGCGATTGGAATAACGAGTTTCACAAGATAGATTTCAGTGGAGAGAACGCATGTTTGGAATGCCTGGCCCCATGGAAATGCTGGTGATCGGCGTGATTGCCCTGTTGCTCTTTGGCAAGAGGCTCCCGGAGGTCGCCCGAAATCTTGGCTCATCAATGAATGAGTTCCAGAAGGGGCTGCGGAACGTCCAGAACGACATCGATCAGGCGGGATAATTCAAACGACTGCATCACGACACAGGTGATCCAACTGGAACACCAATTCCACCATGATGAACTTGACCTGACAAGATGGGCAGGCAACGATAAGAACTGATGGAAATCATCAAGACACACGTCTTTAGCGGGGGACAGATAAGTGTCGCGTCCCCATCGGCGAACCGTGCATGAACCTTAGGCGTTTTGGCGTCCAAACGCCGCTACACCAAAGTGCCCGTGGCACTACGAATTTGCGACGAGAGGTTGGGAGAGAAAAATGTTCGGATCACCTGGACCGATGGAACTCTTAGTGATCGGGATGATCGCGCTGTTGTTGTTCGGCAAGCGATTGCCGGAGGTCGCACGGAGCCTCGGCAAGGGGATTGTCGAGTTCAAGAAGGGCGTCAGCGGCATCGAGGACGAAGTCCGGTCGGCCACCAATCAGGCAAGCAACTATCGACCCCAGCCAAAGAGCGACTCACAGAGCGTCACATCGCCCAAGTTCGAGCCTCCAACATCCGAGCCAGTCTCTGCATCAGACTCTGTCGACAGCGAAAAGACCGTATAACTCAAACTTCGGTCAGTTGACCGACTCGACCTCGATAATCCGAGCCGTTGGACGTGAAAGGTCGATCACCATCGGTTCGTCTGAATCGACACGAGCAATGTTGCCGGCTGCATCCCGGGCCTCAAGGCGAATATAGACCTGCTTCGGGAGGTCTGGTCCGAAGTTCCACGTGTACTGCCCTGTGTTCGGCTGCCAGCCGGTAATCGGCTGCCATGGTCCCGACTGACGCTCAGCGAAGTACAGGGCGACGGGATGCTCAGCGAGAGCATCGTCCGTGAGCGTCCATTCAATCACCAGTTGATTGGGCGATGATCCTTGCCCCTGCTTGAGCGGAAGAATGGTCGCCTCAGGCGGCTGGCGATCAACGACGACCACCAGTTCGGGACGTTCGCCCGGTTGCGGCGGGTCGTGCGCCAGTCCCACACCACTACGGACTCGAACGGCAAATCCGTAGGTCCCGTCATCCGGAACCGTCAGGCGGAATGGACTTTGTCCGTCTTCGTCAACTCCGTAATGGTACCATTTCCGGCCTTCGTCCTCCGTCAAGTACAGCTCGACACTGCTGACTCCCGAGGGACCCACATCATCGACGGCATAGCCAATCTGAAATGTGGTTGAGTTCACTCGCCGCGCGCTGGCGACAGACTGAGGCACCGGTGACTGATTCCAGCGAGGCTGCGTCACGGCCGGGTTTTGGCCAGGCGTCGCTGAGACCGGCCGACTGATGGGACTGTTGTTCGGATTGATCGACGGCAGACTCCGTTCGTTCTGCTCGATTGCCTGCGGCGCCGCTGCGTTGTTTACAGCGATCGGTCCTTGCAGCAAGGATGGGTCTGTGACAAGAGGGGCATTCCCGTCTTGTTCGATCCGCGCCTCAGCCTCAGCGCTCGACTCGTTCCCAGCGGCGTCGACAATTGACCCGCGCACGTGAACGACGCCGCCTCCGGTCACGGTCCAACTGGTCTGCCCACTCTCGGTCGCGACAACCTGCATCGGTTGCCAGCCCTGAGTTGTCGAGTCCAGATGCTCCAACTGCAGCGAGTCGACATCCAAGTGAATGTCGTCCGCCTGCCATCGCACGGTGACCTCACCCCCCGCGGATGCTTCAGCCTCCAATTGGAGTGAAGGAGCAGCAGTATCAACCGTCACGACCAACCCGGCTGCCAATGGACCCGGGGGATGCAGTTCGCCGTCCCGGTCAACCGTCCGAACAGCAAAGGCGTATTCCCCATCGCCGGCTGCATCAAAGGTGAATTTGCCAGCGACCGGAGGTACCGAGTCGACCAACCGCCAGTTACGACTACCGTCCGTCGAGACATGCAACTGGATCTCAGTCGCGCCGAGTCGTTTGATCTCGTCAGCATCGAGCTGATACGGAATGCGGAAGCGACCCTTGTTCGTGAACACCGGGTCTGCGGCCTGCATCGACGGTCCTGTCACGCCCAGCGCTGCGATCACAGCGATGAAGAGCATAGACCGTGTTGTTGATGTCTGACGGAAATGTGTCATAGCCGATTCCATTTCGACAGCGAAGACCCACGCCGCAAAGCACGCATTGGCTACCCCGGCCAGCGGCGCACGGCGAGACGGTCTATCGCATCTCGTATCGGCGCTATCGGCAATGACAATCGGTCGACTTGAAGCAATCGCAACGATTGCTCCGCTACGGCAATTCTCGCCGGACTTTGAAGGTCAGCGATCCGTGATTCTAAGGCCCTGCTCCGTAATTACGTACGGATGAATGCCGTCATCACACGCGCTGCCTCGGTGCTTGGCCACATGCAGGGCCCGGCCCATCTTCGAGCCGTCTCGCACCTTGCCCATCAGGATGATCGAGTTCGCGTTCGACAGGGCATCGCCCGCCTCCAGTGGCCGCTCGATCAGGTCGTCCAGCATGGTTTCCTTCGTCGTGCAGAGCAGCAGCCCGGCGATCGACTTCACCTCGTAGGCATGAGCAGCGACCTGCTCAGCATTCTCGCGATACCGCTCCCGAAACAGGTCTCTCGCCACCCACTCGTCCTCCTTCCGCAGGATCTGATGCGAGATGTACTCGAACAGGTCGAACTGAAACGAGTCGCTGGGCCGGTCGGTCGGCTCGATGCCATCGATCACACAGCGACGCACCCCGTGAGCGAAGTTGCCGTAGAAAAACCGGATTGTCTCATGCAGCTTGCGATTCAGCTCGGCCTTCCATTCCTTCTGCTGATCAAAGTCCAGATCACTCGTCGTCACTCGCCGCCCCGCCTGCCGAAACAGATGCAGCGAATCGGCTCGAGCGACGTCCCGCTGCCACACATCCTCGACAACCCGCCCGTCCACAGACGCCTCACGCAGCGACCAGTCATACAACCGCTCCGCATACTCCGCATGACTCTGCGAATCCCCCCGCGACGACATGTCAAAGATGATTCCCCGCTCACCCTCCTGTTCCAGCCCCGCCTGAGCAAACTGCACCCCCAACTGCGTCTTTCCGATGCCGGTCGCCCCGAGAACGACCGTGAGCGTCCCCGGCAGCAAACCGCCGCCGAGGTGGTCATCCAGTTCGGGAAGCCCCGTGCTGAGGCGTGCAGTGGTCATGCAGAGATTATTGCCGGAATGTGTGTGTAACCGTGGAAGGGCATCATGGTAACGCCCGAATCGTCGCACGTCACGGTCCCCGGATCGCGCCTTAGCGGTTGGTGGTGTCCAAAAGCGGGACCGACGCGAGGTGAAGAGTTCAGCGTCCGGGATGCGTAGGTCATCCGCTCTCTTGTCGAATACGCGCTGGACCGAATTCTAACGAGACCGCCGTCTCACATCAGATCAACGTGCTGAGCCGCGGGCGTCATGGTATCTTCTCGGTCGACGAGCCGTCAGAATGTGATCCTGCCGCATTTTCGAGGATTTCGGATCGGTGGACGGTCATTTGTATTGATCCAATCGTCCTAATTTCCGTTCTTCTGCCTTATGGCAACGCGAACTTCACGAATTGTCTTCACGGTCACTGATCACGGCCTCCTGCGCCTACTCCTATGTTGGCATGGTCTATTGAAGCAGGCCGTGACAACGGGAGCGATCTTCTTCATCGGACTTCTCGTGTTCAGCATGGTCATGTTCGGCCTCAGCATCTGTCTCGACTTCGTCGGACTGCATGGAGATCTTGTTCGAGAAGACTTCTTTGGCATGTCGCGGCCCCCGCATCAGCGCGACGACGTTGGGCTGACACCCTTGCTTTTCCGGACAGGGGTGATTGCACTCACTTTCGTTTCGATTGGGTTCATCGCCTGCGCGTACGAAACATTTAGAATTCGAGTCACCGACACAGAACTGCTTGTTCAAACCAACCACACCTCCAGTCGTATGGGACCGACACAGGTATACGCCTTGACTGACGTGACTGCCCGTCCAGGATGGGCCGTCAGTCAGTGGAAGGGCGTGATCCTTGACGTTGGGGAAACATTCCCTGTCTGCTGCGTCGTCGACCGTGATCAGGCAGTCGAAGTGATCAATCACATCAACCAGAAGAACGCATCTTAGAGTTCAAGAACTCCGCGAAACAGCCTCAGTTAACGTCATTACCATCGATCCCTTGGCGCACTTTGCGGCTTGGCGGTTCACTGGTAACGCCCAACGAACTATCTTCCGCGTTGAAGAAAGTCTTCAACGAGCACGTTTCATTGGTGGGACAGCCCACCCTACTAAGGAAGATATCATGGCTGCGAAGCCCAAGACGGCGATTACGCCGACGCGTGACGAGAATTATCCCGAGTGGTATCAGCAGGTCGTCAAGGCGGCCGATCTGGCGGAGACGTCGCCCGTGCGGGGGTGTATGGTCATCAAGCCGTGGGGCTGGGCCATCTGGGAGGGCATGCAGCGGGAGTTGGATGACCGGTTCAAGGCGACCGGGCACGTCAACGCGTACTTCCCGTTGTTCATCCCCATGAGCTTTCTGGAGAAGGAGGCCGAGCACGTCGAGGGGTTTGCAAAGGAGTGTGCGGTCGTCACGCATCACCGGCTCGAACCGGACGGCGAAGGCGGACTCAAACCGGCGGGCAAGCTGGAAGAGCCGCTGATCGTGCGACCAACGAGTGAGACGATCATCGGCGACATGTACGCCAAGTGGGTGCAGTCGTACCGCGACCTGCCGATCCTCATCAACCAATGGGCGAACGTCGTCCGCTGGGAGTTGCGGCCGCGCGTATTCCTGCGGACAGCCGAGTTTCTCTGGCAAGAGGGACACACGGCTCACGCGACCAGTGAGGAGGCGATCGAAGAGACGCTCAAGATGCTTGACGTCTACGCAGACTTCGCTGAGAACGTAATGGCCATGCCGGTCATCAAGGGTGAGAAGACGCCCGATGAGCGATTCCCGGGAGCGGTCTCGACGTACACCATCGAAGCCATGATGCAGGACCGCAAGGCCTTGCAGGCGGGGACGTCACACTTCCTCGGTCAGAACTTCTCGAAGGCGCAGGAGATCAAGTTCCAGAACCAGCACGAGCAGGAGGAGTACGCCTGGACGACGTCATGGGGCGTATCGACACGTCTCGTCGGCGGACTCATCATGACGCACTCTGATGATGATGGGCTCGTGCTCCCACCACGTCTCGCGCCGAAGCACGTGGTGATGATTCCGATCTATCGCAACGATGAGGAACGAACACAAGTTCTGGACTACTGCCATTCACTCTCAAAAGAGTTGTCAGACGTGCGGTATCACGAGGAACGGGTCCGGGTCGTAATCGATGACCGAGACCTGCGAGGTGGCGATAAGGTCTGGCAGCACATCAAGAAAGGGGTGCCCCTCCGATTGGAGATCGGACCGCGCGACATCGCCAGCGACAGTGTGTTCCTCGGTCGACGAGACTTGGGGCCCAAGGAAAAGTTGGGCGTTCCGCGAGCCGAGTTCGTCGCGAGTTTGACGACGCTCCTCGATGAGATTCAGCAGACGCTGGTCGACCGTGCTCGCAAGTTGCGAGACGAGGCGACGCAGGAGATCGACACGCTGGATGACTTCCGGGACTACTTCGCTGACGATGCCCCCGGCGGATTCGCGATGACCCACTGGGGTGGGCTCGATGAGAAAGTTGACGAGGTCATCAAACCGCTCAAGGTGACACCCCGCTGCATCCCGCTGGTCGATGACCCCGAACCGGGCACATGTCCGTTCACCGGTCGTGAGAGCAAGCAGCGGATCGTGTTCGCGAAGTCATATTAAAGTAGCCATCACGCTCCGCCGTGATGTCAGTGTCGCTTGCACGCTTTCGAATTTTACGGGAGCTGGTCCTTCATCCGCTCATCACGCGGAGTGTGATGGCTACTCTGTCAGAAGTCCCTGCGGCTGACGTGCCAGCATGCGTAGCCGAGGATGACCACGAGGAACGCCAGATTGCTCCAGAAGGCAGACCAAAGTTCAGAGTGCGTGCGTCGTTGGTCAGCAAACTCGTCCTCAGACGAATCGTCTGAAGCCTCGTCCGGTTGGGTTAGCAGTTCATTGACGATCGCATTTAACTCGCCCGGCTTCGGCAGCACGATGTACATCGGGTTGAGGCAATAGCGGTAGGCCAACTCGGTAATATCAAGACCGGGGTCATACTCGGCGACGATGTTCATCTTGGCCGGGTTGACGACACGCACCCGCGAAGTGCGATCCGCGGTGATTAACTCTTTCTGCGAGTTGAACGCAATGGCCTCGATGTCCCCCTGTCCGGGAACTGCCTCGCTGAGGTCATTGCTGTTTTGGAGGTCGTACAACCAAGCCTGTTTTTCGTCAGATAACGCGACCACATAACGTCCATCCGACGAGACTGTCATCTGCTCGACCTCAGACTCTTCAAACGGCGTGTAACGTTGAATCTCTTTCAGAGTCGCGGCATCGAACAGACTGACCTCGCCCGACTCGCGAGTCAGGAAGAAATGGTCTCCACGGATGACGACGATCCCGCCGGTTTTATCCTCCGGCTCCAGATCAGTCGTTGCACTGAGGTCGTAGCGGCCCTCTTCGCCGATGGAGAGCACAGACAGCTCTCCGTCTGAGTAGACAGCCAGTGCACCGGTCGAGGTGTCCATATCGACAGCGAAGGGGGGCTTCCATTCATCGAGGTCCGGTCGCAGTTCGCGAAAGGCGTCGTCGTTACCGAACTTCATGAAGCCGGACAACTTCTCGGCCAGCCATTTCTGAGTTTCTGACTGCTCGACTGCGTTGCCGGTGAACTCATAAATGTGGTCCAGACCAACGAGAATGACACGGCCGGATTCGTCGACGAAGATTGAAGACATGGGAGTGGGGGCCTGTCCGGCCGATTCTCGCTCCCAGTCCTGCTCTCGGTGTCCCACGAGCACTCGCGAGGAACTGCGCGCACCGAACCCACGCCCGGGAAGAGCTTCCAACGCGAGCATGCGATCCTGCTCCGCATCATAGACGGGCCGGAATCCAGAGTCCGCAAAGGCAAAGCGGCGGGCGAATCGAGGTGGCCCGCCTCCAGAGTCTCGAAACACCTCACTCCATCCCGGACCGCCCATCGGGGTGACCTCGCTCCATTGCATGACCTCCAGGCTTTCGTTGACGACTAACAGCCCATCATCGATCGGAATCAATTGTGAAAGCCGATTGGGAGCAATCACCAGTTCCTCCACGGTATCGCGGGCGGTCGCCAGAAGAAACAGGGTGAACCAGAACACGAGGGTGAGACAGATCGAAAGAATTGCGTTCCGCCAGATGGCCCCCGTTGTGGCTGAGACGGCGTAGTAGATCATGAACAGGAACAGATAGATCGGAATGCAGAGCAGCAGCCGCGGATTCCAGACATCGAACCGCAGCCCGACGACCAGCCAAAGGCCGGCCATCAGAAAAGCGGCGTTGACCAGTGTGAAAGCACAGCCGCCCAGGAACCGGGTCAGGAACAACAGTGGTCGAGAGACGGGCTTGCTCAACAGCAAACTGATTTCGCCTGCCTCGAATGTTCGCGGCACGAGGGACGCCGTCACAAGAATGGAAATGAACACTCCGAAGAACCCCAGCAGGATCGCACACGTTGCTACGACAACTTCGTTGACCAGCTTGGTTTTTCCTTCGGGGCTGATGGGGATTGGTGCGTCCAACCTCCAGCCGAAATAGCTGAGGTACATCACCTCGGTTCGATCGAGACGAATGTGGTCGGGGAATGCGGCGGCGAGCAGACGTCGGTTTCTCGCCCGCAACTCGGCCTCGCTGAGGTCATCACGAACCGCGAGTGAATGCAACTCGTCGTCCAGTTCGACATCCTGCCACGACTCCGCATCGTAGAATTCCGGCTTTTCCAGCAAAGCGTTCCATTCGCGGCGCAGTCGTCCTCGGCGACCGCTTGATGACTCGGCCGCTTTCGCTCCCTCTTGCACTTTCTCACGAATCGAAGATGACAGGATGGACCACAAGTGCCGGGAGGGAGACGGTTCATCTGAGCGCGAGGCCGCCACTAACTCGGCTGCCAATCCGTAGCCGTCAATGACCTCCTCCGACTCCAACTCGGTCGCCAGTCCCGGATCGAGCGAGAGGGGAGCGATCGCGAACAGAAACAGGCCGATCAGACCCAATGTGAGCCACAAGACACGTGCTGCGAATGCCTCGCGGAAGGAGTCTTTGATGACAGCGAGATAAGGTCTCATCAGCCTGTCGACTCCCGCACGAGTCCGAGAAAGGCTTCCTCCAGCGAGTTACGTGTCGGTTCGAGGCTACGAATCGTGATCGACCGAGCCCGCAAAGCATCGACGATGCGGTCAACGTGACCCTGATCGCCTGTGGTGACTCGCACATTGATGCTGCCGTCGGGATCGCTGATCATTTGTGGGTAATTGATCCCGACGGACGTGAGTGCCTGCGTCACCTCCTCCCTCGCCCCGATGAGTCGCAGACGAAGGTCCGCACCCGGCTTGGTGAGTTCCGTGACGTCGGCGACCGTCTTCACCTGACCTTTTGCCATGATGGCGACCCGGTCACACGTGAGTTCGACCTCTTGGAGCAGATGACTGTTGAGAAAGATCGTCGTTCCCTGTTGTTGCAATCCCTTGAGGACGGCACGTATTTCGGTGCGCCCAACCGGATCGACGCCGTCAGTCGGTTCGTCGAGGACGATCAACTCAGGTTCATGGAGCATGGCTTGTGCGAGTCCGAGCCGTTGGAGCATCCCTTTGGAATACTTGGAGACGCTCGTGGTCCCCCACTCTGCAAGGCCAACGGTGTCGAGCAATTCCTCCCGCTTCTGTTTGATGACCCTGACCGACATGCCACTGAGGCACCCGTAATACTCCAGCGCCGAGTGTCCAGTGAGGTGTCGCGGGATGCGATGGTTCTCAGGGAGATACCCGATTTGCTGACGAGCCTTTCGGTGCCCGGCAGTGAATCCGAACACGGTCGCGTTTCCGCTGGAGCGACGGACAATTCCGAGCAGGACTTTGATGAGAGTCGTCTTCCCGGCTCCGTTCGGCCCAAGCAGACCAAAAATCGACCCACGTGGCACATCAAACGACACCCCTTTCAGCGCCTGAATATCGCGTCGACGGAAGAAGCCTTCCCGAAACGTCTTTCTCAGGTTGTCGACTTGAATGACGCTGGTGCTGCTCATCAACCTTGAAAGCCTCGACGGGCGAAATGTCAGGTGGACACCTTTACGTTCAGATTATCAAGCACCCTCGGGGGATGCGAGGAGCCGTGTTCGCCGAACTCCGTGTGACAGCAGTATTTCGCTGGACACCTGAGTTTCTTGGAAGATTCAGCTCCGCTCGACGTTTTCCTGTGGAAGCCCGGGTTCGGGTCAGTGATCGTATTGGTAGATCGTGACGATTCGGAGAGGATGATATGGGACGCTGGTTCAGACAAACCGACACAATGATCATCATGATGCTTGCCCTTGGGTTATTCCTGTTTCGTTTTGGCAACGAGACATGGGCTGCTGTGTCACCACGGTTATTGCAAGCGAAGGACAGCTTCAGTGCACAATACGACCGATTGACGACAGCACTGACCACGCAAGCTGATTCCGCTCAGACGGATGAAGGCCCAGGGACCCAGCCAAGCGTCACACCACCGGTCAGCACTTTGACCTCGACTCGCTTCTCAGGCACGCGCCCTCAAGCGTATTTCGTTGTGAGTCCGGGTTGCGAGCTTGGTCAGAGATATGGTTGTCACTACTGATGATATCCAAAGACATTCGTCGTCGAGGGTGTCATGACGAGGTGATCTCATCCGTTCTTCCCGGAACGAATTGATCAAGGTTTCGGAGCACAGTCTGGACCTCATCGGGATTGATTGGCTTCGAAACAAAGTGGTCCATACCAGCTGCACATCCCATTTCCCGGAACCCCGAAACGGCATGGGCCGACATGGCGATGATCGGTGTGTGTTGACCGCTCGCAGATTCCCGTTCGCGAATGACACGAGTCGCCTCAAACCCGTCCACCTCCGGCATTTCAACGTCCATGAGGACGACATCAAATTCGCCTGCTGCAACAGTATCGATGGCCTCTCGACCATTGCTCACAACTTGGACCTCGTATCCCATCAACTCCAATAGTCCGCAGGCGACGTCCTGATTCACTGGACTGTCGTCGGCGACGAGGACTCTGAGTGAGCGACCTTCTGCCGGGGGTGACGATGCGGAACTGGCAACGATTCCCTCTGATTGAACGGACTGACCGAATTCCTGTGCGGAGATACCAACCTTTGCCGCAACCTGACGGACGCATGCCAACAAATCCGCCGGCATGACTGGTTTCATCAAGACGTAATCCGCACCCCACTCTTGAAACTGACCGGAATGTTCCATGAGAGCGACTGGTGTCAGCACAGCGACTCGGGTGCGTTCGTTCCCAATCGTTGAGCACAGCCGGCTGAGCAGGGCGCGATTCACATCCATCTCGATTCCGGCATCGATGAATACCACAGAGAACGGTCGCTGTTGCTGCTCCGCTTCGAGGACGAACAGTTGTGCCTCATCTCCATTGACTGCTGTCGCAACGGTCAGTCCACTGCTTCTCAATGATTCAACGTACATCTCTCGAGCGCGTTGGGAGGTCGATAGCATTAAGGCGTTCATCCCCGCCAACGTCGTTGGCCCGTCGTCTGGCGGAGTCGTCTCAACCGCACCATCGAACGGCAAGATGACGTGGAAACACGACCCGACTTCCAGTTCACTCTCGACCCAGATGCGCCCTCCCATCAGTTGGACCAGTTCTGCGGAGATTGAGAGTCCCAATCCCGTCCCGCCGTACTTCCGAGTGAGGGACGTTTCACCTTGATCAAAAGCGTTGAAAACGAGTTTCTGATTCTCGGGTGAAATACCAATGCCTGTATCTTCCACTTTCATGTGCATCTGAAACGGACGTTCGCCCGATTCGGTGGACGTCTCTCGCTGGACATGCAGAATGACTTCTCCCTGTTCCGTGAATTTGATCGCGTTGCCCAGGAGATTCATGATCACCTGGCGGAGGCGACTCGGATCGCCAACAACCTGCTGGGGAACATCAGGTGCAACGTGACAGATGAGGTCCACGCCCTTTTCGCCAGCACGACCCGCGAACATGCGACCGCAACCTGAAATCGCCTCGTGAAGATCAAAGGTGATTTGCTCCACCTCCATCTTCCCAGCCTCGATCTTCGAGAAGTCAAGGACGTCGTTGAGAAGGTTGAGCAGCGAACCGGCCGACTCGTTGAGAATGGTCAGGTAGTTTCGCTGTTGGTCCGAGAGCGGCGTACGCAAGGCGAGTTCCGCCATGCCGATGATACCGTTCATGGGAGTGCGCACCTCATGACTCATCGCCGCCAGGAAGCGGCTCTTGGCTTGACTCGCCGCTTCAACCTGTTTCTTCGAGGTAATTAGCTCTGACCTCGCGTGGCGAAGCCGGCGAGCGGTCTGCGCAAGTTTCTCATTCGATGATGCCAGCTCAATCGCCCGCTGCTCAACGGCCTGGGTGCGTTCCGCGACACGTTCTTCGAGGGTCACATTGAGGCGTTGCATCTCTGCAAAGCCTTCTGCGTTCTCCAACGCTGCACCGGCGATCGTGGTAATGAAATCTGCCAGACGTTCCTCCGTTGGTCCAAACAATCCGCTGATGTGTTCGTGGGAGACGTAAAGACATGCTACGGCCCGTCCACGCACCATGACCGGTGCACAAAGAACCGAGCTGTCTCTGCTCTCACCCGCCCTCATCAGTACTCCACCGCTCGGGCCACTGAAATTCGAGATGGCGTTCCCGTGGTCAAGGGCGCCATCAATAAGTGCGTAGTCAAAGGATTGTTTCGAGGAATGCTCGAATGGCTCGTATGATCTCTCGTCACCGGACTGATTGAGGATCAAGAGCGTGCAGTTTTCGCCTCGAAGAAGTCGCAGGGCTGCGGACAACAATTCGTGATAGATGACAGAGGTTGATAAAGCGGACGCGATTTTTCGCCCGGAATCTAAAAGGGTCCCAAATCTGTCGATGAGGGAAAGGCTCGGCGGGGCGTAGTTGGCGGTGTCTTGCGAAGTTGAATCGAGCGGGGGACGAAGCTCCGTCAGCAACCGCTGCGCTTCGCGCGATTGCTCATCAGCATTGGGATGTCCAAGTTCCTGACACAGCCGGGCTCGGACCGCAGCCGTCCTTGCATACTCGTAACGTGCTCCCATCGACCTCGCCAGAGCAAGACTGCGATCAAAGCATCCTAGTGCACGACGCACACGACCTTGCATCGCATAGACGAGACCAAGTTCACGCAATGCATGAGGACGTTCGTTAGAATAAAAGCGAGAGTGACTGACCGCACGTCTTGCGGCGTCATGAGCACGTTGCATGAGAAGTTGCCGGAATTCGGGTGTCAGGGCGATCGTCTGCTCCGCCCATTGTCGTAGTGCGGTCGCTCTCCACGAATAGAGTGGCTGCGTATACACATTGCGCACTCCGGCTGCTTTACAAACTTGAATTGCTCGTTCAAACGTGGCACAGGCACGCCTCGGCTCGCCTGAACACAACTCGCGATGCCCTTGTGCTCCCAAGACCTGGGCTTTGCCCTGAGCATCACGTCGATCTCGTCGAAGCTCCGTTAGGAAAATCTCCTTGGGAACACGACCTTCCGCTGACCAGGACCAAACGTCAAGGATGATCCCTGACGCTTGTTCATCCCCGAGTTCGATCCCCGACTTGTGATTCAACTTCGCCTCGGCAATCGCAGACGCGACATCGCCGAGTCGGTAGTACGACGCCGCAATCTGATACCGTGCAATGTGCACCTGCCAATAATCTCCCAGCCGCTCCAGGATGCGAATCGACTCACGGCATCGTTCGATACACTCTTCGAACTGGGACGCCGCATAGTGCACGATTCCGTGATAGTGTAACGATTGTCCCTGCCCCCACAGGTCACCGAAATCGCGGCGAATGGCGAGAGACTTCTCCGCATAATTGATTCCTCGCTGGAACAACGGGATCGGAATGATCGTCATCGCGGGTGCGTGATCTGCGTAGATCTGTGCAAGTTCGAGCGATGGTTTGAATCGCTCTCCCAGATTCATCCCGCGAAAGTGCGACCAATAGACGGAGAGCTTACTTCTGCAATACCAACATCCGTGACTCAGTCCACTGAACAGCTTCATCTTCAGACGATCTCTTCTCGACGGTGCGGAGGCGTGACGTCGAACGAGAAGGGACGGAAGACACGTGTGGAGCGTTTGAATGACTGCTTCCCAAATGAACAACACCAGCAGCATCAATTGTGACTGAGGCACTCGCGTTCCCAGGAGCAGCAGTGCGGATTCGTAGTCGCGAACGGCCTGGTCCATGTCTCCACGCTTGATGGCCAACTCTGCGAGCTTGCCTTGCAACTCCGCCCTCGCCACATCCCCTTCTGCAAAACGTGCTGCGTTCTCAAATGCCTCTGCGGCTTCGCCGTAGCGCCCTCGAACCATCAACACATTGCCCAGCCCCGATTCGGTCAGGAATCGGATCTGTCGGTCAGCATCGTCCCCCGCGCGACGTGCAATCCGAAATTGCTGCTCAGCGATTTCCAGAGCATGCTGCTCACTGGCCTGCTCTCCCGCTTGCAGTGCGTATCGGAGCGCCGCCAAGGGCATGCCGGCCGCATCGAAATGAAACGCGATCGCCGAACTGCGATCAGGTGAGTACCGCTGAAGATCGAATGCGGCCTGACAGTGTTGCTCTTTCCTTGTCTCCTCCGGCAGAAGCTCCAACAACGACTCTCGAATCTTGTCATGGACAAACGCACATTCGCTTCCATTCTGACGGCACCAGATCAGGTGCCGACTCCTTGCGGCATCGATCGCCTTAATTACCTCTGAAGAATCGAGTTTGGAGAGACGGGAAACTCGCTCGATCTCGAATTCACTTCCCAACACAGCTCCCCACGCAAGGAGACGTCGTGAGTCTGCGGGCAGAAGATCGAGTCGCTGAGCTAGGATGGTTCCTGCGTGGCTTGACGAATGCACAGACTCCATCGCCAGCGAATCGACGGTCCAACCGGACGGAGTATCGATCAACGCTCCCGTCTCGACCAGACCGCGCAGCACGGCCGATGCCATAAACGGACTCCCTTCCGCCAAGCGCGCGACGGTTTCGAGAACCTCTACGGGCAATCGACCGGCCATGGACTCAGCCAACTTACAGACGTCTGAATCGGAAAGGCCGGCGAGTCTGAGATGTTCGTCTGTATTCGCTTGCCGGAGGACATGATCCTCGGGAACCTCTTCCGTTCGAAACGCGAGAATCAGCTGCAACGAACCTTCCTGAGGGGACGTCAGCGCCCACTCCCGCAGTCTTCGAATCAGCTGATGAGTCTGCTCGTCTGCCCACTGACAGTCATCAAGTATGACCAGCGCCGGGGTCTCTCGGGTGCCCAGACGAATTAGCATTCTCGTCAGCGATTCGATCGTCCTCGCTTCTCCGAAATGTGCAGATTCCTGGATCGAAGATTCTTCAGACTCCAGTAAACGAGACAGACCGGGAAGCGCACGAAAGATGACAGCGGCATCATCCTTCATGCTTCTTTTGAACTGCTCGGTTGCGTCGGGGTCATTCCCAGCGCGTGAGACGATCCCCTCAACAACCCCCTGCAGCATTTGAAACGGCTCTAACGCCACTTCGCTGGCTCCACGTCCCCTGAAAACGTGGAATCCCTGCTGTGCCGCGCGACGAGCAGTTTCATCAAGAAGTCTCGTCTTTCCAGAACCCGATTCCCCTTCGACGACAGTGACACTCGTTCGTCCCTGGAGGACCAACGTTCGCTGCTGATCGATTCGTCCAACCTCATCAGCCCGCGCGACAAAAGCCGGCTCTGTCAAAGTTCTCCGGCGATCATTCGCTCCGATCAGGTAGTCATATTCGTTGACGCCTTCTTCCCCCAGAGCGATCAACCGTTGCAAATCGACGACCACTGCCTCAGCGGACTGGTACCGATCACGAGGATCCTTACGCATCGTTCGTTGAAGCACTTTGTCAAGGAATTGAACGTTCTCCGGACAATCCTTCTGAATGCTGGGAACTGGCGAAGTCATGTGATCCAGCAGAATTCCACTCAGTGTTTCCGAAGTAAATGGCGGATGTCCGCACAAGCAATGAAACAGCAGTGCCCCGGCAGCATAGACATCGGAGGCCTCCGTCATGTCCTGCTCGATCAATCCACTTTGTTCGGGTGCCATGTACCATGCATATTGGATGTCCGCCTGCGACATCGACGTCGTGTCAAATTCCGATGACCGCTGTCCAAAATCGACGAGTCTCACCGAGGAGACGGTGCCCTGTTCATCGACAATGACATTCGACGGAGTGACATTCTGGTGCAGCAGCCCGCACCCGTGCAGGTCAGCGAGTGCGGAAAAGATTCCAACACCCACAGCAAGTGCCTCACGTTTGTCGAGCGCCCCACTGCGGAATCGCTCCGCTAAGGAGACTCCCGACACGAATTCCCGCACAGCGACGTGCCACCGTTCCTGTCGCCCCGCGAAGAATACACGCGGAAGCCATTCGCTGTTGAGCGATAGACTGAGAACTGCCTCATGTTCGATGCGCATCCTCCGACCGGCCGGCAACGAATCAAGCAAGGTCAAACGCATGATGACCGGTGCTCTCGTTTGTGTGCTTACGCCCAAACACCGTATCGAAGTCGATGTCCCCCGAATCACTTCACCGATTTCATACTGATCCGCCAACAGCCGCCGGACGTTGTCGAGCTCTGTGGCATCGAATTGCTGCCCGATTTCAGATGTCGACACGGATAAGGTCATTGCTACTGTCACGTCGTTGGGAATCGCCGATGCACGTTCATTTTTTCGATGGCTTCAAGGAGCAACTGTGATCCGACTCACCTGAGCTCCCATGATTTGTCTTCGCTCGAGGCCGCGAGTGCTATGGCCTTGCGATTTTGCGCACCGCTTCCTCCTCACTGCTTGAAGGTTAGCTCGCGGTGGGCTCGATGTTGCCAAATCACCACATGACGGCCCCTCCAAGACAGCGTTTCCCAACTCGATGAGGGTTCATCATAAAAAAACGGTCGTGACACTTCGCAGGGTTGCGTCAATTCCTCGCCGAGAAAACTCTCAATGTCGACATGATTCATCGCCCAAATTCGGATCCAGGTGCAGCGACTCGTCGCGATTGGCAATCCCTGACGGATTGGGAATTTCTCGCACTTGGTGAGCCACGAATGGCATCTTCCTCAGCATCTCAAGAAATCACCTGCTTCGGCTCAACTTCTTGTTGAGAAACGGCAACATCGGTCATAGCATACCGCTGTTGTTTCGCTGCATTATGATGGCTGTGTGAGTTGTTTCTCCTCTCGCTATTCTGGCAGCTGTACGAAAGGGGTGGGCCGCTCCTTGTTTTCAATCCCGGACGTGTCAACCATGAAAACTGATCTCGCGCACTTTTGGCAACAAGACGTTGCAAACCTCACCCGCCAACTCCAGCGGCTGTCCGAAGAGGTCCCTCCCGGTGCGGAACCCCAAGAAGATGCCGTTCTTGAGCGTCTGACGCAAGCTCTCACGGATGCCGTGGCCGCCGCCGCTGAGATGGAACAAACAATCGGCGACGACGAAGACCTCCTGAAGGAGACGCAGGCAAAGTTTCGTGATGTGTTGAAGCCGTGGTTTGACCAGAGTTGGTTCATGGAGCGTGCGTTCACGAAGCCTCGCGGATATCCCGGTGATTACGTGCTCTTGTCGGCGATTTACGACAACGTCCCCAAGAGTCGCGGGATCGGTGGATATCTCGACCTGTACTTCCTCAATCGAACATTGGCAAATGGGGTTCGGACACGTTTGGCCGGTGCTCGGCGTTTCCTTTCAATGGAAATCGTTCGTCGCAAATCTGAGCTGTCCATTCTGAATGTCGCATGTGGTCCGGCTCGTGAGTACGACGGTGGGTTCGATGCGGACGGTCAGACAGTCAACCTCAAATGCATCGACATGGACGAGCACGCCCTCGAGCACGTGCGGACTCAGGTAGCGACTCAACCGGGCGTTGAACCGGATTTTGAGTGCGTCTGCTACAATGCACTGCGGATGTCATCGTCCAAGGCGACGATCAGCAAGTTTGGTCGCTCGGATATCATCTACAGCATCGGACTGTGCGATTACATCCCGGACGACTACATGATCCGCATTCTCCGAGGCTGGCGCGAATCATTGTCTGACGGTGGTGTTGTCTACGTGGCGTTCAAGGATCGTCTGCGATACAACGCGGCTGTCTATCAATGGCTTGTCGACTGGCACTTCTACCAGCGAACAGAGCAGGACTGCCTGAGGCTGTACGAAGAAGCCGGGTACGACACGGCGCATATCGATGTGCAGCGAGATGGAGACGGCGTCATCATGAACTTCATTGCTCGACCGGAACCGGCTCCAGTTCGACCGGAGCGTCTGGACCGAGCAAACGATGCCGTCCCACAGCCGACTGCCAAAGGGCGCGGATCAAACGTTGCCAAGGCTCAACAACTCCATTGATGAACGACCAGATTCCTTGTTGATGTATTCATGATGCGCATGCGTTCACTTCAAACGTTTGCCAGTTGAGCTTCGGGCATGATTGCATCCAGGGCTTCGCCTTGAAAGCGATTACTGATGGCCAGAAACTCTTCTTCACGGCTGAGAAACGCGTCCACAACATCACCATCGAAGTGTTTGTCCCTCTCCGAGATGATCAGTTCCTTGGCCATATTGTGATCATAAGCGGCCTTGTAGACTCGCTTGCTGGTGAGAGCATCGTAAACATCAGCCAGCGCGGCAATCCGCCCACACAGAGGGATTTCGTCTCCATAGAGTCCATAGGGGTATCCGCTTCCATCGACCCGTTCGTGATGGGTTAATGCAATGTCTCGCGCCATCTGGAGGTAGGAGGCCTCCGGATGGTGTTGCGCGACCGACTCCAGCGTCCGCCCTCCGATCACGGCATGCTCTTTCATAACGCCGAATTCTTCATCCGTGAGTTTCCCGGGTTTCAACAGGATGCTGTCCGGAATCCCCACCTTGCCAATGTCATGGAGTGGGCTTGTGAGATAGATCTGTGACACGAATTCCCCATCGACAATGTCCCGATAGCGGGGATGAATTGACAACTCGTCAGCCAGAATTCGGCAGTATTCTCGCATCCGCTCAAGGTGTTCGCCAGTTTCTGAGTCACGCGACTCCGCGAGCTTGGCCAAAGCGAAAATCGTCAGGTCTCGGCTTTCCAGCGAAAGAATCCGCACGCCAACCCGCATGCGCATCGCCAGTTCTTCAGGTTGAAATGGTTTGGTCAGATAATCGTCGGCACCGGCATCCAGCCCTCGAACGATGTTCTCGACCCCCCTGTAAGAGGTCAGCAGGATAATGTAGACGTAACCAGCGGAACGACGGCTGCGAATGCGTCGGCACAGTTCGATACCCGACATGCCGGGCATCTCCCAATCCGTGACAACGAGACGATACTTACCGGATCGAACGTGGCGATAGGCTGCATCGCCGTCCTCGGCAACTGTTACTTCATAGCCGATGCGCTCCAAGGCATTCGTCAACACCTGGGCAGTGATCCAATCATCTTCAACAACGAGTACTCTCATGACGTTGTCCAACTGTTTTTCTCAGCATTCACAATGCGACCAGTTGTCGCTGGGGGATGACGCTTTCGTTGATGATTCAACTGTTTTCATCGAGCCGCGCAACGGCTTCGATGAATCGCTCCGCTTCATTCATGAATTCCCTTGTGGCGCGGTCGAACTCGATCTCCTCAGTGCCGCCGTCACGAGCAGCACATTCCAAACTGTGTGCCTTCTGGCTCAATGCCGTGGCGGCAACAGTCGCCGCCGATCCCTTCATGAAATGAGCCAGCCTCGCCACTTCTCCTGTGTCGCCCACAGTGGCTGATTGCTGAAGTTGCTCGACATCGGCCTCTAATCTTTGACGAAATCGAGTCAGACAACGCTCCGCAACCTCCAGATTTCCCATACATCGCAGCAACAACTGTTGCTGATCAAAGATCTGAGGATCAATAAGAGACGGGCCCATATCGTCTGACAACCGATTGACCATGGGTGGACTCGCTGAGGTGAAAGTGAAACTCCGGAATCGGAATCGAAATGTTCCTCCAACCCGCAAACATAGCTCACACCATCAATTCGACTGAGAATGTTTCCATTTCGCATCGACTCCAGTGTCATCCCGCAATCATAAGGGGTCCCAGCACTGGAGAACTGCCTTTGCAGTGCTCTCTCGGAGCGAGCAGGCCGACAAGAACACGGCAACGACGTCCCGAAAGGTCCGCAGTACGCAGGCAGTCGATGTAATCGTCACACTGATCATCGGTAGAATTGGTGCGACCCTTTTATGCACTCATTCGGGCATAGACCGCACTTCGGCGATGAGATATCGTCACGAAACGTCCGCAGCCGCGTCACGCTCCCGTCGATTGACAGATGATTCTTCTTGGTTATGCCACCATTCCTCCCTGATGCAAGTTCTGAACTGCCCGCATCGGGGAGCGACACTTCTGTGGAATCGGAAGCATCTCGTCCTCATGCATCGCGAGAGATGAACTACTTCGAGGCAGTACCCGGATGGCGGCTTGTCGATTTTCGTGAACTCTGGGCGTACCGGGAATTGGCGATCGTTCTCGCGGACCGCGAGGTGAAGGTTCGCTATCGACAGGCGGTCATCGGTGTCGCGTGGGTCGTCCTGCAGCCGCTGATCATGTTTCTCGTCTTTCAAACCATCTTCTCTCTGCTCAACTACGAGCCGACAGTCCCTGGTTTCCCCTATGCACTGACCTTCTTCTGTGGTTGGATGCCCTGGCAATTACTCGCCCTCTCGATGCGCGACGGCAGTCAAACGCTCGTGTCGAACCGCCAACTGGTGACGAAAGTTTACTTTCCACGCATGTTGCTCCCAACGGCCAACGTGTTGTGCGGGTTGTTGGAACTTGCAATCGGCTTCGTCCTCCTGCTGGGCCTGATGGCGTGGTACGGTTTCGCACCGGCCCCGCAGTCACCAGCCGTGATTCTGTTCGTTGCGTTGACGATCCTGCTCGCGATCGGCAGCGCGGTGTTTCTTTCGGCGCTGAACGGTCTCTACCGGGACATCGGATACATCGTTCCGTTCTTGATTCAGGTCGGGTTCTTCGCCAGTCCGGTCGCGTACGACCCGTCGCAGCACAACATGAACAATCTGTGGTGGTACGAGTTGAACCCCATGGCGGGCATTATTGCCGGCTTCCGCTGGGCGCTCCTGGGGACCGAGGCTCCCACCGCTCGCATGTTGACGTTCGCCGTGGGCATCACGCTCCTGGTGCTCGCCGGTGGCCTGTGGTACTTCCGCCGCGTCGAAGACTGGATCGCTGACCGAATCTGACCGATGAACGATCTCGCAATCCATGTCGATCATGTCTCAAAGCAGTTCCATCTCGGAACGCAGTTTTCCTACATGCGCTTCTCGGAAACGCTGTTGGGGGCCGGTCGATCCTTGTTGCACGCTCCGCGAAAATGGTTGGGACGAGATCCCGTTGAGTTGACATCGACAAGAGACATCTGGGCACTTCGCGACGTGTCATTCGAGGTTTCGCAAGGCGAAGTTCTTGGCATCATCGGCCGAAATGGAGCTGGCAAGAGTACGCTGTTGAAGGTCCTCTCGCATATCACGCGTCCAACCAAAGGCAGGATCGGAGTCGCCGGGCGAGTTGGAAGTCTGCTGGAAGTCGGCACGGGATTTCATCCAGAGTTGACCGGCCGGGAGAACATCTTTCTCAATGGGTCCGTCCTCGGCATGACGAGAAGTGAGGTTCGTCGCAAGTTCGATGAAATTGTGGCATTTGCAGAAGTCGACGAATTCCTCGACACGCCCGTGAAGCGATACTCCAGTGGGATGTATGTCCGGTTGGCCTTCGCCGTCGCGGCACATCTGGAGCCGGAAATCCTCGTGGTCGACGAAGTGTTGGCCGTTGGAGATGCGCGCTTTCAACAGAAGTGTCTTGGGAAAATGGGGGACGTCTCGAAGTCGGGTCGCACCGTGTTGTTCGTCAGCCACAACATGACGGCCATCTCCGGACTTTGTTCACGTGCCATCTGGCTCGAAGCGGGTCAGGTGAAAACTGATGGAACCGTGAAGGACACGGTGGCCCAGTATCTGACAGCGGCCCTTGAGTCATCGCTCAGTTGTCAGTGGTCAATCGACGACGCCCCGGCGACTGATAAAGTCCGTCTCGATTCAGTCCGCATTGTGCCCGAACAGCAGACCGACCTGATCTCAACGGACACCCCCTTTACGATCGAGACGAAATTCGAACGATTCGAAAACTCGGGGACCCTCAACATCAGCGCGATGCTCTACACGAGCGACGGCGTCTGCGCCTTCAACGCCATCTCCCCATCCGACGACTCTCCGCCCGGTCGCTACACCGCACGGCTGCAAGTCCCTGGCAATTTTCTCAATGACGGCATTTACCGTCTGCGACTGGCACTCGTCTGCGATCTTCAGCCCCAGGTCAACATCGAGGACATCCTGATGTTCGACGTTCAAGATGGACCACGACATCTCCCCTTCCATGGAGAATGGATCGGAGTCGTCCGCCCTCAATTCGATTGGGAAACTCACCAACGATAGACGCGTGACATTGCTTCGCGGTTTATCCTTCCCATTGCTCGACGATCGCGTTCTTCTCATCCAGAACAACGACCTTCGGCTTGATTGTCTCCGCCTCTTCGGGGTCAGCGAACGCGAACGCAAGTACGATGATGCGATCACCGGGCTGTGCGATTCGCGCCATCGCACCGTTCATCTGCATCGATCCACTACCGGGCTTGCCTTTGATGACATAGGTCTCAGCCCGCTGACCGTTCGCACAATTGCCGATCAGGACTTGTTCATACTCGCGAAGCCCCGCCGCCTGCATCAGGTCTTCGTCGATCGTGATACTGCCATGATACGTCAACTCGGTCTGTGTGACCGTCGCCATGTGCAGCTTGGATTTGAGAACTCGGATCAGCATGGGACCTCAGCACGCCAAAAAATAAAAACAGGCAATTATTCGCAGTCTGTCGCAGTTGTTCAATCGGCCAGAAAGTGTAGCAGGCCTTGTCCCAACGTCCAATTGCCCCCTGCGATGGACTCTATCAACTGGAATTGTCAACCAAACGCGGCCCGCGTGCGTTGAACGAGGTCATTGTCCGGCTGCACGGCCCCCTGCAATTGAAAGACATTTGAGGCCAGAAAGGTGTCTCTCCATCGGGGAGACACCTGAGAATAGTCCTCGAAGACCGCCGAGCTGAACTTGTAATCGTGAGCATCGTCCCCCTTGAGAAACACCAGCACCCGGGATGCGTCAATCAGTTCTTGAGCAGAGCCTTGCCCTCCCAGATACGACTTCACCTGCCGCGCTGCCGACATGGGATCACGACTGAGTTCCTCGAACAGGGCATCAACCGTCGGCGTCGCGTCGTCACCCTTAGCTTCAGATGCCAATGCATCGATCGTGATGTCCTTGACCTCTCCTCGCCCCTTCATGGCCTCCCGGAACATCGGGAGAAAGGCGGCGTTCTGGAGCATGAGTAACCGTCGAGTCTCATCATTCCCGCTCGCCTGCCATGCGAAGCGAGTCGCATTCGACGTTGTGACCGAATGCAACGCGATGATCCCCGGCTGTCGCATCAACAGCTCACCGGAGAATACGAATTGCGCGTCCCACACCGACTGAGCAGAGACACCTTTGTTCAGCAACGAGATCACGAGATCACAGACGTCGTCACTCGATTCTGTCCGCATGGTCGCGAGTAACTCTTCGACAGCTCCATCGTCAGCTTGACCATCGAGCCAGTCTTCTCGAATCGTCGATGCAAGTTCGCTGTTACGACGACCTGCGCGATCCGCTTCGTCATCACGCTCTGCCGGATTCGTGCCGTCGTGATTGAGCAGGGCATAAGCGAGAGACCTCAAAACCGGCTCCGCATGTTGCCAACCGATCGACTGCAGCGTTCTCCAACTGTTCGCCACAAAGATGGCTTTGTGACCGATGGATCGGAAGTCTCGGGCCCCATAGCGAAAGAACAACTCGTAGATTTCGTTGGCACCTGCCGTGCGTGACAGCCCCGCAATCGCAGCATCGGCGGCACTCTCATCCCAGTTGTCCATCGCATCGATAAACGCCTGTCGGGCTTTGTGGGCAGGAGGCACCGCTGCCTCGTCGACCGGAGGCATCGTCCAACCCCGGTCACGTTCATCCTGAGACTGCGAGTTCTTGAAGTAATCCAATGCCCAGAAAATCGGCAGCCAACGATGCTCGGGCGGAGATGCCAGACTTGCAAGGTGAGCCGAGTTGACCACCAGCACCGCATGAAACTTGAACCCGACTGCTGGCCGAGGTTCGACGTTTCGCACTCCCGCCAGCAACAGTGCAGCCAGCACGTCACGATAACTCAACCCCTTCCGAATGCGGCCTGCGACTTCCTCCAGGAGGCGTTCACGAGGCGACTCTTCCAGCAACCTGACGACTGGCTCAATACTGGGGTCAAGCCGCACTACCTTCGGGTCAAGCTCCGTCTCCGCTGCGGATACCGGTCGCATCCCCCGGAGAAAGCCGATGTCACCTAACCCCCAAGCTGCGCTCGCAGCCGCCCCTCCAATCAGCATCTCTCGTCGTGTGACGTGCATGGTCATGCCGGTCCTCCTGGGGAGCTCGGTATCAGCCCATGCGACCTCGGCCACTTCCGACGCCGCAATGGCCATCATACCAGATCTCTATCTTCTCACAGCGGCAGTAATCGGGGTCAGGCACTATTTCGGCAGGAAGACTTGCGATTTCGCCATCACCAATCAGCCGAAATGGTGCCTGACCCCTTTCCGTGCTTTTTTCCCAGATGTCTGTAACAGATCTCCCCGTTCTCCGCCTTGAGGAGTGTGGAACAAACCACAACTCACAAAAACCTCAACAACGAGAAAAGGAATAGACCCATGAAGACTCTCAAATCAATCGCTGCTTTGTCACTGATCGCTGGTGGAATGATGTTCGCAGGCATGAGCAACTCGGCTGACGCCGGCTGCCACGGTGGTTACTGTGCCCCGACCTACGGCTACAACTACCACGCTCCGCTGGTTGTCACTTACCCCCGCGTCAACCTGCTCTGCGACGCCTACGGCTGCAACTACTTCGTCGACAGCTACGGCATCCGCCACAACTGTTTCGCGACCTCGATCAGCGGTCGATACTTCTACAACTACGGTGGCCAGCGTCACTTCATCCTCGG
>JAGQPX010000297.1 GCA_020426505.1 Planctomycetaceae bacterium | reverse complement strand
CTGCTTTCTCAAGTGCATAGTCCCGATTCAGTTTTATGCATCTGTCGTCGGTGGCTGTGGTCCCAGCCAAAACCAGAGGCTGATGGTTGCTGATGCCAGGATGATCCCAGCACCGAATGCGGACCAAAAACTGAGACCGAGTCTTTGACTCAATGCAAGAGGTACGAAGAATGGCAGTCCGAGAGGGACGAGAACCAACGTCTCGCGGGCGAGCCGCGAGACCGTGTTCAAATCCTGTTCCTGATGCCAGACTGCAATGAAGGCCAGAATGCTGACGAGAGGCAGCGTGAGCAGAAATGCTCCGAGGCGAGGGTGTCGGTCGGCAAGTTGCGAGACCCCCGCCACAACGAGGCCTGCGATTACGGCTCTCCACCACATGAGTCTTCTCTCCAATGAGACGTAGGTGCACAGCTTCCGCAGACCAAGGTCTGCGGGTTAGCGATGCGTTATTTGCGAATGATTCAAGCGACGGCTCACTCAACGGAGAGCGGGACGTCGAATGTCACTTCATCGGCATCAGCGGCAACAATGCGAAATCGGATGACGACATTCGTCGGATCTTCGGGAATCGCGAATGCTCCCTGAGAGTAATGAGCGGGTTCTTCATCCGTCGTCGGCTCATAGACGGTCGCGATTTCTTCGACCAGCACGGTCTGGCCATCACCGCTGACAAGGGCATTGAAGACCTTTGCGTCGCTGACTGGTTCGCCGTCTCGTGTGATGGAAACAGCGGGTTCGACCTCTTCACCGGCATGCAAATGTGTACCGTGATGGCCGAGCTTGATGACCAAACCTGCGTGTTCCTTTGGTTCGCCTTCCCAGACCAACGCGTCGTCTGCTCCGTGTGAGTGACCGTGACTAGCGTGGTCATGAAGCTCTTCTTTGAAGTTGCCTGCGTATGGTGTGCCATCGACTTCGGCACTGATGATGCCTTCGTATTCCATAACGGTCGCAAGGCTGTCATGTGTTCCAACGAAACGGGAGGACTTCCCATCAGACTCTCCATCCAGCGGCACAGGGAGCAGGTCAGTTTGGAGTTGCGGCTCGTTGATCGTCAGCAATAGTGACTCGGCCATGATTGGTTCGGGAGTCTTCTCATCGCTACCGAGAATGTAGACTGTTGCTTCTTTCTTGTCGTGATTGACCGTGAATTCAACGTGGTATTTGCCGCCGCCCCAGTCAGCGAGCGTTCCGTCATGCGGTCCCGCACCATGACTGTGGCCGCCGTCGCCTTCGTGCGGATGTCCGTGGTCGGCTTCACCATCGTGCGAGTGGCCGTGGTCAAATTCTGATGCTGCCCCCGATTGTTGAGCGGGTGGCTGAGCCGTCTTGTCTCCACAACCGAGAATGAGTGACATCGACAGCAGTGCTGCGGATGACGAAAGGGTGAATTGAGTGGGCTTCATTTGGGGTTTCCTTTGCTAAGAGTTGTTGTTGGCTGCAATGTTGTTGGAACATGTGAGGGCTGGTGCCAACCGCATATTGAGTTCGCACCTGTTCAAAACCGTGTGACTCTACGGGTCGATGTGTTCTCCTGATGGTTCGAGTTGTGTGAGCCGGTGGGCATCCTTGCCGCTGAATCGCCAGAAGATTCCGGGGTGAATCAGAAACTCACAGAAGGTCGACGTGATGAGTCCGCCAAGAATCACCGTGGCGACCGGGTACAAGATTTCGCAGCCCGGTTCCTGCCCACCGAGAACAAGCGGAAGCAAACCGAATCCAGCGGTGAGTGCTGTCATGAGGACGGGAGCGAGTCGTTCGAGGCTGCCACGCAAAATCATTTCGCGACTGAAGTCCTCACCTTCTTCCCGCATCAGATGGAAGTAGTGAGTGACAAGCAGGATGCCGTTCCGCACGGCGATTCCCCCCAATGAGATGAATCCGACGAGGCTGGCGACCGTGAGCGACTGGTTGGTGATGACCAATGCCAGCACACCCCCGATGAAGGCAGTCGGCAGAGCATTCAGTATCTGCAAGACAACACGAACGGAAGGGAACAGCAGTAGCAGCACGACGAACATGCCAACGACGGATACACCTGCCAGTACGACGATGGTCCGGGTCGCTCGCTGTTGGCTCTCAAACTGACCGCCGTATTCAATGAAGTAACCTTCCGGCAGATTGATTTGACTGTCGACACGTTGCGTAATCTCTTTCACGGCACTTGCGAGGTCGCGGTCCTGAGTGTTGCACCGAATTACCATGCGACGCCTTGCGTTCTCACGATTGACGGCGTTGGGACCAGTTCCCGGACCGATGTCAGCCAGTTCGCGAAGTTCGATCTGCCCTCGATCATTCGGGAGGTCGATTCTCAGCCGACCGAGATTGGCGTAGTCGGTGCGATAGTCTTCTTCCAGACGAACCAGCAAATCAAATCGACGCTGCCCTTCGAGAACCTGCGAGACCACTTCACCTTGAAGTGCTGTTTGAACGACATTGGCGACATAAGCCCGTGTCACCCCGTGAAAAGCGAGGTCGTCTGTGCGAAGCTGGATATGCAATTCTTCAGTCTGCCTGATTGGCTCAATGACCGGCGGAGTGATTCCGTCAATACTTTGCACAGTCGATTTCACTTGTTCCGACAACTGCTGAAGCGTATTGAGGTCGTCGCCATGAATCTTGATGGCAATCTGAGCGTACACACCAGACACCATGTGGCTGATCAGGTGAGCCAGCGGCTGTTCGACCTCGATGTCGACTCCGGGAACTTCCTCGCCCAATTCATCGAGTAGCTGTTTGAGGATGTCTTCGCGACGATGTTGGCTGTCCGGGTTCATGCTCAGAATGTACTCGCCTGCATTGACCGGGGAGGCGTGTTCATCCATCTCGGCTCGTCCGGTTCTCCGCACGAAATGCAGAATGGCACCGTCAGGGTTCTTGTCGGACTTCTGCATCTCACGCAGCTTCTTGTCGATGAGACCAGACGTTTGATTCGATGCATCCAGCGACGATCCCGGCGGCAACGTGAGGTTGATTTGCACACTGCCTTCGTCAAACTCCGGCAGAAAGTTTCGTCCAAGCTGAGCCATCTGCCAGCCTGCAAAGCCGACCGCCACCCATGTCAACAGCAGCAGTAACGCCGGTTGTGCCACGCTCAGGCGAATCAGGTAGCTGACCATCCCCTTCATGGTCCGCAACAGGAGGCCGTCTTTTTCCGCGTGAGCAGCCTTGGACTGCGGAAGAAGGTAATACGACAAGACCGGCGTGACCGTCAGTGAAACGAACAATGACGCGAGGATTGAAATGATGTACGCGACGCCCAGCGGGGTGAACAAACGGCCTTCAACACCAGAGAGGGCAAACAACGGCAGGAAGACAAGAATTACGACGGCGGTGCCGAACACGATTGCACTTCGAATCTCTTTACTCGCTTCGTAGACAACCTGAATCGCTGGCCGTGTCGTTTCGAAGGCGTTGTTTTCCTTGAGTCGACGAAAAATGTTTTCGACGTCGACAATGGCATCATCGACAAGTTCTCCCATTGCAACGGCCAGTCCGCCCAGCGTCATCACGTTAATGGAGAGTTCCGTTCCAGAGAGATAGCTAATCAATCGAAACACGAGCGTCGTAATCACCAGTGAAAGTGGAATCGCCGTCAGCGTGATGAAGGTGGTGCGAAAGTTCAGCAGGAACAGGAACAGAATGATGATGACCAGCACCGCACCAATCACGAGGGCTTCACCGACATTGAAGATGCCACGGTCGATGAAATTCCGGAGTTGGAACAGTTCCGGGTTGATGACAATGTCCGCCGTCAGTGACTCTTCGGCTTCTGCAAAAGCGGCCTCCAGTCGCTCTGTCAGGCCACGAGTGTCGACATGCGGCTGTTTCACGATTGTGAACACGACACCGGGACGCCCACTGACGCTTCCATCGCCGCGTTTGAATTCTGCACCCTCGACAACATTGGCGACTTGCCCGAGCAGAACAGACCGCTTCTCGTTGGCTTTGATTGGAATCTGTCGGAGGTCTTGAAGCACTTTGTACGGCTCTGGGCCAAGGCGACCGAGGACTCGAATGGGCCGTTCCGTCTCGCCCTTAACAGCGAAGCCGCCACTTGTGTTGATGTTGCTGTCTTTGAGAGCCTGTTCGACCTCCTGCAAGGTCACGTCGTATTCCAGCAAGGCTGCCGGGTCGATTCGCACCTGATACTGCTTACGGTCGCCACCCAGAATGAACGCTTCGGCAACCCCCGTCACCTTCAGGATTCGTGGTCGAATGATCCAGTCTGAGGTGGTTCGCAAAGACAATCGGCGAGACGCTTCTGAGGGAAATTCCACGTCATGTTGTTTGCCGTCAATGGTAATCGTCGCATGCCTGTCGTCGTCGGTTTGGTAGAGACCATCGCCTCGAGACGTTGTTTTCCAACTGACGTTGTCTGTCGCAATAGCTTCCCAAGTCTCCACATGATTCCGCTCGACGGGTCGCCAGACGTGAATCGCAGGTTGTGCGTCGCCATTTGGTACAAGTTCGGCAAGCAATCCGGACTTGCCGATGGGATACAACTCGCCGTCATTCGGTCCCTGTTGCCGAGAGATACCGGCAACCACAATCTGTCCCATGATTGAAGCCGGTGGCGTCATCTGCGGCAGGATGCCATCCGGCAGGATTCCGCTGAGCGTTGTGAGCCGCTCCTGAACCGTTTGACGTGCAGCACGGATCTCGGTGTTCCAGTCGAACTCGATGTAGATGACGTTCAATCCTGCCGTCGACTGACTGCGAACCGCCTGCACACCACTGGCCCCCAGCAGGGCGACCTCGATGGGGAACGTCACCAGCGTTTCGACTTCTTCCGTCGCGAGGCCGGGGCACTCCGTGATGATGATGACGCGAGGACGGTCGAGGTCGGGGAAGACATCAATCGGCATTTGTGTCGCGAGATACGAACCGTACACCAGCATCACCATGCTGATCACGAGGACCAGCAAGCGAAAACGGAGTGCAAATCGAATGATGGCGTTGAGCATATTTGATTCTCGATCGATGATTGCCGAGTGGCGACTGCTGTTCTACTTTCGCTGCTTCTCATTGATGATTGACTGCTGTGCTGATTTTCCTGATGCCACCATGATGGCTGTGATCCGGTTGGCCTCGTCGAGTAATCGCTCAACTCTGTCTGGTGGAAGCAGATCACCTTCGATAATCAGTTCCATCCAATAACCGCTTTCGTCGGCTTCCTCGTTCACGATTCCAAGTTTGGCAATGAACTCCGCTTTCGATCGCCCAGGGCAAGCCGCCCGGTAATTTGCCCCAACCGAAGTTCCACTGCGAACAAGTTGGTTTCCAATCGCTCTTCCGACCGAGTCATTTGGCAAAGCATCGACCACCTTCACGACTCGCAAACCAAACTGCTTCGTCCGCTTCTTGAGTTCCGCTTGATCCATCTCTCACTCCTCGTCTTCAAATCGGCGATCATCAATCGGCAATCAATGCGAAACATGGACCGTTCCGTCCGCGTGAACGTGAACGTCGGCACGCATGCCGCTGGCGGCCTGTGCTTTGAGAACGCGGTTGAGTGAAGCCGCCGCACCCTGTGCGAGATAGAGACCGGGGGTGACACTCCCATCGTTGGCGAGAACGATGTTCAACCGATCTTCATGCAGAACCTGCACAGGAACCCGATTGAACAGATCACCATTCTGCTGAAACACGTAGGCCTCTGGCCCCTCGCGAGCGACAGCCGCACTTGGCAAGACGAGGACATCGCTCAACTCTTCAACGGGAACATGCAATCGCACCCGTTGTCCGGGTCGAAATCGCCAGACAACAAACGTCTCACCGTTCTTCTCATAAGAACGCGACTGGTTGGCGAGCGGGATGAAGAAATCGAAGGTCCGGCTGTCTTCATCAATGGAATTGGACAGGTACCGAATCTCAAACGACTGATCCAGCTCCGGCCAATGTTCCGGGTCGTCTTCGGCGAACTCAACAGAGATGCCCCAACCGTTTTGAGCAGCTTTCTCCAGAAACGGGGCCTCTCGTTTGAAGGCATGACCTTCCAGATAGAGAGCACTGTGGTTTGCCAGCGTGACCAGGAGTTGCCCGGCCTGTACCTGTTGCCCCAATTCGGCATCCAGTTCCTGCACTTCATAAGCGATGCCTTCTGTCGGACCGACCTCATGTTGAAATGCGGTCTGACGAATTGTCACGAGTTCATCCGGCTGCTTCACAAGCGGAGGAGCGACCACATCAACCGTGGACACAAACTCGCCTCTGGAGACATCTTCGATCTGCTGGGGATTCAGGCCTCGAGTGAGCAAGTCCTGGCGGTGTGCCTGAATGAGCGCCTCCTGACGACGCAGGCGATTCTGGATGTCGATGATCTTCGCCTGAGCCACGGCACCAGATTCGGCAATCGGTTTGAGACGCTCAAGTTCTTCCTGAACGAACTGCGTTTCCTTGACGGCACTGAACAACTCCGCTGGGGAAAGTGGGCAACTGCCA
>JAGQPX010000296.1 GCA_020426505.1 Planctomycetaceae bacterium | reverse complement strand
GGACTGCCACAACACACGGGCCTGATGATCGTGCGGCAACAGTTGATCCAGCGACTCAGTCCGCATGGCCATCTGCCGCCGCTGCGGCCCCTTCACCCGCACCGAAAACCCGTCCGCATTGATGTACCTGTTCATACCGTCTCTCTAGCGCATCAGCCCCAACTGTCTACACTCCAACCCGACAAAAACTGAAAACCGCTCCGCGTGATGAGCGGATTATTGGGAAGCTGACGAAAAGGGGAACACGTGCGAGCGTCACTGTCATCACGGCGAAGTGTGATGACGACGCGTGTTGCGTCAGTTTCCCGGATGATCTATGAGACAACCCGTGGTACCCGTACGAAAGCTGACCCGCCCCTTTCCCCCCTCCCCCTGCTTCTCGGCGCTGCGCTTGAGAAGCTGTCCCTCTCCCTCAAAAGGGTCGTCGTCAGTCCGTTGACATCTCCGTGTCTGAGGGTGAGGATGCGTGGAACTTTTTGGGAACTTGTGCGGACGGAGGAGCGTCGATTGCAGTGGACGACGTGAGCACATCCGATCAAAAACTGATCGACCAGTGCCTGGCTGGCCAGAATGAAGCGTTCGGACAACTCGTAACGCGATACGAAGGCAGACTTTACGGGACGCTGGTCCAAATGGTCGGCTCGGTCCATGAGGCCCGGGACGTCGCTCAGGAAACGTTCGTCCTGGCCTACCAGAAGTTAGATTCGTTCCGCCGGGAGTCGACTTTTTACTCGTGGCTATTTCGCATCGCCTACAATACAGCGATCAGTCGGCATCGTCGCCGTCGCCGAGGGAATGCGTCGGTCGATGCCATTCGGGAGACAACCGGGACTGAGCCCACCGATCAACGTCCGGAAGCGGACCCCGCCTATCAATTGCACACCACCGAGCGACAAGCTCTTGTTCAAGCAGCACTGAGTGAACTGGCAGACGAGTTTCGCACGGCCATCGTTTTGCGTGAAATGGAAGGCCTGAGTTACGAACAAATCGCTGAGATGGTTGAGGTTCCCGTGGGCACTGTCCGCAGCCGCATCCATCGGGCACGGAGTGAACTGCGACAGAAACTGTCCCGGGCCCTGGCGAGCGAGCAATAGTTGAACCCATGTCGAAGCAACCTGTCTCCCCCGAACTGTTATCTGCGTACTTCGATGGCGAAGTGACAGCAGAGGAGCGCGCTGCCGTGACCCGCGCCGCTGCGGAGTCGCCCGACGTTCAGCAGACGCTTGACGATTACCTGCAATTGACGAAGGACATTCAGTCGCTGCGTGAGACGACTTCGTCACCGGGACTGACTAAGTCGGTGATGACTGCTTTACCATCGAAAGTGAGTCCGTCGAGGGCAATTACGTTCGAGGCAGTCCCCGCTGTCGACACGCCACGCCGGTGGACGCAGATCGTCGTTTTGGTCACAACCCTGGCAGCTGTCGGATTGCTGGTGATGATCTGGCCGCCGAGTCCTGCAAGTGTAGATCAAGCCAATGCGACCGCTGCGAATGGATTCTCGGTCGACGGAAATCTGAACGGGATCGTTCTTGCCGACAACGCACCTGCCGCCTCATCAGTTGCCGGTGCTGACCTGATGCCTGAGTCGTTCGAGAGTGACTCGCTGTTTCTCCCGACGATCGATGTTGACGATGCCCCTGAGCGATTTGCGATGGCGCCCGATCGATCACTGCTGGCGGAGGTCACCAAAGAGCGGAGCATTCCTCAGCCGGGTGACGTCGTGAAATACCTGATGAACGTCGCGGACGAGACGGTCTGGATTCCGTTAACGGTTGTTGATGTGCAGATGACCGCCGGAGAGATCCGATATCTGCTGACGCACCACGGCATCGAATCCGCCGTTGGAGCTCAGGAGATTGGCGCCTCTTCGGACTCCAACGTAGTGATTCTGGTCGAGTCGGACTGGGACAAGCTCGCTGAGGTTGTGGCAGATCTCGAGGACAAGGCGTACGGAACGGAAGCGGATGTGGAGTCCTCAATCGCCATGCAGAAAGTTGAAATCGAGAAGAAGCGAGGAGCACCTGATGCCAGACAACTCGGAAGAGCTGCGTCCAAGGAATTGGCGGAGCCTGCCCCCCCCCCAGCTGAGCAGCCGGCCGATCAAGCCATTGCCGCACTTCCGGATGCTGTGTCAGATGTTGAAGCCACTGCTGAACCGCAGCCGGAAATGCTGCACGCGCAACTCTCTGCCCGTGTTTCGGACAAGGATGTTCACGCCTTCAGGCTGGAAGGGCGAATGATCTTCTCGGAATCACGCCAAAACGAACAGCCCGCGCGCGGGAAGGTCATCAATGAAGAGCAAGAGTCGGCAACTGCGGAAACTGTTGAGCCGAAATTGCCCGGCGATCTTCTGGATATCCATGCTTCGCCTAAACGGGCCCGATTCGTGTTCGTGATCCAGAAGTCGGAATGATCCCTCGCGAGTCGGCCGTCTCGCCGCTCCTCTGCCTCCCTGTTTCCCCTTCAAACAAATCGCTTCACAGGACCCGCAGTGAACGACGCCTTGCTGGAACAATTGCGTTGTCCCGAGACGGGGCAGCCGTTGAGGATGAGCGACGATGGAGAATCGATTTGCTCAGCGGACGGTGCACATTCGTATCCGATCGTCGGGGGGATTCCGAGATTCACGCAGTCACAACATCTGGCCAGTTTCGGTCGACAGTGGACGCGTTACGAAGTCGCCCATGACGACGAGGACCGGGCCACTTTTCAGGCGAAAACCGGTTTGTCACTCAGTGAACTCAAGGGATTGCGGATCCTCGACGCCGGTTGCGGAGGCGGACGCTACTCCAAGGTCGCAGGGGAGGCGGGCGCGATGGTGATTGGTGTCGATCACACCGAAGCGGTCGAGAAGGCATCCGCACTTTGCAGTCATCTCCCAAGTGTCCAGTTCGCGCAGGCGGACCTCAAACGATTGCCGTTGGAGCCGGCGTCGTTCGACGTTGTGTTCTCAGTCGGAGTCATGCACCACGATGCGAACACCCGCGAGGTGTTCGATGCCGTCGCGAAGATGGTCAAGCCGGGGGGACGGATGGCCGTCTGGCTTTACCGTCGGAATCAATGGTGGCAGGAGCGGCTCAACGACTGGCTCCGCCATCGTACGACTGCGATGGCTCCGGATCGGCTGGAACGGCTGTGTGTCTGGGGAGCCCGAATGGGGGCCATCCCGGTCCTGAACACGACGCTGAACAAGGTTGTCAGCTTCAGCAATCATCCCAATCATGAAAATCGGATCTGTGATACTTTCGACTGGTATGCTCCCGAATTTCAACATCATCACACGGTCGAGGAGTTGACAAATTGGTTTTATGAGGCAGGTTTTGCCGGTTTGACCGTCCTGCCTCCGGAACGGAAGGGGAGGCTTTACCGATGGATTTACGGGCGGAACCTGTTGATTGGCAGCGGTGTCAACGTATTGGGACAAAGAGACTGAGCGTAAGTGACGCTCTGGATGACGTTTCGGACGCAGACAAAGTGCGTCGCATTTTGCTTCACTTTTCAGCACCGCGTGGTAGAATCGCACTTCCATGTTAAAGCACCTCCAAATCTTCTCGACGAGGCAAACGGGCAACATTCTCGTTGTGACGCCCAAGGGAAAGGCCGGTTCGTTTATGTACAACGACCTGCACCGCGAGGCGAATGCGATTCGTGACGCTGTCGCCAAACCGGGAATCTCCCACCTAGCGATCAACCTGAGCCGCCTCGAGTATTTCGGGTCCGAGTTCATCGGTTCACTGGTTTCGATGGCTCGCGAGGTGAAGAATCGCCGGGGACAGGCGGCACTCTGTGCCGCGGACCCTCAAATGGTCGAGATTTTGCAGAATATGAGCCTCTTCAATCTCTGGCCGTACTATGACACGGAAGGGGAGGCCATCACCGCTCTACAGGCGATCCCAGACAGTTCGGCACCACAAACTGTCTAGGCGGATGCACGTTACCCGCTTACTTATAATAAGGTTATGGCATCACGCTCCGCTGTCGACTGACGCAATCATGTCCTACGTACTGACGTCTCGCGACCCATTGTTCTAGTTGCTTGACGGGCCTTCTGTCGTTCGCGTAGGATCAGATGGAAATCAATTCAGAGCGGCCTGAAATCGCTCTGAACCCGTGATATTTCAGTGAGAACGACGCCTTCCTGATACAGGGAGTGACGCGTGTCTCGCCCCTTTCGATCACAGTCTCCCACCCCGAGGTGAACGCGATGGCGGTGCCCAAACGCCGAATGTCCAAGACACGAAGCCGCAAGCGTCGAAGTCACAACTCTGTATCCCCACCGAAATTACAGTATTGCGCTCAGTGCGGAACGGCTGTCCCCTCGCACGTGGTTTGCCCGAACTGCGGCAACTATCACGGTCGCACGATGGTCGAGACCGAGGACTAATCACCCATGCGAATCGCGCTTGACGCGATGGGTGGTGACGATGCTCCGGAGATCAATGTCGACGGAGCGATCGCTGCTGTTCAGACGCATCCGGACCTAGAAGTCCTGCTTGTTGGCGATGAGGGTGTCATCAAGGACATGCTCTCTGCACGTG
>JAGQPX010000295.1 GCA_020426505.1 Planctomycetaceae bacterium | reverse complement strand
GATTGCAAGCAATCTGGGCCACCCAAATGTTGCTTGGCATCACTCGATCCACCGGATTGGCACGCCGACTGACCGCCCCAACTCATACCAGCGGGCGGAACTCCATTTCCAGTCGATCGCCTGCTCCACCAACCCTGCACGCACTGGATTCTGGTGCATGTAGATTAACTTCTCCTCCAGTTTCGCCCGTGAGTGAATCTCGAACGAGTAATACTTCGGCGTCCAAAACCGATCGCCTTCGTCAGCCACTGTGAAATAATTGGCCTGTTCCTGACGATACCACTCGCGAATGCGGTAGCTGGACGTCCGTTTCCAGCTGTGCATGAAGCGGCTCAGTTGCCCTGTCTCGGGGAACCAGACCATGAGATGCACATGGTCCGGCATCACCACGAAGCCGACACACGTCGCCTGCTGTCGATCGAGTTGCTCGTTCAACTGGCCGAGCAGGATTCTCTTCGGATGGTCTTCGTCGAGGAGTCGGCGACGACGGTGGCAGGAGAACGTGACGAAGTGGCAGTAGAGTTGGTCATCGATGATCCTGCGGTTGTCGGACATGACCTGATGGTAACAAGAGCGTTAAATGGGCACGACCTCTTACGGCTGCGCCGCCCTGGTTGGCAAGCAACCAGGGCCACCCGAATAACAGGCACCCAGGACGACCCTGAGTCAATCTTCAAATGCCCCATGTCGCCCCGCACCTCCGGCGGCTGGACCGACGTGAGGTGGGAAGCCCCGTGAAAGACGGTGACGACTCTGAATGTTGAATGCGAGATCGCTGGGGCTTCGGACGTTTTCCTCCAGCCCCGGCCACACACTTTGTCGTCGAACCTTTGTGTGATCGGTTTGGTTCTGTAAGAGTAGTCAGCTGGTTGTGCTGCGATATCCCAGCCTGCAAGCCGCGTCAATGATTCCATGCACTTCTCAGCACAGGATAGCATCACTTGTGATGAACGACTCGTTTTGGATCCTTCGATGGAGGGCTCTCCTCATGCTTTCGCACAGATTTGTATGGTCTGTTGTTTGTTATCTCACGGCTTTGTCGACTGTTGCGCAGGCTGAGTTTCCTGTCGCTGGTGCCAACCCGCAAAGAAGTGGGCATGTGGATGCGATGGGGCCGATGTCTCCACCGGAAGTTGCCTGGGAGCGCGGGTTGGGGGTGCACGGGATCTCGGATACGCAGCCGGTGATTGATCAACAGGGGAATCTCTACGTCACCGGCTGTCCGGTCAACCAGAAGAGCTGGACGTTTGATGCGGACCCACGCGGAACGTTGGTCTCACTCACGCCGGACGGCGAGGTGCGGTGGAGATACGACTGGACGTGGAGAGCCGATCGGCAGAACACATGGAGTCAACTCACCGGGCCGGTGCTTGTCGCTGACAACCTCGTCGTGATGGGGTCGCGGTTCGGCTGGTTGCGCTGCTGGAATCGTGAAACGGGCGAGTTGCAATGGGAACGCAAACTCTCGCCCGGGACAGAACCGATCACGTCCACGCCAGTGGCGGATGATGCAGGCTACGTCTACGTGCATGTGCGGGACATCCCCACGCTGCGGAAGATCGACGCTCGAACCGGTCAGTATGTCTGGGTTCACAAATTCCACGACGGCACCAAAGGGACCACGTCGTCGCCCACACTCTCACACGATCAGCAGACTGCCTACATCGGCCGCACGGCTCGCGGCGTCGCCTATCTCTACGCGATCAACACAGCAGACGGCTCGTTCAAGTGGGCCTGGAGTCCGGAGGTGTCATCAGGACATTCCTTCGCCTGGGGCATTCCGGTCGTTGACCGCAACGGCACGGTCTACATTCAGGACGAGGAGTTCGCACACCTCTACGCAGTCCGCGACCTCAACAAGTTGCACGCCTTCAGTTGGTCTTACAAACGTGAAGGGAAAGGATCGCCCCGGCTGATGGCCGTCGACCACGATGCGGTCTACAGCAGCTTCAACAAGCCGCAGACGTTCCTCTTTTCACTGACTCATGACGGACAGGAACGCTGGACACGGACGCTCTCGGAAGGCCGCGGCACCGCTGGCATCGTTGCGGGCAATGGTGCGATCTACTTCGGCATCAACGGCACCGGCAACGTTTACGCCCTCAGCACCGAGACGGGCGACATCCTCTGGACCAAACAGGTCGGCACCCCCGATGCCGGCTTCAGCGAAGGCCTGACCCTCGGCACCAACGGCGTGCTCTACGTTCCCGTCACCGAAACTCCAGACCACCCCGACGAACCGACTATCGTGGCGCTGCAGGCTCCGTGACGTGACGAGAATCCCACTTACGATTCATTTGCATCACCAAACGTCCCATGTCGACCGGCTCCGCTGGCGAAGCGTTTGAGGCCTTCGATGATTTCGGGGGATTCGATGCTGGGCTGGTTGATGGTCGCTTCGTTGGTGAGGGCCGATTCGAGGTCGAGGCTCCATTGTTGGTGGGCGGAGAGGCGGTCGTTGCGGAGGCAGGTTTGGGGGAAGCTTGCGATCTGCCGGGCGAGTTCGAGTGCTGCGGGGAGTGACTCGCCGGGTGCTGTCTGGCGGTTGACGAGGCCCATCTGTACGGCTTCGTCGCCCGTGACGCCGCGGCCGGTGAGGATCATGTCCATCGCATGACTGTGGCCGATCAACCGGGGGAGTCGGACCGTTCCGCCATCGAGCAGCGGCACGCCCCAGCGACGACAGAACACGCCGAACACCGCATCGCTCGCCGCCACCCGCAAATCACACCACACAGCCAACTCCAACCCGCCCGCGACCGCATACCCCTCGACCGCTGCGATCACCGGCTTCGAGAGCAACATCCGCGTCGGCCCCAACGGACCGTCGCCATGTATGTCGATGTCACCCACCTCTTGCCCAACGAGTGCCTGTAAATCAGCCCCCGCACAGAAGCACCCATCGGCTCCTGTCAGGATGGCAACCCGCAACGACTCATCCGCATCGAACTGTTGAAACGCATCAATGAGTTCGCTCGCAGTCTCCGCGTCGACCGCATTGCGTCGCTCGGGCCGGTTGATCGTCACGACAGCGACGGGGCCCTCGGCCTCATATCGCAAACTGATCATTTGCTTGTTTCCGTTACGGTATAAGTCCGAAGTGGCTCGTAGAGATGGAATCTCGACTCTCCACAGACTGCCAACAAGTTATTGACATCCAAGTCTCAAGCTGTAGGATGCTTAGCGATATCACTAAGCGCCGTCAACAGACTACCTATGGACAATCAATGTAACAAGCTCGGTGAACGACTACGTGAACTGCGGGCTGAACTTGGAGACACGGTCAGAGGCTTTGCTGTCCGAATAGGCAAGACCCCCGGTTATGTGTCGCAGATCGAAGTCCGAGGAGAAATTCCGGCTCCAGATTTACTTTGTCGAATAGCAGATATCCACGAAATCAATCCCGAAGAACTGTTGCAGCTTGCGAAAGGAGATCAAGTTGCTCGCACGTCCAAGGCAATAGACAAAAAGCACGAATCTGCGATCAAGCTCTACCGAAAGGAAAAACCATGAATCTTGGCGGACACTCGCACATTCCAGCTCCTCCGTTTACCCGTATGGAAGTTATCAGCAGAGCTGAGCAGTTCATCGGAGGATACCTTAATTCGATCGACCGCAGAGAGGTGCCTCTGGGAATCTCGTTTGATGTGATCTATGAAGACTACATCTATCCAGAATTCGAGATTCGCCTCGTGGAAAATTGCCAACTGGGAGTCGACGACACGGGCTGCAAGATTCTTGGACAATACGAAACTGAGTCAAACACCGTCTTCATAGATGAGTGCATCAGCGCTCAGACGAACGATCCTCGCCGAACGTTTACCCTCTGGCATGAAGTCGGCGGTCATGGAGTCCTGCAAGGCGAGTGGCTCAAGAAACATCTGTCGCGCATCATCACGACCGATGAGTCAATTCAGATTACAACATCCGTAGCATTGGAGTACCAGGCTAACCTGTTCGCACAGGGCCTACGCATCAAATGTGG
>JAGQPX010000005.1 GCA_020426505.1 Planctomycetaceae bacterium | reverse complement strand
CTTGAGAAACTGTGAGACAGCCTGATGCGCTGAAGTCGGGGCGTATCCCATGCGCTCCCCAATCTCCTGCATGCTGAGGCCGGAGTTCTCGTAACGCTCCCGGACTGCTTCCATCACGGGGTCTGTGCGCCTCTCTTTTCCCATGCAGGCGTATTAGGAATCCGAACCGAATCTGTCAATGACTCATTGACATCCCGGTGAATGTCTACATGAAATAGACAGTTCAAGGCAAAGGGAGCCAGAGACATGACGCTGCTTGAAATCGCCAGAATGACCAAGGAACAGGCCCGCGAGTATCTTGAAGCGCTACGCTGACCGGACGGTCCGGTTTGTCCTCACTGCCAGACTACGGACGTGACGCGACTGAACGGTGAAGCACACCGAGCTGGTTGCATTCAGTGCAACAACGGTGAGTGTCGTCAGCAGTTCACCGTCACGGTCAAAAGCGTGATGGAGCGGAGCAAGGTCTCGCTCGTCAAGTGGGTGCTGGCCTTTCACCTGATCTGTTCGTCAAAGAAGGGATTCTCTGCTCTGCAACTGCAACGTGAGTTGGGATTAGAGAGCTATCGGACGGCGTGGTTTATGATGCACCGAATCCGTCATGCTCTCGCCGAAGGCGAACTGACCGAGCCGACCATGCAGGGAGCGGTTGAGGCGGACGAAAGCTACTTTGGTGGGAAGCCTCGCCACAGCAACAAGCACAAGGACGCCCCTGCCAAGCGAGGACGTGGCACGAAGAAAACTCCCGTGGTCGTGTTTGGTCGAACGTGACGGCAAGGCTCGCTCGAAACCCGTGAAGCGAGTCAACGCGAAGACTCTGCACGCCGAGGTACTTTCGACCGTCCGCAAGAATGCCGTTCTCATCACTGACGAGTGGCCCGGCTACCGTGGGCTCGGACGTCACTTCGACGGCGGGCACGAGACCGTCAACCACAGCCAGAAGGAATACGCTCGGTTCCATCCTGAGAGTGGTCTGCCGATCCACAGCAACACGGCTGAGTCGTTCTTCTCACTGATGAAGCGGGGCTACATGGGCGTCTACCACACGATGTGGAAACAGCACTTGCACCGCTACTGTGCTGAGTTCGATTTCCGATGGAACTACCGCAAGGTGTCCGACCATGATCGGATGGAAGCGGCGATTCGGCAGGCTCCCGGAAAACGGTTGCATTACAGTTGACTCACAAGATAGCCTTGACGCACTCTACGGGTTGCCCGTATGGTTCCGCTTGTCGACAGCAAGGGGGCATGGGGGCGAAGACTAACGGAGTGAGGTAATCGTGAAACAGAGTTCTATGATTGAAACGGCCACTCTGGTTTACCCGGCACATTACGAACTCGAACCAACGGATTTGGTCGTTTTTGGTCGTTTTTGTTGAGATGCCGGGATTCCTCGAAGATTGGGAATCATTTGGGTTGGGAGACGATGATTTGCACGCCCTTCAGGTGTGCATCATGTGCGACCCGATGATGGCGAGTGAGATAGAAGGAGCCGGTGGACTGCGAGAGGGATTCTTCAGTCCGATTACATGGACAGACGGGCGACAAGTGACTGTTCGCTACGTGTACATGGAGGAAACCAGCAATGTCTTGCTGGTAGTGGCCTATGACGGCCAAGAGGAACTGCCTGAGTGTGAGAGGCGGATGATTCGATCTTTCATTCAGGTACAACGCGACCAACTGGCTCGCTGCCAGTCGAGCATGGAGGCTTAAATTGGACCAGCGACGAACGGACAACAGGGGTGAGGATATGTCAACTCCAGCCAACAGAAAGACGATCGATAGGCTACGAACGTTTGCCGAAGCGCTGGATAGCAACGTTGTGGTCACAGAGAAGTTTACGTGCAAGAAGGTGGTGCTTGACCTTCAACCACAGCCTTTCAGCCCAGAGATGGTGCAGAAGGCACGTTCGGTTCTGAACGTGAGCCAATCGCTGTTTGCAGAGTTTCTCGGTGTTTCGCCTTCGACAATAAGAGACTGGGAGCAAGGTCGGTATCCACCGAAGAACCTAGCATGCCGATTCATGGAGGAGATCATTCGAGATCCGGAATACTGGACCAAACGAGTCCAGCAATCGGCAAAGGTGATTGCATAACGTCTGTGTTTCACGAGACACCTCAGTGCATTACTGCTGAGGTGTCGTTTCATGCGCGAAGAAATGACCGACAAGCAAACCGCCAGCATGGGAAGCGATACGCCAGAACTCACTGGCAACTGGTCCGTCTACCGGACCACGGCGAACGGTGAGCGGGTGCTGATCGAGGGGGACTTGCCGAAAGAGATTGCCCGGCAGATGGTCGCGGACTACGCTGCGGAGGGGGAGACAACGCTTGAAGCGGTGGAAGAGTAACCGCCCCTGTCAGGTGAGAATCGTCGTGTTTCGCTTGGCTGCTTTGTTAGGTGCATAGTCCCGTAAGAATCGTTTACACTGCGCATCGCGCATCACGGCAAGGAGTCTCGTAGAGCGACTGTACCCCGAACTGGAAAACGCCGACGCGGCTGCGATGAACGAACCGCACGGGATCGAGTTACTGAACGGGTCCGAGCAGTTATAATTTGACCGTTACCCGGAGGCAGACTTCGACCGGGCAGTCGTCCTCGCGGCCTCTTCGAGCCGCATTTTCTCTTGACGATAGCGCTCCGCGACTTGATGGTCGAAGGTCGGATGTTCGCTGATATCGCCCCCCGAATGCCTCGCACCACAGCGGTAACAGACGAGGACATCCGGCATAACAGCAAACAGGATGATGTCGAGAGCCGCGAACGTGAGCAGGATCCCGATCGCCAGGATTGGTCGGTAATAATACCAGGCAGTCAAGCTGAGAATCGCACCGGCAGCGACACACGAGAGGCCGATGGCTTGTGGGAAGTCCTTCTGTCGCCAGAGATCGCGGCCACCGCAAACGAGACAAGACAAATATTCATCACTCTGAGAAGCAGAACTCTCCCAGGAGCATGAGTTGCAATGAATCGTCTTGTCCGATTCGTCGTTTGACGAGTCGTTCTGAGCCTCACATTTCGGGCATTGGAAACGCAGCTTCATTCGTGATGGATGGTAAAACGAGGTCGCCGGGAGATTAGTTCCCTCATTCTAAGGATCTCGTCCGGCTGTGTCTCTCGCCCCCATTGAAGGTGATGGAGATTCTGAGAAATCGGAAGTCAGCCTTTTCAGCGGGATCGAGATTCCCGAAACTGAGATCATGACAAAACCGTAATCGGCAAGTTCCGAATCTCAATGACCACCAATCATGACAGACGAAACGCAACCACTTGATGATGATCAACAGAGGCGGGCACTGTCGTCCGGCGGGGGATGGCTGGTCGTTGCGTTGCTGGTGGTCGTATTCGCCCTATTGATCGACCGTTTTCAGATTGGGGCCGCGAATCCCAATCTCGCACGGCGATCGATCACGCCCCGGGGTGATCTCTCCGATGTCGAGAAGACGCAGGTCGAGATCTTCAACGAGGCCTCGCCTTCCGTAGTGCACATTACGACGTCTTCGCTGCGTCGCGTTTCTCGCTTCTCAGTCACAGAGAAGTCGGAAGGGAGCGGAACCGGATTCATTTGGAGTGAGGACGGTTTCATCGTGACAAACTTTCATGTCATCCAGGGAATCGTTGAGGGCATCGTCCTCGATGAGAACATCGGACGTCTGTATGTTACCCTCGCAGACAATACGTCACACGAGGCGGAGGTCGTAGGTGTCGAGCCTGCCTATGACGTTGCGGTGTTGAAGATCGATGCCGGAGACCGCATGCTCAAGACGCTCCCGGTTGGAACATCATCTGACCTGCAGGTGGGGCAAAATGTCTACGCCATCGGCAGTCCGTTTGGCTTGGACCAGACACTCACCACGGGAGTCATCAGCGGTCTCGGACGTGAGTTACAAACACAGATCGGAAAGATCTTCGATGTGATTCAGACGGATGCTGCGATCAACCCAGGTAACTCAGGCGGGCCACTCCTTGATAGTGCAGGTCGGCTGATTGGAGTGAACACGGCCATCTACAGCCCGTCTGGCGCCTCCAGCGGCGTCGGTTTCGCGGTCCCCGTCGACACCGTCAATCGTGTGGTCCCGGAATTGATTCAGTACGGTGTGAACGAAAGACCAGTGCTGGGCGTCGATCCATTTGCAGATTCACAATTCAACATGTTCAAGCGAATTGAAGGATTCCCGATCCCGCAACAGCTGCAAGGGGTGCTCGTGCAGTCGGTGATTGAGGGAACTGGTGCGGAGGCAGCTGGTATGCGAGGCACGAATATCGAACCCGGTGAAGCTCAGATTGGCGATCTGATCATTGGGATCAACGGGCGATCTATTACGGATTTTTCATCGTTGATTGACGAGACGGATCGATATGAACCGGGCGATACGGTGACCGTCACTGTCTGGCGTGATGGCAGTGAGGTCCAACTCGAAGTCGAACTCCAGAGCCCTCTCCACGAGTGAAGGCATCGTCAGCCTTCGACTCCTTTGGCAATTTTCTCGCGCAACTCCATCAGGGAAACCCCGCTGATCACAAACGCTTTCTGCGATGATGCCTGCCCTCGATGGAGCTTCACTTGTGACTTTCGGACGCCCAGCCACTTCGCGAGCATCTGGATGATTGCATTGTTCGCCTTACCTTTCTCCGGTGCCTGCGTGACTGCGACTTTTAGTCGACCGTTGTGAATGCCCACGACGCCATCCTGTCTCGCGTTCGGCTGAGCCTGCACCGGCAACAACACACCGTCACCGATAGATGTCAATTCGATCATTCGACTGAGTCGACGCTGGACTTGAAGATCAGATAGAGTGCGTTATCGAGTCACCAAATCATACTCCAGCGCTTTCTTCAACCCCATCGAGCCATCGTCGTGTCCTCCCGTGATGAAATCCTTCGCCGTGTGAGGCAACATCAGCGGTTGGACGTCTCTGTCACAGAGCCGTTCACGGAGGGCATTATCTTCGATGATCCTCTGACACAGTTTGCTGAGGTGCTGAGTGCTGTCGGCGGCCAGTGCATACAGGTTGCCACAGTCAGCGAGGCGGAGCAGCGGTTGCGTCAGATCGACGAGTATGCGTCCGCAGCGAAGACCTGTTCAAGAGTCGAGGGCATCGGAGCAACCTCGTTCGACCTCGCATCGGTCACTGACCCGCACGAGGTCGAGGATGTCGACTTCACGATCCTGCCGGGGGACTATGCCGTTGCAGAGAATGCGGCGGTGTGGGTCACGGCCGACGATCCGGTCCATCGGGTGTTGCATTTCCTCACGCAACATCTGGCACTCGTGGTTCCGAGTAATCGGGTGCTCAGCAATCTCCACGAGGCGTATGAGCGGATCGAAGTGGGACAAATGCCGTTTGGGACATGGATCTCCGGACCGTCGAAGACCGCGGACATTGAGCAGTCGCTCGTCAAGGGGGCCCACGGGTCACGCACATTGGTCGTGTTCCTCGTCGATGACCTCTGCTGATGTCGACCGTCTTTCTCCCCCCAACGAAAATGGCCCACGGACCGATATGGTGCCGTGGGCCTGAAAGCGTCGTTAGCAGTGAGTGTCAACTTCTGGAGGTGATGAGTTGCGGTTCGCAGTCGAGATCGGTTGTTGATATAGGCTCCTCAGTGTTGCGTGAGCGGGTCACGCGGATGTTGGTGAGTTGGGATTGACCGAAGTTTGTCGTTCGCATGCGTGCAAACCGTTCGGTCAACTCGCCCACCCAGGGGGCAAGGACCTTTTCTTGAAGAAACATGACTCAAACTCCTGTAACTAGTCCGACCCATTGGCCGGACGGTTCAAAAAGAAAAAAGAACGAGGGCATTCTACGCAGGGCCTGACATTTCCTGAAGTGGAAAATCCGTGATGAAGCGAAGATCAAACGTCTCAAAAATGAGAAGCCGAACAATCCTCTTGTTCGTGGTGTCTTCCCCCGGAGTTGGCGAGTTGGAATGGCTCACTCCAGCACGTAGAATGGTTTTGGCGACGACACTCTCCCATGGAGCCAAATGGTGCCCGGACTAAAGGATATGACGATTGAGGAACTGACCGAGGAGTTTGACTTCCTCGGGCTTTGGGAGGATCAGTGCCGCTATCTGATCGAGTTGGGTGAGGAACTTCCGCCACTCGATGACTCGGAAATGATTGAGCAGAACCGGGTGCATGGCTGTCAGTCGCAGGTCTGGTTCATCCCGGAGGTGCATGAGGATGCCACCGGCACCACGATCGGCTTCCGTGCCAAGAGCGACGCCCGCATTGTCGACGGTCTGATCGTTGTGTTGCTCACGCTCGCAAACGGCAAAACCCCCGAGCAGATTCTGGAGACCGACTTTGCGGGAACGTTCGAGCGACTGGGCCTCGAATCGCAGCTCGTCCCTCAACGCCGTAACGGCCTGTACTCGATGGTCGAGCGCATCCGGGCTATCGCCAAGGCGAACGAGGGACGTCAGTCCCCCGACAGGACCACTGGCTCTGAGACAACCGAGGTTGAGAACACTTCAGACAATGACGTGGTCCCGAGCGAGACGTCGGGTGCGCAAGGGAAGCCGACGCTCCCAGTCGCTGATGACGCGAAGTCGCTCGACATCGAACTCGTCCGATCGCAATTTCCGGCTCTGCATCACACGCTCGACAGCGGCGTGCGAGTGACCTTCCTTGACTCTGCATCGTCGGCTCAGAAGCCGCAGTGCGTGATCGACAAGGAGCGCGAAGTCTACGAACAGTATTACGCCAATGCTTACCGGGGGGTGTATCGCTATGGGGACCGCATCAGCCGCGAGTTGGAGCATTCGCGGGAGTCGATTCGGCAATTCATCGGGGCAGAGAGCACAGATGAGGTGATCTTCACGCCAGGCACGACAGTGGGGATCAACCTTGTTGCCAACGCGTGGGGACGCAAGTTCCTCAAGCAGGGCGATGAGATCGTCCTCAACGAATTGGAGCATCACGCGAACATCGTCCCTTGGCAGTGGGTCGCTGAGCAAACCGGAGCAGTCATCCGCTACTGGCCGCTCACGGATGATGGACAACTCGACCTTGATGCCTCAGCAGAAGTGCTTAGTGAGAAGACACGACTCGTCGCCATCACCGGCATGTCGAACGTGCTCGGCACCGTGCCGCCACTGAGTGAAATCATCGCCAAAGCAAAAGCTGTTGGGTCGCTCGTGCTTGTTGATGGGGCGCAGAGTGTCCCACACATGCCGACCCGAGTCGCCAAAGACGGCATTGATTTTCTCGCCTTCTCCGGGCACAAACTCTACGGCCCATCGGGCATCGGCGGTCTCTACGGTCGCCGCGAACTGCTGGAAGCGATGGACCCGTTTCTGTGCGGGGGGCATATGATCGATCAGGTAACGATGAACGGGTTCACGGTCGCTCACCTGCCTGCGAAGTTCGAGGCGGGAACCCTGCCGATCGCACAGGCGATCGCCCTGGGACGCGCGGTCGAGTTTGTCGCCGAGCTGGGGTTCTGCCCGGTCCACAGTCACGAGCAGTCCGTTCTGCGGTACGCATGGGAACAGATGCGACAGGTCCCCGGCTTGCAGATCTACGGTCCGGACACGGCCCATCGCGGAGCCATCATCAGCTTCACGCTTGATGGAGCAGCTGCTCAAGATGTCGCACAGCTGTTGGACATCAAGGGTGTCTTCGTTCGTCACGGTCACCATTGCACCATGCCTCTACACGAACATCTGGGCGTCCCGGCAACGATCCGCGCGAGCTTCGGTCTGTACAACACGAAGCACGACGTGGACGTGCTGATCGACGCTCTGCACTTCGTCCGGCAAGAGTTGAAGCTCGACTCATGAGCACCTCCCCACCGATCAAGCTCTCGAAGCGATGGCACTCCGCGAGTGAGCAGGCGATCAGCTTTCTGATGCAACAGGCAGTCGAAAACACCGAGGTGGTGTCGCTCGCAGCCGGACTGGTCGACTTCAGCAGTCTCCCCGTCACGGAAACTCGCATAGCTGTTTCTCAGTTGCTGGCAGACGAGCAGACGGCTCGCAAGGCACTCCAGTACGGCACGACAGCCGGCTCCGAACGTCTGCGTGGTTTGCTCCTCAAGCATCTCGCACGGATGGAAGGAGTCGACGTGGCCGATCTCGGCATCGACCGCGATCAACTCATCCTGACGACCGGCTCACAACAATTACTCTCACTGGTCTGCGAGGTGCTTCTCGATCCGGGCGACATCTGCCTCGTCGCTGGACCGACGTATTTCGTGTTTCTCGGCAACCTCAACGGGGTCGACGCGGAGTCGATCACGATTCGAACTGATGAGGACGGCATGTGTCCTCGAGCGATTGAGAAAGAACTGGCCCGGCTCAAACAGGCGGGGAAGATCGATCGTGTGAAACTGATCTATCTCGTCAGCTACTACGATAACCCCAGTGGCCTCTGTCTCAGTGAGGAGCGTCGCGGACCGATCATCGATGTCGCCCGCAAGTGGTCTGAGCAGCACCGCATCCTTGTGCTGGAGGACGCGGCCTATCGCGAACTGCACTATGACGGCCCCTCGCTGCCGAGTGTCTGGAGTCACGACGAGACGCATGACACAGTCATTTACACACAGACGTTCTCCAAGAGCTTCGCCCCCGGATTGCGCGTTGGTTATGGTGTCGTCCCGAAGGATCTTGTCTTCCCGCTTTGTGATCGCAAGGGGAACGAGGACTTCGGCTCTGCAAACTTCAATCAGCACCTGTTGGCAAATGTACTTGAGAGCGGATTGTACGAATCACATGTGAAAGAGGTCTGCGAGGCGTATCGATCGAAACGCGACGCCATGCTGACGGCGGCAGACAGATACTTCAGCGACCTTGAAGGAGTCAGCTGGGTGCATCCGCACGGGGGGCTCTATGTTTGGATGAGCCTGCCGAACGACATCGAGACCGGCTTTGGCAGTGAGTTGTTCAAAAATGCCACACAGCAGCACGGTGTGATGTACGTGCCGGGTGAACTATGCTATGCAGGTCCACTGGACGAGCGGCCACGACATCAGATGCGGCTGAGCTTCGGCGTGCAAGATCTTGACGGCATCAGTGACGGGATGAAACGACTTGCCGCAGCCGTTGCGGAGCAATGCTGAGCAGCCGAATCGTAACCACCGCGAACGAATCAGCCAGCAATCGCATGTTCCGACGGAGAGTCCGTATCCGTCTCTGTCGCGACCTTCAGTGACGGCACCTGACCTGAGGCGGCGGCGTGACCACGATCAGCGAAATGGATGGCAGTCAAAAAGATGCCGGTCGTCAAAGCGTGCATTGCGAGGTAGGCAAACACCATTGGTCCATGCACAAACCAGAACAGGATCGCCCACACGACAATGGCAGCGGGAATCATCACTCGCATATTGAGAAAGCCGTTCTTTTCATCAACTAACATGGGAAAACCCTGACACGCGTGGGGTCGATGCATTGAGTTAAAAATCGGTTGACGACACCCGGACTGTGAAGGTTTTTTCGATTCACGTCAACCGAGTTTAGGGGGGGAGCAAGGCCTCTGCATTCCTCATTCGCCTACGTTATTGCGAATTCCCACGATTGAGAAGCGGCGTGAGTGCGACGCGGGGGAACACCGAAATCGAGTCGACTTTGTTGAAATCATCCAGACATGCACTCAGTACGTTCGTCTGACATAATAGGCAAATATTCAAACACCTCCCGGAACTCTTCAGCCCCAATGAGAAGATATCGATGACATTCGATGTTCGTGGATTGTGGCCAATCCTGCTGCTTGGTTTGGTCTTTCAGCATATCAATGCGGCGGACGAATCGGATCAGAGCGTCGCAGCGAGTTTTACGAAAGTCGAACTTCCGCAACCGGTGCGTCCTCTGGCGTCGGGACTTCATCCGGTCGAAGCGGCTGTGAACATGTCGGTGCCGGAAGGGTTTCGCGTCACACTGGGTGCAGGGGAGCCGCAAGTCCATCAACCGATCGCGTTCACGATCGACGAGCGAGGCCGACTGTGGGTCGCAGAAGCTCACACGTACCCCCAGCGAGCTCCGGAAGGCGAAGGCCGTGACAAGCTCATCATTCTGGAAGACACGAACCAGGACGGGACGCTCGATTCCCGTAAGGTGTTCATCGAGGGACTCAACCTCGTCAGCGGGATCGAAGTCGGTTTCGGCGGCGTGTACGTTGGGGCAGCTCCGTATCTGCTGTTCATTCCCGATCGCAACGGTGATGACGTACCGGATGCGGAGCCGGAAGTCCTACTTGATGGCTTCGGCTATCAGGACACGCACGAGACTCTCAATTCGTTCATCTGGGGCCCGGACGGATGGCTGTACGGCTGTCATGGCGTGTTCACGCATTCCAAGGTCGGTAAGCCGGGCACTGCTGACGATGATCGCATCCCGCTCAACGCGGGCGTCTGGCGATATCATCCCATCAAGCATGAGTTCGATGTGTTCGCACGAGGCACCAGCAACCCGTGGGGTGTCGACTTCAACGATCAGGGACAAGCCTTCATCACGGCGTGCGTGATTCCTCACTTGTGGCACATGATTCAAGGGGGACGCTACCACCGGCAGGGAGGCCAGCACTTCAACCCATATGTTTTCGATGACATCAAGACGATCGCCAAACATCGTCACTACGTCGGCGACATCCGCGACCACGCTTGGTGGGGCAACGAGCCGAACACGCCCACTGACACACTTGCTGCCGGCGGCGGTCATGCGCACTGTGGAGCAATGGTCTATCTGGGTGACAACTTCCCGGAGCGATACCGCAATCAGGTGTTCATGCACAACATCCACGGCAACCGCATCAACGAAGACCTCGTCAAGCATGAAGGCTCGGGCTACGTGGGAGATCGCGGCCCGGACCTGATGCTGGCCAACGATCGCTGGTTTCGGGGCATCGGCCTGCGGTACGGGCCAGACGGCACCGTCTGGTCCCTCGACTGGTACGACCCCAACGCGTGCCATCGCAATCAACCGGAAATCTGGGACCGCACCAACGGTCGCATCTACAACATCTCCTACGGCGACCCGGAACGAACCGTCGTCGATGTGAGAGCCATGTCAGATCGGGAACTGGCGGAGCTGCATTCCCACCCGAACGACTGGCACGTTCGCACCTCACGACGTCTGCTGCAGGAACGAGCCGCGACTCGCCAGCTCGATGCAACGGCTGTCGACCACCTCACCGAAATGATGTCCACGGCGACAGACGAGGCGCGTGTTCTGCGAGCCATGTGGACGTTGCACACGATTGGCCATTTGACCTCCGACCAACTCCATTCTCTTCGCGCGCACGGCAACGAGTATGTCCGTGCATGGACGTTGCAACTCGAACTCGAAGATGATGCTCCGAATGAGCGAACCGTCGCAGACATGCTCTCGATGGCACAGAGTGACCCGTCACCCGTGGTGAGGCTGTACGTCGCATCGGCACTACTGCGGACACCGCACAACCAGCGCTGGGACATCGCGACTGCACTGGCCATGCACGGCGAGGACGCGAGTGACCATAACCTGCCGCTGATGGACTGGTACGCCATCGAGCCACTCGTTCCCGCCGACGCTGAGCGAGCATTGCAACTGGCCGATGAGTCCAGGATTCCCCTCCTGCGTGAGTTCATCGTTCGTCGGGCTGCGTCGGAAGACGGATCACTTGGTCCGCTGGTGGCCAAACTGGCAACAACGGAGGATGACTCCGAGCGATTCATGATCCTGCAGCAGATGCAGAAAGCATTCGAGGGGCGTGTCGACATCCCAATGCCCCAGGAGTGGGGTGATGCTTACGAACAGTTGGCGGAGTGCAAAGTGTCAGACGTCGCACATCTGGCGGATCAGATGGCCGTCACCTTTGGCGACAAACGGGTTTTCCCAAAGATGCGTGAGGTGTTGGCGGACGCGTCGGCTGACCTTGCAAAGCGGCATCAGGCGATGGAAATTCTGGTGCGAGGTCGGGACGCAGGTGCGACCGACAGTTTGATCGCAGCCCTTGATGAGGCCGAACTGCGAGGCGGTGCACTTCGAGCATTGGCTGCTCATGATGGGCCGTCCATCTCTCCCGCCATCCTCTCTCGCTACTCGAAGTTGACCGCTTCAGAAAAAAGAGACGCGATTGCGACACTCACTGGACGACGTGGCTCCGCGAACGCTCTGCTGACCGCGATTGACGAAGGACGTGTGCCTCGCACAGATTTGCACGCATTTAATGTCCAACAGATGTTGCAACTCGATGACGAGCAGTTGCGAGCGCGGATCGGTGAGGTCTGGGGATCAATCCGGGAAACGTCCGCCGACAAGCAGGCATTGATCAGCCAGCTGAAGAAGTCGCTCGACCGCAATGCACTGCGTCGGGCTGATGTGGGGCATGGCCGCATGGTCTTCGCCAAAACGTGTGCCACGTGCCACACCCTGTTCGGTTCAGGCGAGAAGATCGCCCCGGACCTCACTGGCTCCAACCGGGCCAACCTTGACTACGTGCTCCAGAATGTCGTCGACCCGAGTGCTGTGCTGGGCAAGGACTACCGGCAGACCGTAATCATCACCAACGATGGACGTGTCGTGACGGGCCTCGTGCAGAAAGAGACTGATAGTGCCGTGACGCTGCGGACGATCAACGACACGATCGTGGTGCCTCTCGCGGACATTGACGATCGCAAGCTCTCCGAGCAGTCAATGATGCCTGAGCGTCTATTGGAGCAGCTGTCCTCAGACGATGTGCGAGACCTCGTCGCTTATCTGGCGAGTCCATCCCAGGTCCCCCTCCGTGGCCCACAGGCTTCCATTGATGAGTCAACCGGCAAAGTCGAGGGAGCCATTGAGGCACACACACTGTCGGTCGCCCGCAAGACGGCCGGCAATGTCCGGCGACAGGTGATGACGGAGTTCACCGCGGATCGCTGGAGTGATGATGATCATTTGTGGTGGACCGATGCCCAGCCGGGCGACGAATTGGAACTGGAGTTTGAATTGGAGCACGGCGGACTGCTGACCCCCGAGTTCCAGCTGACCCGCGCGTTCGATTATGGTGTCGTGCAACTCCATCTCGACGGCGAACCGCTCGGCGACCCGGTCGATCTCTACTCCCGCAGAGTCGAGACCACGGGCGTTCTGAGCTTCAACCCGCGCGAGCTTTCGCCGGGCAAACACACTCTCACGCTTGAGATCGTTGGCACCAATCCGCAAGCCAAGCCGCTTTACATGGTCGGCATCGACTATCTGCGGTTTCCGGAAGGCGGGGCACCGCCGCGCTAAGCCGTGAATCGGAAGGTCAAATCCCATAATGGGTTCTTAAGGCAATTTGTGAAGCATTCACTCGATGATTGATCTTGCCTGAAAGGAATGAATCGCCCTAACATTCGCTCTGGCCGTGAGTAAGAAGTTTTGAGCATCGATGCTCGCCCCTGTTTATCTCGCATTTTGCGGGCAGACCGAGGACCGGAAATGAGTTCCAGCCGTCTTTCGCAAGGACGCGTCCGCTTCGATGGTGCGCACACAGACGTCCTTCACCCCCACCAGTCGCACGCTCCACAGGCGGTCGATGAGGCAGTTCGCAGGACACGCGACCTTCTACTTGCTCAACAGAACGACGAGGGGTACTGGCTCGGTGAACTCCAGGGAGACACCATACTCGAGTCGGAGTACATCCTTCTCCTGGCGTGGATGAACCGCGAAGGCTCCGACGTTGCCAAGCAGGCTGCGGAGTACATCCGACGACAACAGCGACCGGAAGGTGGCTGGAGCCAGTATCCCGGCGGACCGCTGGAGATGAGCGTCTCGGTGAAGGCGTACTTTGCGATGAAGCTCACCGGGCACGATCCGGCGTCGGAGGAGATGTCCCGGGCGAGGCACGCCATTCTCTCCGCCGGCGGAGCCGAGAAGGTGAACAGCTTCACCCGCTATTATCTGGCTCTGTTGGGGCAGATTGCTTATCGCCAATGCCCGGTCGTCCCTCCCGAATTAACGCTGCTGCCTACGTGGATGCCGTTCAACATCTACGAAATGTCGGCATGGTCGCGGACGATCGTCGTACCGTTGAGTCTGCTGTGGGCTCATCAGCCGGTTCGCGAACTCACTGACGACATGAGCATCCGAGAGCTGTTCGTCAACTCTCCCGAAGAACTTCCGGTCACGATGCCGGATTCGGAGCAGCTAGACGACCTCTCAATGCGGACACTCATCAATTGGAGCAAGCTGTTTCGATTTGGCGACCGCATGTGGAAAGCCTTGGAGTCGTGCCACATCATGCCCTTCCGCAGGCTCGCTGTCCGCAAAGCAACCGAGTGGATGCTGGAACGCTTCGCTAAGAGTGACGGACTCGGAGCAATCTTTCCGCCGATCGTTTGGAGCATTGTTGCCCTTCGATGTCTCGGCCACGAGGAAGACTCGCCGTTGGTTCAACAGCAACTGGCCGAGCTGGACAAGTTGATGATTCGTGAAGACGACACAGTCCGATTGGAACCATGTCGTTCGCCTGTGTGGGACACGGCCATCGCGACGATCGCACTGCGGGAGGCCGATGTGCCGAGCGATCATCCTGCCATTCGCAAAGCGGTCGACTGGCTGCTCTCGCAAGAGGTCCGCGAGCGTGGAGACTGGTCGGTCAACCATCCTGAACTGGAGCCGGGCGGATGGTTCTTTGAGTTCAACAATGAGTTCTATCCTGACATTGACGACACCATCATGGTGACGATGGCGCTCGCTCGCTGCTTGCCGGGACAACGGCATCGATCATGGAAGGCGTCACTCGCTCCAACCGGTCCTCAGGGCCACACGTCGAACGCTGAGTTGCGGGCGATTGTCACGGGTGAATCGACGGACGCTCTCCGTGCTGTTGCCGACATCGAACGGATGCGGCCCATGTTGGCGGCCATGCAACGGGGCGTTCGCTGGGTTCTCGCAATGCAGAGTCGAAACGGAGGATGGGGAGCCTTCGATGCGGACAACGATCGTGAGTTGCTCACGCGAGTTCCGTTCGCTGACCACAACGCGATGATCGATCCTCCAACGGCTGACATCACGGCCCGCACGCTGGAAATGTTCGGCGTGCTGGGCATCGATGCCGATCATGCGGTCATTCGTCGGGCGATCGATTTCGTGTGGAACGATCAGGAGCGTGATCATTGCTGGTACGGACGCTGGGGGGTGAACTATATCTACGGAACCTGGCAGGTGATCGTCGGGCTGCGGGAGATCGGCATCGCAACGAGCGACCCGCGCATTCGCAAGGCCGCCGACTGGCTGAAGTCCTATCAACAACAGAATGGCGGATGGGGAGAGACCCCCGCTTCGTACGACTCACCCGAACTTCGTGGGCAGGGGGAAACGACCGCTTCGCAAACTGCCTGGGCCGTGATGGGACTGATGGCGGCTGGCGATGTCGATACGGACGCCGTCCGATGTGGGATCGACTATCTCGTGACAACCCAGAACGAAGACGGCACATGGGACGAAGAGCAGTTCACTGGGACCGGATTCCCGCGAGTGTTCTACCTCCGCTATCACATGTACCGGCTCTATTTCCCGCTGATGGCCCTCGCCCGTTACGAGAGACTCGCCTCGCCGCTTTGAATGTAATTGTACTGCTGGGCGACTCAATGAGCCGGCGGCGGTGAGTTCTGGAAGGCTCGGTTGCGGTACAGGAACTCAATGATGTTTCCTTCGTGTGGTTGCAACCAGTTGAGCTGAATCGTCTTCACCGGGCCGATGTTCAAGCGGTCGATGTTGGTCGCATCGAGCAGTTGTTGTGACCACGCTTCGTCCTCGGTGTAACAACTGCCGACGAGGGTTGTGCCGATCTGCTTGAGCATTTCCTCTTGCGGACACTGTACGACCGATGCGAAAGGGAACATGTACTCGGTGTTCGCCAGTGTCGGTTCGGTCGAATCGCAGTGGATGATCGTCGGGCGGAGGAAGTCGTGTGAATCCTTCTGCACGAGGCGATCGCCGTCACGATACTTCGCGGTCACCTCGGTCACTCCGGGCTCGCTGAGCAGGTCCTCGATCTGACCGTTCATGGCTTCCGCAGCACCGGGGATCGTGAAGGCGGCAAGACCCGCATCCGGATCGCCCATCGGCTTCGGAGCAATCGGCCCCAGCCGTTGGGCAAGTGCATCTGCGATCTCCTCCGTGTGACGACTGGCCCAGACGCCCGAACAGGAGATGCAGCTGCGACCACTGTTGACGTAGATCGAGTCGACCATCAAGTCGAGATAGTCTTCCCACTGATCGACCTTGTCATCGCCGAGCAGGATTTTCGAGAATCCGGGTCCGTGGGCCTGTACGCGAGGGTTGCCGTGATACTGTTCGACCGTCGGCAGTCCGCCGAAGATCATGGCTCGCTCGCATGTCTCCAGCACGGCTGCTCCGCATTCGGGGCCGCCGGGATAGATCGAGATGACCTCACGTGGCACGCCAGCTTGAGCGAATGCCTCGAACATGCGGTATGGCGTCCATGGCTCCTGCGGTCCCGGCTTGAGGACGAGTCCAATCTGGAGCGGGATCACGGGCATCCACAGGGTATGCACGCCGGGCGAGTTGGACGGCAGCACCATCCCGACGACAGGCGTGTTTGCCTGATAGCTCATCATCACATCGCGGGACTCTTTGCCGTAACCGTTGCTGAGAATGTCGAACGGCAGGTCACGGGTCAGAGCGGCGAGCACGTCGCGCATGTGCCTGAGCACGAAGGCGTTCTTCCGCATGTTGCCGGCACACATATGCTCGGGAAGGCCGGTCGTTGCCGACTGCATCGTGCAGAACTCCTGAGGCGACTGCGTTCCACTTCCCAGCGGCAGTTCGGCCTCCATATAGAGATCGGCCGCTTTCTCGCACATACCACAGAGGTCGTCGATCGAGATCTGCCTCAGGATGTCGCGGGCCTTTTTTGCCTTTCGCATGTCCATCTTGATCAGGCCGCCGTTCGCCTGATGGACGCTGGCTAGTTCCTCACCGGTCTCAAAATGAACGACCGGCTGCCGCTCCATTGACTCGTACGGCTGTCCCCAACGGATGACTGGTATTTCGAGCATTTTGATTCCTTCTCACACAGCGATGATACGCAGAATGAAGCTTCTCATGATCTGTCAGCTTTCGACTTGCAGTTTGCTTAACCAGCCGCGACCGTCAGGAAGCGGAAGCACGCCTCATCCCGTTCCGCTTCCTGACGGGAGCGGCTAGTGCACGTCTTGGAAAATACAATCTCGAAACACGATCAGATCGGCTCGTCGAGCGATCATCGAGGTTATTGGTTGCTTCACCGGAGGGCTAGCCTACCACACAGGTCAGTCTGGCGTCAGGGTGAACGGAGACGATCTCATGATCACTCTTGAGGTCTCAACTGATGCCCATCGCGTGGGCACCTTGGTAGACGATCAGTGACGCGGAGTAGGCGAGCAGTGTCATGTAGACCAGTTGGAATATGGCCCACTTCCACGAGCCTGTCTCGCGGCTGGTCACGACCTGAGTCGGCAGGCACTGCATTGCCAGCACATAGAACACCAGCAGACTCAGACAAGTCGCCGTCGTAAAGACGGGCCTGCCATCGTCGTGTGTTTGACGATGCAGGGTCTTCACCAGTTGGGTGTCTTCCTCGGCTCCCTCTTCGCCGAGTCCATACATGATGGAGAGTGTCGACACGACGACTTCGCGTGCAGCGAACGAACTGATCACTCCGACGTTGATTCGCCAGTCGAAGCCGAGCGGCGCGAAGACAGGCTGGACTGCCCGGCCAAGTCGGCCTGCAAACGAATACTCCAACTGCTCACGAGCCGCCAGGTGGTCCGCCTCGACGAGGAGCGCCTCGGCGAGCGTTTCATCCTGTGTGGTCTCTGCTTCCGTCTGCAAATCGGCAACCGCAGCGGGGAATTGATCCTCCGGAAGCTTCGGGTACGTCGCCATCGCCCACAGGACAACCGAGATCAGCAGGATGACGGTGCCCGCTTTCTTGAGGAAGATCGTGGCACGATCGAGGACCGTCAGCAGGGCATTTCGCAGGGAAGGTCTGCGATAAGGGGGGAGTTCGAGTACGAGCGGCTCAGCTTCGCCGCGGAGGAGCGACTTCTTAAGTACCCATGATGTCGACAAAGCGGCACCGACACCAAGCACGTACGCCCCCACGAACACGATCGCCCCGGTTGCCGGTGTGCCGGTGAACAGCAGAGCTGCGACCATCGTGTAGACCGGCAGACGGGCTGAGCAGGTCAGCAGTGGGAGGACGATGATCGTCACCAGCCGATCACGACGGTTCTCGATTACACGAGTTGCCATAATGCCGGGGATCGCACACGCATGAGCCGAGAGCATCGGCACAAACGCTTTGCCCGGCAAGCCGACCGCCCGCATCAATCGCTCCATCACGAATGCGGCTCTGGCCATGTACCCGCTGTCTTCGAGGAGTGAGATGAAGAAAAACAGGATGCAGATCTGCGGCAGAAACACAACGACTCCACCCACACCTGCGATGACGCCGTTGATCAACAGGCTCTGAAAGTCTTCAACAGGAAGCAGCGCGATGACTGCGGCGAATCCGATTGCGGCGAAAGTGTTCAGCACGCTCCAGCGAGCCTTTTGCAGGCGATAGCCGATGGCGAACACCGCCATGACACTGGCGAAAATAGAGGCCATCCACGTCGGTCGTGAGGTGACCCTGTCTGGCAGGATCGCATCGACGGCATTGCCGATCCTCGCGAAGCCTTCGTCGATCAGCGTCATGGGCACGTCGGCCAGCGCGAAGATCAGATAGAAGACGCCCAGCATCACAGCGACGAATGCGGCGATGCCAACAAACGGATTTGTCAGCCAGCGATCGACGCGTGCAGTTGTCTGGCCAAGATCGCTCGGCGACTTCACTGACTCGCCAACAACCTGGTTGGCCCAATCATACCTCGCAGCGAACTCGCATCCCTCGCAGCCGGTTGTGCACGAGGGATGCATCTGTGTGGTCGCCCCCTGTCGGTCTGTCAGTAACTCTTCCAACGTCAGCCGGAGTTTGTCGAGTCCCTCGCCTGTCCGGGCACTGACCGGCACGATTGGGCAGCCGAGTTCCGTTGACAGACGTTCAACGTCAATCGAGATGCCCGCCGCATTCGCTGCATCGATCAGGTTGAGTGCGACGATTGTGGGCAGTTTCAGTTCCAAGACCTCACTGGCGAGAAAGAGGTTCCGTGACAGGTTGGTGGCGTCGAGCACAAGCAGTACGACATCCGGGACTTTTGCGCCGATGACATCCCCTCGCAGGAATGCCTCCGCCACCATCTCCTCCGGACTGAGGGCATCGAGACCGTACAATCCCGGCAGGTCGACAAGCTCGACCGTCTCTTCCGGCAGCGAGAGTCGTCCCTTGCGAACATCCACCGTGATGCCCGGGAAGTTGGCCGTCTTGGCACGCAACCCGGTCAGGGCATTAAAAAGAGTCGTCTTTCCCGCATTGGGGTTGCCAATCAGCGCGACTTCCCGGACGCCCGCGTTCGAAGATGCTGCCAGCGACGGTGGAGCGGAGAGTACAGGCAACTCCTTCACGGCACGTCTCCTAGTGATGGAGACGTCTCGACCAGAGGCAGTGGCTCAACCGTGACCCTGCTTGCCAGTCTGCGTGAAAGCCCGACTCGGGACCCGACGACTTCCAGAATCATGGGGTCGCCCGCTTGAACGATGCGGATGTGTTGTCCGGCGCAGATGCCGAGTCGTTTGAGGCGGACAACCTCCGCCCCTTCTCCATCAATGGAAAGGCAACGGAGTTTGCCGGCAGGATTGTCGCTCAGTCGAGTCATTTCCCGGAAACCCTAAGAGGGTGGAACAGCGTGTTGAAGATAGGGCCGTCGATGTGAGACGAGTCAGCTCGAAGGGTTGTCGGTGGGCCGTGTACAGAAGGAAGCGGCTATGGTCATGCTGGGTGATGTAATCACTTATGGTGCATGAAGTAGCATCGCGGTGCGTTGGAACGACTATCGAAGAGTTCCTTGATTTGCTGTCTCGACATCGCTGGGATCGAGACTCAATATCAACTTAGACTGACAGGTGGCCGCATTGCAAGATTGAACGACGTGGAATCCAATCGGACAGGAAGGTTTCGCAGAGTTGGTCCGCTGGCGTGGTTCACCCTGGTTGACGTTTGTCGCTGAAACTCGGGCGCTTCTGGAATATGATCACCCCGAAGTGCGTCTCGATCCTTGTGCCTCAACAGTTGGGAACCCTTGATGAAACTCCGATCGATCGGTGTTGTTTTCATTCTGTTCTGTGCAGTGACGATGGTTGAGGCTGGGCCAAGGAATGTGCTGCTGCTGGTCAGCGACAACCAGAATCAGTCCGACTGCGGGTGCTACGGCAACCCCGTGGTGCAGACTCCAAACATCGATCGGCTGGCAAGTGAGGGAGTCCGTTTCGCTGATGCCTTTGCGACGACGGCGTCCTGCGGGCCAAGTCGGGCTGTGCTCTACACCGGCCTCTACACACACGCAAATGGGCAGTATGGACATGGTCACGCAGCCCACACATTTCACCTGCGACCAGGTGTTCAGACCGTATTTCAACTGCTGAAACAAGCGGGATATCACACGGCTCTATTGGGCAAGCAACACGTGAGTCCGCCAGAGCAGTATCCATTCACCTTTGACCCCAGGGTGGACGGCCGAGATGTGATGGGATTGGCGGAAGCGGGAGGTGAATTCATTCGAGGGGCAGGAGATGAGCCGTTCTTCCTGACCATCGGCTACAGCGATCCGCACCCGACCTCTCGAGAGGGATGGGGGTTTCGCAAGGAGTACGATGGAGTCACCCCCGTGAGGTACGATCCAGCGGAGGTGATCGTGCCGTCATGGCTCCCGGACCAGCCTGAGGTGCGTGAAGGGTTAGCGGGTTACTATCAGCAGATCACCCGGATGGACGAAGGAGTCGGCCGCATTCTGGAGATTCTCGAAGAGTCCGGCAAAGCTGACGACACGCTCGTGATCTTCACCAGCGATCATGGGTCGTCCGAGCCGGGGGCAATGGCGAATCATTACGAGCCGGGGGTGCGAGTCCCGTTCATCGTACGTCGGGCGGGCAACACGAAGGTTGGAACGACCAATTCAGCGATGATTACTTTTGTGGACGTGAAGCCGACGATTCTGGACTGGTGTGGAGTCAAGCCTCGCAAACCGTTGCATGGTCGAAGTTTTCTGCCGATTCTGGACGACGAGAACCCAGTCGGTTGGGACGAGGTGTATCTCGATCACTGCTTTCACGAGGTGACGATGTACTACCCGATGCGGACGCTGAGGAATCGACGATACAAGCTGATTTGGAACATCGCGTGGCGTCTCGAATTCCCGCATCCAATTGATACGTTGCAGCGAGACACGTGGACAAAGCTGATAGCGAGGGGAGATGAGTTCCTCGGAAAACGCCGCATCCAGGACTTCTTATTCCGGGACGAGTATGAGTTGTACGATCTTCAGGCTGATCCAGAGGAGGTCGTCAATCTGGCCAGCGATCCTGCTTACTCGGAAATCCGTCGCGAAATGGCAGCACAAATCGACGCGATCAGCCGTGCGACGGATGATCCGTGGATGGAGCGACATACGATTCCAAGTGATGATTTCGGACGACACCAATAGGGTGGACGCTCAGCTCCAGTTCGGTTCCCAGCCAACGGATCATGCTTCTTCCCGAACGAAAAACGGCTCCGTGCTGTCGACTGATTCCATTGGTTCTGCCTGATTCTCCAAGTTTCTTGGTTCAGGTGTGCGCAATTAGAGGGGCGTGACAATCTGGGGAGGGGTGTTGGCTCCGGGCCTGAATCGATGGCGGAAGGGATCGCCGGAGCCGACGAGGATCGATCTTTCCGGTGCGAAGGTCGACTGACGGAATCCAAAGTTGGTTCTTCCCTGAGGCATTACCAATGGAGTAAACTCAAGGCAGACCTGTGATTTCGACCTTGCAGGCCCCCACAGGTCGGGGTATCACACAATAAGCCTTCCCGGCGGCTTGCCGCCCTTTGATCCCAGTTTCTAACGTCTCGTAGGGCCATCCAAGATTCTGGCTCGAGACCCAAATGTCGTACATGGTAATGCCAGAGACTTCCGTCCCCGAGGGGACACGTTCTACATCTCGGATTGACTTCCAGGACATGTTGAGCCTGGGATCGTCGATGAACCTGATCGAGGTGCTCCGTCGCCAATTCTGGTTGGTAACCGCATGCGCTTCGCTTGGGTTGTCTCTGGCCACCGTCTACTGGCTGAATGCCAAAGAGTGGTATGAAACTCGTGCGCGTGTTCTGGTCAGCCAGAAGGATCCGCGACTGGCAACATCATCCGCTCCCGGGACGAGTGCGTCACAGGAACACGTCGTCAACGAGGACGTTCTGGCGAATCACATGGAGGTCATTCGCAGTCCTCGGATCGTCGACATCGCTTTGAAACGGAACAACTTGTTGGAATTGCCGTCTATCAAGCAGCAGATCGATGATCAGGATATCGATGCCGGCGAGTACGTGATTTCACAACTCGAGCTCACACGCGGCGGCGAAGGCCGTGCCAAGGATGCGCGCAGTCTGACTATTGTCTTTCATCACCCTGACCCCGCCGATGCGCAGAGGATCCTCAAAGCAATCGTCGGTGAGTATCAGGCGTTTCTCAGTACACAGCTCGAAACGGCGATGACGTCGGCAAATCTGCTCATCAGGCAGGCCCAAAGTGACATGGAATCCGAGATGGCGGCGGCTCAGCAGGAGTACATCGATGCGCGGCGGTCAGCTCCGGTTCTGTTTACCGGCGAGGGAAGCAGCAATGTCTACCTTGAGCAGTTTCGTCGAGTCCACGAGGAGATGCTCGAGCAGGAGATCCTGTATTCCTCGATGCAAACGCGATTGGAACGGGTCAGGAACGCATTGGCCAATCACAAAGAGGAGGGGGACTCGTCTCCAGAAGAAGACATGCAGATGCTCTCTCTCATCGATTCGGAGAGTCTTCAGAGGCTTGGTGTGTTCGCTTCTCTGCAAGTGAATTCGGCCCGATCGGCCGATTTTCAGGCGTCGCAACCCGCCAGGAATGAGAAGGCACAGGCAGAGTTTTCTCACCTGTTGAGCCTGATGTCCGAAGAGCAGCGATTGCGGTCTGAATTCGGAGATGGGCACCCGGATGTTACCAAGGTGCGACAGGAAATTGAGCTGGTCAAGAAGTTCGTTGCCGATCAGTCCGACAAGACCGACCTTGCCTGGGAAGATGCTGAGATTACCCCAGCGATGCTGCTCAATGCATATGTTGGTTTTCTGGAGAACGATCTGGCCGCGATTGCGGAGCGGCGACTGGAACTCAAGGCGATGGCCGTGGAGGCGGAAACTCAAGCGAAGGCGCTCGTCGAGTTCGAGTTACGTGACAAGGTGCTTCAATCGGCCATTCAACGCAAACAACTTTTGTACGACAGCATTGTTGAGCAGATACGTGATCTGGATACCGCATCCGGTATGAGCGGTTACATTCACGAATTGTTGGAGGCTCCGGAGTACGGGGAACGCGTCTGGCCGGATCTCAAGTTGTGCGGATCTGCAGGTATGTTTCTTGGGCTGATGATCGGGTTGGCATTGGCGCTGATCAACGACCAGATTGAAAGCCACTTCCGCTCACCCGAAGAAATCGATCGACTCATTGACTTGCCGATTGTCGGACGCATCGGTCGGATCAACAGTGGCCGGCGCGATGGCGTTGCAGCGTTGGTAGCCAGTGAGTTGACCGCTGAAAGCGAAGCATTCCGCTTCCTGAGGACCATGCTCCTCCCACGCGTCAAGGCAGGACAATTGCGGAGACTGGCTGTCACCAGCCCGGTTCCCGGTGACGGCAAGTCGACCATGATCGCCAATTTGGCAGCGGCGTTCGCCAAGGTCAGTCTGGATGTTCTGTTGATCGACGGTGACATGCGTCGTCCCACAATTCATCGGCTGATGGACACCGATAACGAGCATGGACTCTCGGAAGTTCTCCGGGAAGAAGTGTCGCTCAATGACGCGTTGATGTTGACGGACATTGAGAACCTGTCGGTTCTCACTTCAGGACGATGTCCTGACAACCCCGCCGAGTTGCTTGAGTCGGACGATTTCGATGTTCTGATGAATCGACTGAACGAGAGGTTCGATCTTGTTCTGATCGATGTTGGACCAGTTCTCGTCGTTTCGGACCCATGCGTCGTCGCGAAAAAGGTCGACGGAATGGTCATTGTTGTTCGCCCCTCCAACGATACAAAGAATCAAGCCTGTGATGCCGTCAGACGCCTGAGATCAGTGGGAACGCATCTGTTGGGTTGTGTGATCAACACCTTCGGCAGCGGCAAGGAGTTCGAACAGTCCGGAGGATACTACGGCGAATACAGCGAGTCCTATACGATCACCAACAGTAAGGTGAAGTCAAACGGCCGGCCAAAAATCAAGGCGACAAGATCATTTCGGTCCGCACGGGAAGATGTCGCTGAGGCTTGATGCCGTTGAAAGTGAGCGTCTACGCGGGACCTGGTGATTGATTTCGGCGTGGAGCCAGAGAGAAATCGGGCGGTTGCCCGGTGAGAACACTTCGCACATCAGTCTGAGTACCGATTTCAACGGCTTGCCAGAGTATTCTCGTAAACGACATGGTTGCCATTGCTTCGGGGCCTCACAGCGGTGAAAGAATTCGTTGAGATTTCCGTCCTGATCTGCAAGCCAGGTCCGACGGTATTGGGAATTCGGACGATTCAGGCGGACCGTTCCGACTGCCTGCCCAGAAAGTGGTGCCCTCCCGCCTGATTCAAAGGACGATGAATCGAGGGACAAGATGGCGCATGTCGACGATTAAGGGTAAATGACCACGAGAATTGGGCAAACGGTTGGAAAGAGTGGGAAGAGTCGATAGGCTGTACAGAGTGGGGAAAGGCAAAGCCCCTGCTAGGTTACCCGTTTTCGCTAATCGCCAGGATTTGCAGGGTTTGGCATGGCAGGTTTTTCATTCAACCTTCGTCATCACACGAATCACCTCCACACCCATGTTCAGCGGGCAAGTATGTCTCATCATGAGACTGAGACTCCTGAATCACGATCATCCCCGATGTCAAAGCTTGCTCCATCTCTTTCACAGGTCGTATCGACGGACGTGATTGCCGGCTTGGACCATGTCGTCCATGCTCATGAAACGATTCATCCGGCCGATGCTTCAGCTGATTCGCTTTCCTCGTCAATTCGCCTGAGTGGTGCTCACTGGAAGCAGGTTGTCCTGACCAGTTCTCCGCTGATTGTGGCGGACGCGGTTGCGATCCTGCTCTGTTTCTGGGCAGGTTCGCTCGCTGCCGATCTGCTGACTCCGTGGAATCCCCCCGGCAGTCTGTTGAATCACATGTTCGCGCTTTTGGCGATGTACGTGGTATGCGGGATTCTCTTCGGATTGTATCCCGCGAGCGGTTTGAATCCCGTCATTGAACTCCGCCTGCAGGTGACGGTCCTGGCGCTGACCTTCACTTCGGTGATCCTGCTCAATGCGCTGGTTGGTGTCGTCTCAAACTTTGAAGTGACGACGATTTCGCTGGGCATGGCGTTTTCAATTCTGGTGGCTCCCGTCGTTCGATACACCGCGAGGTATCTGGTCAGCAGTTGCTCCAAATGGGGACAGCCGGTGATCATCGTCGGTGCGAGTTCCCAGGGACGAATGATTCACCGGTTCCTGCAATCCTCCCGAACGCGTGGCTTACGGACGGTCGGTGTCGTCGACATCGACATGAAGCGGTATTGGACGGAGTTTGAAACAACCGAAAGTAAGGACGACGACGTTCCATTTCTGGGAACGCTGGATGAGTTACGGGAAGTCTGTCATCAGCACCACGTCTATCGCGTCATCGCGATCCTGATCGATCGGTCCCCCGAAGAGGCTCAGCGGATCTTGACCGCTTGCAGCAGTGTGCCCACGGTGACGGTCCTGTCCAGCAGGCTGATGCTGCCTAGTTTGTGGACTCAGTCATACGATTGCATCGGCTTCACGGGGATCCAGATACACGACCGTTTACTTTCCCCGGTGAATCGAGCTTCAAAACGCCTGTTGGACATCCTGATCGCCACCATCGGCCTGGTGATCTCATTGCCCATTTTCGCTGTCGCTGCCGTCGTCCTTTCGATTCGATCACCCGGTCCGGTCTTTTACGGTCACCCTCGCACTGGTCATAAAGGTCTGCGATTCAAGGCATGGAAGATTCGCACGATGGTGACCAACGCCGCTGAGGTGTTCGAAGAGTTGATGGAGAACGATCCGGCGGCTCGCGAGGAATGGAACCGTACGCACAAACTCAAACGAGATCCCCGCATTGTCGGGGGGATCATCCGACTCCTTCGAAGAACCAGTCTCGACGAACTTCCCCAGCTTTGGAATGTTCTCAAGGGTGAGATGAGTCTGGTCGGGCCTCGACCGCTGCCGGACGATGAAATTGAGCGGTACGGAGAGGCCCTTCCCGTCTTCATGCGGGTTCGCCCCGGGATTACTGGTCTGTGGCAGGTCTCCGGTCGCAACAACACCGCATACGACGACAAAGTGCGTCTTGATATTTACTATGTTCGCAATTGGTCGTTATGGTTGGACTACTACATCGTACTGCGAACACTCAAGACGGTGATTCTTCGTGAGGGAGCATACTGAGACTCGCATCGCGTGGTCTTGTGCCGACAGTTTGAACCTCCCATCCTGGCTGGAGCACGTCTCAAACCGCCGGGCCAAATCCTTCACGCAATTTGCTCCTTGACATGAAAGCTCCTGACTTTTTTCTTGTCGGTGCGCCCAAGAGCGGTACGACTTCGCTGGCTCGCTATCTGGGTGAGCATCCCGAAATATTCTTCTCCTCACCGAAAGAGCCATACTTCTGGTGTGATGACTTTCCGCGTTTGCGAGAGTTTCACAACATGGAGTCGAAGGAGCAGTACCTGCGATTGTTCGCGAACGCGGGCGAGCAACACCTCGCCGTCGGCGAAGGTTCGACGAATTACCTGTACTCACAGACCGCCGTCTCGAACATCCTCGCAGACAGACCGGATGCCCGCTTTCTCGTGATGCTCCGGAACCCGGTCGAGGTCGTGTATGCAATGCACGGTACACTTCTATATGCCATGAATGAGGATGTACGTGATTTTGAGCGAGCCTGGGAACTGCAATCACTGCGACGAGAAGGGCAACACATTCCCAGGACGTGTCTGGCCCCGCAATTCCTGCAGTACAGGGAACTCGCGAGTTTCGGACGTCAGATGGACCGTTTCTTGAGGATCGTTCCGGCATCTCAGAGACACATCGTGTTGTTTGACGACTTCGTCTCCGACATCCGCGGTAGCTATGCCGACGTATTGGAATTCCTGGGTGTCCGCGACGATGGCCGTTCGGAGTTCCCGGTGGAGAATGCTTCCAAACGTCTCCGGTTTCGTGTGATTCAGCGTCTCATCCGCCGCCCGCCACCCTGGCTGGAGAGACCGATGCACCCGTTGAGGCAGTTTCTCATGTCACAAAAAAAAGGTGCCATCGCCTCTGTTCTCGGCCGGTTTCGTATGGAGGCGAACCGACCACCACTGCGACAAGAGTTTGCAGATCATCTTCAGGACGAATTCCGAGAAGAGGTAGCGATGCTCGGGGAACTGTTACATCGAGATCTAACACACTGGACAGTTCGATCCTCCAAGCCTCGCAGGTCGGCGGTACAGTCCTCCGCGAACGGATTGACAGTGTGAGTGATCCGACCGTGATGACGTTCTCTTAAGAGGGGCATCAGTGAAATGTCTGAAAAGCCTCTCACATCGCAAGGTGAGGATGCCGAGTCCGCCCCCTTTGATGCGGACCATCTCGTGAAACGTCACGGAGTGTCCGCCGGAATCGGGCGGCTGTTGAATCTTGTTGCATCAGCGGGCAGTGTCTTCATTCTGGCGAGACTCCTTGCCCCGGAAGAGTACGGCCAGTTTGTGGTGATGCGCACGGCGGTGTCGATCTTGGGCATGCTGGCCGCCTTCGGCTTGGAGACGACGGCCTTGCGACTTCTCGGGACGTGCCTGACAGATGTCACTACTCGTCGTCGCCGACAAATCATGGCAACCATCGGTCGTGCTGCCCTGTTGACGTCCTTGAGTGCTGCTCTGATCGGAGCCGTCTCCGCCTTGCTGTTTGGCCCCAAGTATACGGGGCATCCCATGAGTTGGTCGATCATTCTTGTGATTGCCTTGGGAACGATTGCATCAGGCGGGATCGCAGTCGTGACGGACTCCCTGCGTGGCATTGGTCGTCCGGGATTTGCCAGTCTTCTCGGGTTTGCGCGTGGACAAGGATCATCGCTTGTCCATGTCGGGATGATCATCGTGCTGTCCCTGATGACATTGTTGGAGCCTCCAACGTGGGAGACAGCATTGATCGTCTACGTCCTCGTGGTGGGAACGACTGTCGCGGGAGCGGTTGGTGTGTTACTGAGGACACTGAGTCGTGGAGATGATGGCATCAATGAACGACGGGCGAATGAGGATGTCCCCGCAAGCGTGATCGGTGTCCTGACGATGTCATGGCCGGTTGCCGTTTCGACATTGTTTGCATTTCTCACGGTCTCGTGCGACCTGTTCCTCACGTCCAACTTCGCATCGACCGAGGGGGTTGGCCCGTACGTCGCAGCCCGTCGGGTCATCATGCTTCTCAGCATTCCGATGTCGATCCTTAACCAAACATCAAGGGGAATCATCGCGCCGATGCGAGCGAATGCGATGGATGGTCGACTGGAGCAAGTGCTTCGCTCTGGTGCGACCCTCATTTCCATTCCGTGCATCCTGGGAGCTGTCGTGCTGTTGGCCATTCCGGAGTTTGTGTTATGGGTTGTGCTCGGTCCGGGATATCACGACGCAGCGATCCTGCTGCAAATCCTGATTCCCGGTCAGATTGTCTTCGTCATGACGGGAGCGTGTCTGCCAGTGCTGGAACTCACCGGTCACCAGCGAACGATCATGAAGGTCGACAGTCTCATTCTGGCAGTCATGCTCCTGGGCGGTGTCTGGGTCTCCTCAAGTTACGGAGCAATCGGACTGGCCATCCTGTTTTCCGGATGCACCGCGGCGCGAAACCTGCTCTTGTGGGCTGCCGCCAAACATGCGACGGGAATCAACACGGGTTTCGGATTCCGCTCAATGCCGCAATGGCGAACGTTTCTGGACCAGTACCGCAGTCGTCGCCAGCCGTCGAAAACCGGTTCCACATCTTGAACAATTTTCAGACAATGCAGGTCGGGACGCCGTGATGCGACAAGTGAAACGATTTCTCCATAAGTTGCTTCGTCACCAGCACTGGGAGGTGGGAATCGTCCCGCATCCGATCTCGTCCTTTCTTGATCCGGATTTCGCGCCTGTCGTTCAATGGATGCCCGACCGTGAACCAACGTTGTTTCGGGCCGATCCCTTCATGCTGCAACACCAGGGACGACAGCTGATTGTGTATGAGGACTTCGACTACCAAACGCGGATTGGACGAATCTCAACCAGTGAGTGGACCACCGGAGCGTTTCACTCTCTCGCTCAGGACGTCCTTCCGATCGACAGTCACCTTGCCTATCCCTATACATTGGAGTACGAACAGCGGACGCTCTGCATACCTGAATCGGCTTTGGAGAATGAGGTCGCAGCATGGGAGTTCGACGACGCGACGAACCGGTTTCGGAAGGTCGCCGTCCTGATCCCCAATCTTCGAGCCGTCGACAGTTCGATCTTTCGTCACGAGGGGCTTTGGTGGCTGGCATGCACGCTGCGGCGCGAACGTCCCAACGAGCAACTGTTTCTCTGGCACGCCAATGACCTGTTCGGGAAGTGGATTCCGCATCGCAAGAATCCCGTGAAGCGGGACGCCTCCTCAGCGCGGCCAGGCGGAACGCCCTTTGTGCATCAGGGAGAACTTTATCGACCGGCACAAGATTGCTCTCAACGATACGGGAGCGCGGTGACAATCAATCGGATTCTCAAACTGACCCCGGATCAGTTTGCTGAGGAAACAGTCGTCAGAATTCCTCCTTTTTCGGAGAGCCCGTATCCGTCAGGAATTCACACCCTTTCGGCCGCCGGTCCCGTTACACTTGTGGATGGTTTACGGTACGAGTTTCTTCCATCGGAGACACTTCAGGTCTTCAAACGGGGCATTTCTCGAATGATGCCGCAGGGAAACCGACGGTCCGGAGATCTCTCGACAAATCGTGCTCCGTAACAAGCATCAGGCGTCGATTCCGTCTCGATCAATTCCAAGATGACTCATCCACTTTCGATCACCATGGCCGCTGCGGGTCCTCATCCCGATTTCTTCATCATCGGCGCTCCTAAGGGGGGGACGACTGCACTTGCACATTACCTGAGCGAACACCCACGCATCTTCTTCTCCGCTCCGAAGGAGCCACACTTCTGGGACGAAGACCATGAGAATGGTCGGACGATTCACGGACTCTCGACCGTTGACCAGTATTTGCGCCTGTTTGCAGGGGCGGACCCGGATCAACACCTTGCAATCGGCGAAGGCTCGACGTCGTATTTACAATCCCGAGTTGCGGTTCAAGCGATTCGGGACTTCAACCCGGACGCCCGGTTCCTTGTGATGCTCAGACATCCAATCGAGGTTGCGTACGGCGAGCACGGCGAACTCGTGCGACACTACCATGAAGACGTCACCGACTTCGAGGAAGCGTGGCGACTCCAGGAGCAACGGGCCGCCGGACATTGCCTGCCACGCACTCCGGGCATCGTTCAACAGTTGCAGTATCGAGATGTTGCTCGGTTCGGCGAGCAGCTGGAGAGATTGTTCGACGTCGTTCCTGAGTCTCAACGGCTGGTAATGCTCTTCGATGACTTTGTGGCTGACACACGAGGCACCTATCAGCAGGTCTTGGAGTTTCTCAACATCCCGGACGACGGACGCACCGACTTCCCCAAACTGAATCAAGCTCGTGCGTATCGCTCCGGATGGCTCGGACGCATGTATCACGCTCCTCCAGCCATCATCGAACGTCCGATGCGAGTGTTGCGGTCCAAGGTGATGGCCAACTCCGGACGGATGAAGCAGTTCGTGAAAGACATGGTGTCAGTCAAGAAACCTCGCCGCAATCTCCGGCCCGAATTTCGTGCAGAGTTGCTGGACGTCTTCCGAGAGGACATCCTCCGCACCGCCCAACTCCTCGATCGCGACCTCGGCCATTGGATAACTGATGATTCACCGCAGGTTAAGAGCTCCGACAGGTCAGCGGCGCCTGTCTCTGTGGCTGGTCGAAACGAGGGGCATCGATGAGCCGCGTGCTGATGACAATCGTCAAGACCTTTGCGTACGGGTCGAACCGGATGATGTTGCAGTATGCCTCCGCGCTCAAGGAGGCCGGACATGATGTCACCATTGCGTACGAGCAGCCGCCGCTCCCGAAAACAGCGGGCAACGAATCGATCCTGCCGAGCATCGAGCGTGCAGGGATTCCAACTCTTCACGTTCCCTCATTGTCGCGATCGGCCATCGTTCCGGGAGGCGGGACACTGGCGAAAGTCGTTGATCAACAACAGTTCGACGTGTTGATCTCCAATCAACTTCGTGACGCCGCAGCAACCATGACCGTTGCGAAGGCACGGCGACTGCCCGGTGTCGCCTTCGTGCAAGGAATGCCGTATTTTCAGGGAGCAGGTCCGATCAGGGCCGCCAAGCGGTTGGTCTACGGGCGGGCAATGAGAAACAATGCAACCCGATGCATCTGTGTCTCTCCGGCAGTACAGACGTGTCTCATTGAGGACTTTAAGGTCGATCCGGAAAAATGTGTGGTCGTGCCGAATGGAATTGACCTCAGCACTTTTTCGATGCCGGACGGAACTGAGCTGTCCTCTGTTCGGTCGGAGTTTCGCGTGCGCGATGAGGAGTTCCTTCTCCTCACGATTGGTCGATTCGACCGGGTGAAAGGTCTGGACATTCTGATTCGAGCAATTCATCAGGCAGTCTCGAAACATGATTTGCGCATTCGGGTCCTCATCGCGGCTCAAGCAAACTCGAAACAGACCCACGCCTACCGGGAACACCTGGAGTCGATCGTGCGAGACCATCAACTGACCAACAGCGTGTCATTTATCGGCTATCGCAACGACTGCCATCGCCTCCTGCAAGGATCCGATGGTTTCGTGTTGCCGTCTCGATCGGAGGGATTTCCCTTGTCGGTGTTGGAGGCGTTTGCAGCTGAGTGCCCGGTCATCATGACCGACTTCGCGAAACGCATTCCCGGTTTTCGTGATCGTGAACATGGACTCAGCGTCCTCGTCGAGAACGTGGAGGATCTGGCGAACGCAGTGATTGAGATGGCATCGCTTTCGCAAGCGCAACGTCGAGAGCTTGCTGCCAATGGTCGGGCCTACCTTGATCGCCATCCAACCTTAGAGGAAAGTAGTCACGCATTCGTGCGTGAGATTGAGTCGCTGATTGAAAACCCTGTTGATCCTCACCACAACCGGACTCGAGTGGTCGCGCAGGCGGTTGCCGATTCACGGAGTGCTTTTTGACATGGCGACGGACGCTGAGTCGGCCCTTGTCGCGGATTTCGAGTGTCCGGATGAATCATGAGACGCCTCAGGTGCCGATGTTGATTCGACATCAACCCGTACATCGTCATACGATACGTATCGTTTCAGGCTGAGCCAGCGTCGTTCATACAGCGACCAACTGAGCATCGACAGAGGCAACGTGATGGCGATTGTCAGGATCGTGATCAGCACACTGTCAAATGCCTCGTAGGGCACGATTCGTGGAGGGATGAACAGGCGGTTCACAATCGCCCGAGCTAGATGCACGATCGGCCAGTGAAAGACGTACATCGCATAGCTGTACTTTCCCAGCGTCGTCAGAAACCGTCCACTGAGCTGCTGAACCGGCATCCCATGCAGGTCGCGAGAGGCGGCCAACATGATGCCCAAAGCAAAGGCCATCCCCAGACTCGGATAGACGAAGATCTGGATCAGTCGATTGCCAAAAGCCAAACCGTCAGCAAACCACGCTGTCATCGCGATGACGGCCAGGAGCAAGCTGATGATTTTCCGAGAATGGCGTGTCGCCATGGCCAACAAGCCTGGCTCCCGAATGACGACAGCCGCGATGGCTCCATAAAGCATCGTATCGATGCGGGTGAAGGTGAAATGGCGCACAGCCCACTCATCGACACCGTTCGCCAGAAGGATCGGACGCAAGACGCAGACCACGCTGCATCCGAAGACGCAGGTCCACAAGAGGTGTCTCGGTGGTAACAGGAACACAATGAGGGGCCAGACAAGATAGAACTGTTCCTCAATCGCAAGGGTCCAGAAGTGTCCCAACCCGGGCAGACGGTGCGGTCCCTGTGCCTGCAAAAAGTTTTGCAAGTAGGTCCACAGCCAGACTTGGTTCTCCCATAAAGCGGAGTAGTAATCTCCTTCGAGCAAGCGACTGAGTCGCGGAATGAACGTTGCGGCGATCGGAAGGAGTACGAACAAACCGACCAAGACGCCGTAATACAATGGGAAGATCCTGAGCATCCGGCGAGCCATGAAGTTGCGAAAGTAGTGACTCGATCGACGCGTCTCCAGCAATATGCCCGTAATCAGAAAACCGGACAGCACGAAGAAAAGATCCACGCCGCACCACAGCGGCTCGCGAATCCGAAACAGCGCCCGGTCAACGAGGGTCTCCTTGCCGACAAGCAGTCCGTGAAACAGAATCACGGAAAGCACGGCGATCCCTCGAATCCCATCTAGTGCAGGGATATGTCGATGGATCAGTGCCGTCGCTGTCGAGGGCGTCGTTGATTGTGACGTGGACATCATTCTCCCACTGACGTTGTGACTGGACGCGGGGGCGAATGGACTGTCTTCACGGATGATTCGCAGTCAGATGGACGAAGACTCTGTTGATAAGGGAAGTGTTTTTTGAGGCTCAACCAGGGTTGTTCATACAGGTGCCAACTCAGGAACGACAGAGGAAGCGTGACGGTCAGAGTGAGCAGAGTGATGACAACTCCCTCGAACGATTCAAAGGGCAATACGCGAGGATAGAGAGAAAAACGGTTCGACAACTCCCGGAGTGCCCAGCAGATGGGCCAATGGAATACGTAAACTGAGTAACTGTATTTCCCCAGCATCCTGAGCCAGCGTCGGTTCAGCAATCGCAAATGGACTTGATCGTCCCGCCCCACGACTGTCAAGAGAATCATGATGGCGAACAGCAAACCGAAGGCAGGGTAGACGAACGTCATGACGAGCGGGTCTTCGGAGTGGAGATGACCCGCGACATATGCCGTTGCTGAGATGACGGACACTAACAACACAACGCTGCCTCGCCAGTGAGACAGCACGCGTTTCAGGAATCTCTCATCCCGGATAACGATGGCAGCGATTGCTCCGTACAGCAGGCTATCGATCCGGGTAAAGGTAAAGTGTCGGACTGCCCATTCACTCAACAATCCGTTTGCGAGGGCCGCGGGCCGAAAGATGCAGACCGCGACACAGATCGCCACAGCTGTTCCAAGAAGTGCCCGTCGTCGGAGAAAGAAGACGACGAATGGCCAAAAAAGATAAAACTGCTCTTCGATGGCGAGGGTCCAGAAGTGTCCCAATCCGGGAAGTCCGTAATCACCATCGTGCGGCAACAGGAAGTTCTGCATGTAGGTCCACAGCCAGATCTGATGGTCCCACAATCGTGAGAAGTAATCTCCTTCGGCGATCGCCCGGATCGAAGGAAAGAGTTTCCCGGCGAATGGCAATATCACGAACAACGCGACAAGCACACCATAGTACAAAGGGAAAATCCTCAGAACACGGCGAGCAAAGAATTTCCGGAAGTAATGGGCCGTTGATCGCGTGTCCAACAGGATGCCCGTGATCAGAAACCCGGATAGCACAAAAAAGAGATCGACTCCGGCCCACAACGGCTCGCGAATGGAAGCAACGACGCGATCGACCACGTTCTCACGGCCAATTGCCATTCCGTGAAACAACACGACGGCAAGGACAGCGAGTCCCCGGACACCATCCAGTGCCGGAATGTGTCGTCCAACAATGCCGCGTGACTGGGGAGTCAATTCGGAGGAATTTGAAGTCATACGGAAAGGAAATCGAGTAGGTAGTGTCAGACAATGCCCTGCTCGCTGAGTGAATCGCCGGGAACGGTCGGGGAGAAACCAGACTGAGAGGAATTTGCGATGCGCGCTGAGGGATTCTTCTCAACGAACCAACATAACCGTACCCAAACCGGCAATGGCTGCCCTGGACCGTTGATGCCCCAAAGCCTCATTTCGCTGAGTCCCTCCGGCAACCCTCGATTCCAAGACCAGCATAAAGGCCGAATTCCCCCTGGACACCCCAGTTGATTTTGCCTTTGGCCCGAAGCACGGTCAAGATAGAATTACGGGTCTGGGAAAGCGAACTCGATTTCCGCGATCCTCAGGCAAATTCCACGCAGATAGCACTGGAAGTGCGTTCGACTTGAGATGAGAGTGAGCCGAGACGGCCAGCCAGAATTCATGTCTTTCACCAATCACTCTCGTCCGGACCGACCGGTTTCTGCCATCACCTCCGGTTCTCTCGCACCGGCTGATCCCGGGAACTCCGAGTTTGCCCGCGCGCCGCGACTGCTGAACCGTCCGTTTCACGCGCCGACGGTCAACTATGAAACGATCCCGTTGGCTCATCCGTTCCTGTGGCTCATCTTGGGCGCCAGCCTGTTCGTTTTCGTTTGGCTACTGCCGGCCGCCTCATACGAGCGATTCCTCGAAGAGCCAAACTTCATCTCACTGGACGTCCCGACTCTGCTGTTCAACTGCGGCTGTCTGGCAACCACGATGGTAGGACTTTTCGTTGGAATGCACGGTCGGGTTTCGTCGGATCAAGTGAGAACTTTCAATCCCGATCCGCTCAAGGGAGCCCCCGTCACTGCCGTGGGACTTGTCGTCGTGCTGACATTGATGAACCTCGCATCAGTTGCACTCTTCCTACGGGCCGGAGGCGTTCAGGCATTTACGATGGCGTTAAGCGGGCACTCGGACTTTATCCATACTTTGAACAACAATGCAGAGCAGAGTGGCATGTCTGGAAAGTCCTGGATCCTTTTCTTGAGCATGTCCTCGGTGGTCTTCGCTCTCGTCTGGGTCACGGCTCGCAACCATCGGCCTTCATCGATCATGCGTTGGCTCTTCTGGGCGTTCGTCGTGACGTACTTCGTTGCAGCGATTTGCACGGGAAAGAGAAACTACCTGGCACGTCCGTTCTTCAGCATGATGTTGATCTACTTCGTGTGGCCGCGACGGTCACTCTCGATGCGGGGCGCCGTGGCAGTGTGTGTCGCAGCGTTGTCCTTGATGCTGGTTGTCTTTGTCTCCGCGTCGGTGTTGAGAGACGACGTCCGGCATCTGGATGAAGCACTGGGTGTTATGGGGCGCTACATGATCGCACCCTTCAACAACGAAGCTCTCATCGTCAACAACATCCTCGATTATCCCGGGGGGGGGACAGGCTACTACTGGACAGAATGGTTCTGGGACTTTCCGGTTGTCAGTGACGTGCTGGACCTGGAGTCCATCCGATTTGAACTGTTCGGCGAGATGCCTCCCCAGGGGCCTCGTGAGCGCGGGGCCGTTCTGATGGCGCACGGTATTCGATCAACGACGAACCTCACTTCGTTTGGTGCGTCCTATATCGACTTCGGATGGATGGGAGTGTTTCCGTTTTTTGTGGTGGGTTGGATCGGAGGAGCGGTCTGGAAGAGTTTCCTGCGAGGTTCTTACGTTGGCATCCTGCTGTATCCGCAGTTCGCTTACTCTTTGGTTGAGTGTCGGGGGAACATTATCTTTCCCGAAGCGCTCACGAATCATGCGATCATCGCAATAACGCTCATCGCAATCTGCCTGTTATTGGAGCGTCCGAAGGTCCGGGTGACTCCCACAACGCGTCATGACGAAGTTGCGAATGACGTGACGAGCTACTCGCAGGGGCAATCCAGTTCTCCCATGAGTGCTGAGGCGAACTGATGGACGTGTTGCATGTCACTCAGCCGACAATCGCAGGCGTCAAACGTGTTGTCTTGGATCTGGTCAAGGATCAGAGCCAACGCGGACTCGATGTCGCCGTCGCCTGTCCGTCTGATTCCAGCATGACCGACGCGCTTGATGAGCTGTGCGTCAGGCATATTCCCTGGACAGCGTCCCGAAGTCCCGGCCCGTCTGTGTTGAAGGAAACATGGGCGCTCCGACGAATTGTTCGCAATCTCAATCCAAAGGTCGTGCATTTGCATTCGTCCAAGGCAGGACTGGCAGGTCGTCTCGCAGTGAGAGGAAGCATCCCCACGGTATTTCACCCACACGGCTGGTCGTTCCTCGCTGTCAATGGCCCCGTCAAGGCAGCGACGCTTGCCTGGGAGCGGTTTGCGTGCCGTTGGACGGACGTCACGATCTGCGTTTCCGACTCCGAGCGCAGACTCGGCGCGGAGACGGGACTGAGGTCAACGTGGGAAGTGATTCAGAACGGTGTTGACCTGGACATCTGGAACTCTCCGACACCTTATTCGCGTGACAATGCGAGAACCGAATTGAATCTTCCGCTCGATGCAGTGCTTGCCGTCTGTGTCGGTCGACTGCAACGACAGAAGGGACAGGACCTGTTGCTGAATGCGTGGCAACCCATCAGCGAACGATTTCCGAACGCTCGATTGCTGCTCGTCGGTGATGGACCCGATCGCGACGAGTTGGAAGCCGTGGCCGGTGATCGTGTGACCTTCGTCGGTCAGAGAAATGACGTTCGCAATTGGATGCTGGCAGCTGATTTGATTGTGATGCCGTCGCGTTGGGAGGGACTGAGTCTCGCCATGCTGGAGGCAATGGCGTGCGGCTGCGCCATCATCGCCACCGACGTGAGCGGCATGCAGGAGGCGGCCGGGGATGATGCGGCCTGCATTGTACCTCCCGAAGACATCGGCAACCTCCGTCTCCAGATCGAACGAATGATCGAAGCACCGGAAGAGAGAGATGCCTTGGGCAAGAAGGCCCGAGCCCGTGTGGAGAAGCATTTTGACTTCAAGACGACATGTGAGCATGTGCGAAATGTTTATTCTCGTCTCAGTGGACTGAGGTGCGGAAATGATCGCTCCATTGCCGCGGAGCGCGACCGTCTGTTGAGCCAGGAAGTCGTCCAATGATCCCGATTGAGACAGCCTGGTGGGGGGCGCTCGTGCTCATTGTGTCGATCTGGGCGATCGTCCTCCGGCGATCGGGACCCTACGTTGCGTTTGGTGTGGCAATCGTTTTGTCGTTTCTCGCGCCGGGTTGGATCGAGATGGAGTTTCTCGGACTGCCGTTTGACGTGCGGCTTTCCGTGGCGATCGTAGCTTTGACGGGGTATGGCCTGCATCCCGATAGCCGCATCTGGACCCCACTGACTCTTCCTGATCTGGTGATCGCGGCCATGATGACACTCCATATTGTGTCAGATCTTGTCGTCGAGGGATTCTCCTGGTCGATCCTGCTTCGAGCTTACGGGGAATGGACGTTGCCGTTCTACGCGGGGCGCTATGCCGTTCGAAACCAACAGGAACTTCGCAAAATTGCTCCCTGGGTGATGGTGGTGCTTGGACTGCTCAGCGTCGAGGCAATCATCGAGGTGTTGACCGGCATCAATCTCTGGGAAGTACTGTTCGCACGCAAAGCAGGAGATTTTGTGCCGGATCTGGGGCGGAGATGGGGATTCATGCGGGCCAGTGGTACCGCGATCAACCCGATTTTCTATGCAATGATTCTGTTATTGTTACTCCCCTGGGTGTCGGTGACTTACTCGAATCCGCAATCTCGAGGACGAAGATGGAAGGCGGCCATTGTTACGATCCTGTCCGTTCTGGGAATGTGTGCAACGATTTCGCGTGGCCCCATTGCAGGTTTGATCATTGCCATCGCTTCTTACGGAGTGATTCGTTGGCGACCGTTGAGGTGGATCGTCGCCACCTTGCTCACGGTCACTGTCATCTGTTCGGTCATCTGGCCGAAAGAGGTGCTCGATCTCACTCGAATGGGGGTTCAGGACCAGCACAGGAATCAGGAAGTCGTCGAACTTGATGGCGAAGAATTGGAGTACAGCGGGTCCCTGACGCGCATTCTGCTTTTTCGGGCATATTCGCGGGCATTGCGAAACGCAGGATTCCTGGGTTATGGGACCGAAGCGGTCCGGGACTTCCCGCCAAACATTCCGCATCTTCCTAGGAAGAGTGAGGCAATCTACCTGATGCGACACGTGGACAATGCCTACGTGTTGATCGGGCTTCGGTTCGGCTGGCTGGGGATCGCGACATTCTGTCTTTTGCCACTCACCACGTTTTGGACTGCGATTGTATTGGCACAAACATCTGATTTACGGGGGGTTTGCACATGGTATGCCGCAGTGATGGCGGGAGCAGCAGCCGTTCTGTTGACGGTCTATTTTGCTCATGACTTTGGATTCGTATTCCTGTGGTCCTGCGGAATCGTCAGCGGACTCGCCACCGCAGCTGTGCAGTCTCGTCGAGGAGAATCCCCTTCTGCTTAATCGGAGTCCCACCGACTGGGGTGGCTGACCTTTATCACGAAATGTTTTTTCCTTGATCATTCCAAGCGAAACATGGCAAGAAACAATGGCCGCAGGTCGCTCCAGTATGGTAAGACTTGAATGTTGACCGAAACGCAAACCTTGGTGGATCTATGCGTAGCCAACGAATTTTCATGATCCTGACCTTCGTGTCGCTGGCGATTACCGCTGGAGCGATCACAGAGCGCGTCCTCTCGGAATCGGACCGACCGACCGGAGACCGTGACGAGTTTGTGTGGGACGAGTACTTGTCCGGTGGTGTTCGCGAACTCGCCGGTTCCAGCTTCGTGACAGGCATCAGCCAAACGGTGCCAGAGCTTGAGATGATTCCCCGATTGAACTCGATCCCGTGGGGGAAAAAAGAGGTAACGGATCTGTTCGAAAGAGCAGGATCGTACTCGGCGTGTGAGGTTCTTCCATCAGACGTTGCGGTGACCGAGCCACTCTCCCGTGTTGCCTCGGGCTCGTCCGGCCCTCTGGGGCGATTCAGCATGTTCTCGATCGGTTTGCAGATGGACCCCGAGGCGGAGGAATCTCTCCCCGCCGCTTCCGACGGTGCGATCAAGGCTTACCTCAAGGACCATCTCCTGACGGTTCAATCGCCGTTTTACCGATATCCCGATGGAACGGTGTTTTTCGGAACCAAAATGAAAGCAGCGTTTTTTGCCACGGCAAGCCCGGAACGAACATTGACGCCCGAACCCGTCATCTCAAGCGCTGTGGGACGCTTTCGGACCCTTGGTGTCTATGCGCCGGCGAAGGACGTCAGCCAGAACGAAGGACAAACTGAAGCGAGTGGCGACACGACAACACCGGACACCAAACCTGATGATGAACTACGAACATTGATTCTGGGGTTCAAGTACACCGTCGCTGCATCCCAGGTTTCCACCGCGGACACAAACGAACGACAAGCGGAATACGAGTTGTTGTTTCTGCACCTGCTGCCGGACAATACGGCCGAAAGACCATCGGTCGCCGTTTTCGGAACCTCCAATGGTCGTACGATTCTCCATGAACTTGACCTGTCACGTGATTCGTCCGGTCGAAACTCGGAGTCGGTTGCACAGTTGCCGGAGATCACCGCGGACATTCGCTTCGACGAATTCGCGTTGATGGGATTGTATCCAGCGAAACCTGTGGTGACCGGAGTGAGCCATCGTGCACGGCAGTCGTTGCCCTCCGAGATTGTCCGTGGTCTGATGCTCGGACTAACGCGGGATCAACCGGAGTCGTTAACCTCAATCCTCGACAAACTGCACGCCAAAGTGGGTGGCAACGTCACCGCAAGTGACGAACTCTGATGGCGTCGAGTGATTTCCCGGTTGGGGTTTCCTGCCACATAAGGCTCCCTTCGTGAGTGCTCCTCGTGACGGAAATGATCGTGAATGACGACCGAGACCATCAACCAGAACATCACCGACCTGTATACTCAGGGCAGTTATCTCGATAAGCATCCCGGGTGGCATGCGGAACGTTCCCCCTGGAAGGCGGCTCATGTGCTGCGGGGACTTCGGGCTGCCAACTTGAATCCGTCGTCCATCTGCGATATCGGGTGTGGAACGGGACTCGCACTCGCCGAGGTGGTCAAAGGGCTCAGCGGAGTCGAACGTGCAGTGGGATTCGAACCGAGTCCCGATGCGCCGTTGCATCCTGCCGCCGAAGGGATGATCGAACATCGTCGAGAAGATGCGACCGAGTCCGGCGAGCACTTTGACCTCTCAATCATGCTGGATGTGTTTGAACATGTTGAGGACTATTTTGGTTTTCTTCGCAAGTGTCGCCCGTTGGCGGACCATCATGTGTTTCACATTCCACTTGATGCCAATGCAAGAATGGTAATCACGAGCGGCTGCAGTCGGGCTCGGCAGACGCTGGGGCATTTGCACTACTTCAGCCGACCAACGGCATTGGCGACGCTCCGGGAGACGGGATACGAACCGATTCATTGGCACTTCACGAAGTCAGCGTGGGACGGCCCCGGCCCGGGGAAGAACCCGTGGACGCCCACGAATGTGCTGCGACGGGCTTTCTATGTGGTCTCTCCGGAATACACTCAAAGAATCCTTGGCGGGCTCTCCCTTCTGGTGGTGGCGAGAGCCGGCGAACCGTAACGGTCAGTGAACTGCTCCCTCTGAATCTGGATTCGTGTTTCATCAGATTCGGTGCGAACGGGTGTGCATCGATTGAGAAGGGCGTTAGAAAAACCGATGATTAACCAATGTCAACGGTATCGTTTGCGTATTCGACAGAATCCATTGTCGGCAATCCCCGGCTTCAAGTCGTAAAGAACTCAGTTTGCGGGTCCTCCATGAGCACATCAGTCACTGCTCCCGAACGACCCGCTTCAGTTTCGGCAGATTTCGCCATTCACGGCTATCTCGGTCCCATCACGATTCTGACTCGCGAAGAGGCACATCGTCTCAAGCAGCGACTCGTGAAGGCACCCGCTCCGGAATGCTGGGGCAAAGGTGCAGCAGCCACCTCTGCGGACTACTACGAGATCGCGACCCATCCGGCGATCCTCAACCGCGTCGCTTCTCTCCTGGGAGAGGATGTGATGTTGTGCGGAGCCAATCTCGCCGAGCGTGAGCCGGGGCAGATTCACCATTGGCACTCCGACGTTCACGTTGCTGATCCCGCAGGGAGAGCGGTCACCGTATGGCTGGGTCTGGAGAACGTGAATCGTGACTCTGCCTTGTACGTGCTTCCCGGCAGCCATCGCCTGGGTTTCTGTCCGCAACAACGCGGGCAGACCGAGGACAAGTCAGCAAAGGCGATCACTGAAGAGGATGTCGTCCGTTGGGCACGGGAGGTCGAGGCGGATTCGGCCATCCTCAAGCTCGACATGGGAGACGGCGACGCGTTGTTCTTCGATGGGCGGATGTGGCACGGATCGCATAACACGAATGCGAAGCATTGGCGAACAGCCTTGATTCTGCACTATGCGACTCCGGACAAACCAATTCGACGGCATCAGCCGGATCACATATGGCCCTTTCGTTTCATTGATGAGCCAAAGCCGCCGTGCCAGATGCTCAGGGGAACCGATCGGTATCACGTCAACCGCATGGTCCCGTCGCCGCGCATGTCGCATCGGTCATTGAGTCGAGTTTTTGATCTGACACCTCACTTTGAAGACACGATTGCGACGCATTGGAAGCCGGACCCGCTATTCCTCGGTTCGACGCAATGTCTCCCACACCTGATGCTCAAGGCGTGTATTGTTCAGCCCCATTCCAGACAGCATGCAGCCCACTGCCACGACTACGAGCAAGTCATCGTGCCCCTTCAGGGAGAGGCCATCCTGGAATTGGGCGACGGCAAACTCTCGATCGATATCACACTCAAGCCGGGAATGTTTGCCTACCTGCCACCGGGCACGATGCACACGGTTCGGAATGACACCGATCAGCCATTTCTACAATCCGATGTAACGTGGCGTGGTGCCAGTCCCTGTCCTTCCGTCCCGTTGGGAATGGGTGTGTACGACACCCTCGACTTCCCGGTTGACGCTGCCGATCTTCAGGAGCGTCGACGTGCAGCTGCGGTCATCATCGATGGCCCGACACAAACGGCTGACAGGTTGAGGGTTCACATCGGCGAGATGCTTCCGGGACGAGTCGGTCCGATGCATGTTGATGCGTATGATGTCGCCCTGTACGTGCTCGAAGGGACTATCGACACACTGGACCAGCGTGTCGGCCCCGGACAGATGGTATTCTACGCCGCCGGCGAACCACACAGCATCAGCAATCTCAGCGATCAGCCCAGTCGATGTCTCGTCGTCGAATTACACGGAACCTATGCGGGCGAACCGTATCGTTCGGTGCGACGATGGATCACCTCGCGTCTCCCTCGACCGATCCGCCAATGGGCCCGCGCGATCCGGCGGACAGTCCGTCAATCGCTTTCGCGGCAAGCCCGCTGACTCAAATGCAACAACACACAGTCTTCAATCGGCAGGACGTCCAAGAAGAACACGATGAGTCGCAACCCGATCACGATCCTCGTTCCTTCACTGGGAGTCGGAGGCGCCATCCGCACGGCGATCCACCTCGCTGCCGGGATCGCCGACCGGGGTTATTGCGTTGATCTGGTTTCGATGCGGAATCTCGATGCGTTATCTGGTGAGGTGCCTGACTCGGTTCGACTCGTGCAATTCGGTGCATCTCGTGTCCGGTGGAGTCTCCCCTCGCTCGTGAGTTATGTGAAGACGGAACAACCCCGTTCCGTGATTGCCATTTCAACGGTGGCAAACCTGATGGCCCTTGCCGCGATTCGTCTGGCACGCACATCGACTCCGCTTTTAGTCACGGAGCATAATCATCTGTCAAGCAAGGCAATCTCCCGGGAACTCTGGACGAACAGACTGTCCCCGTGGCTCGCCCGGCTGACGTATTCCGGTGCTGATGCGATTGCCGCGGTGTCGGACGGAGTGGCGGACGATCTGGCCGACATCACCAGAATTGCCAGGGAGCGAATTCAGGTGATCTACAATCCGACGTATTCACCTCAATATGAGTTTCAAGCGCGGATGCCGCTGGTCGACGATTGGTTTGTACCCGAGGCCCCGCCCGTGATCTTGGCCGCCGGACGACTCCATCCGCAGAAAGATTTTCCGACGCTTCTGCGTGCTTTTCGCGAGTTCCGATCCACCCGTAACGCCCGACTCGTCATCCTCGGCGAAGGCCCCGAACGCGGTCATCTTGAGCACGTCATCCATCAGTTGGAATTGAACAGTGACGTCCGCTTGCCCGGATTTGACCCGAATCCGTTCCGGTATATGTCACGCGCCCGGATGTTTGTCCTTTCTTCGCGATGGGAGGGCCTGCCGGGAGTGTTGATCCAGGCCATGTCGGTCGGTTGTCCGGTCGTCAGTACGGATTGCCCCAGCGGCGCAAGTGAGATACTGCACAAAGGAGAATTGGGCCGCCTCGTCCCTGTCGGTGATCATCGTTCACTCGCCAATGCGATGGAGGCGGAAATCGTTGCTCCGCAGTCCGTCGAGCGGTTGCGAAGCCGAGCGCGGGAATTCTCATTGGAGAATTCCGTGAACGGACATCTGTCGCTTCTTCCCTCAATCACCCCGGCAGAGGTCCTCTCAATTCCTGACTCCAACGAACATCGTATGACTGACTTCGCAGCGGCCCGCATCCCCGCGTGATCCTTCAGCGCAAGATGCTCTGCCGACAGACGATGGCGTTTCTCTGTCGAATCTCCTCAGAGATCCATAACGGCTGAAATGTCGTCGTCCAGCTTCGGTGGGGCAGATGCCATCGAGATAACGACAAACAGCGTGAGCGACAGCAGCAGAGACAACGCGCCGACGTCGAACCCCCAGGGCAGACTGATCTGAAAGAACTTGAGTCCGAAGTTGACGCTCAGACTTGTGATAATGGCAACGTTGGCCGCGAGCGGAGTTGCACGTTTCCAGTTGAAACCGATGGCAACAGTCGGCACCAACGCCGCTGCAAATGTTCCCCATCCGAATGCTCCGAGCAACGCGACCATTCGCTCGCCCGCGTAGAGGGAGAACAGCGAGGCAAATACAGCAATGAGAATCGTCGCGGTCCGCGCCCACAACAACTCACGCTGCAGTGATGTTCCGTGAACAGCTCGTGGGATGTCGTGAACGATCGCCGCGGCACCGATGTTTAGAAAACTGTCAGCGGTCGACATGATCGCCGCCAGCAGCCCCGCAAACACGAGACCCGCAAGGACCGGATTCGTGTAACTTTGTAAGAACTGCGGAGCGGCTGAGTCGGCGGTGGTGAGATCCGGATGATTTCCCTGCAGGACCAATGCCCGCATCGCCAGTCCGATGCTGATCCAAAGGAGTGCGGTGAATGAATAACCAATGATCGACAACGGAAGCATGTGCCGAATGTCCGAAACGTTTTTCGCCATCATCATCTTGGTGACCACGTGCGGCTGTCCGGAACCTCCAAGGGCGAACACAAAGAACCACGACAACGATCCGATAATTCCCAACGTGCCCCACGGACCAATTGCTGCCGGATCATCCTGCACCAGTGTCTCGGAAATCCCCCGGAACCCACCATCAACGGCCGACATCGCAGCCCAACAGACGAGAATGGCAGCCACGACCATCATCACCCCCTGAACGACATCCGTATAGACACCGGCAATGATCCCGCCCGTCACACAATAGAACACCAACACGGCACACGAGACCGCCACACAGGCCTCAAGCGGTAGCCCGGACCCCGGCAAGTATGCGACCAGACACTCGTCCAGCAGATCCTTCAGCACGATTGCCATCGCTCGAATCTGGGCCGCCAGATAACCAATGACCCCCAGCAAGATGGCGATCGCGGTCCAGAAGGCGACGCTGCGACTGTGATACCGCGCCCCAACCGCATCGGGCAATGAAATCGAATCTCGCAGTTCTGCGAACAACCGAATCCGCGTGGCAATGAGATGGAACGATAAGGCGAATCCGACCGTCGTGCAGACCACCATCCAGATCGAACTCATCCCCATGCGATAAACGAGACCCGGCCCCCCCACGAATCCGAAACCGCTCATCGTGCTGGAGAAGACAGCCACGCTCGTGACAACCACGCCCAGACTTCGCCCCGCCATGAAAAAGTCGTGCGCTGACTTCGTTCGCCGCATCGCCCATAACCCCACACCGATGCACATCAGCATGTACAGGGCGATGCTGGTGAGAATGATCAGTGAGCGGTACTCTTCCATGCGCAGACCATCTCCAGGTCGAGTTTTCAGGTGAGTGAACTGTCCGTCTCGCCAGCAGACGTTTCGTGGCACCGACTGACCGCAACGAGTTCCTCGAACTTCAACATCGACTCCGGAGGCAGAATCCATCGCCGAAACCCAATGACGTACGCCGCCACGAAAACAAGTGGCGCGATCCACATTCCAAATAGCATCCAACTGGTCCCTGCCGGGAACCAGCCGAGATAAGCAACCTCTCCACTGCGAACTGCCATACGGTCGGCATACGCCATCATGGTGACTACCCCGGCGTACAACAACGCACCAACGCCGAACAGCACGTATCTCAGTGGATCAGACCGCTCCGACCGACGAGTTATTCCCAGTGTCATGCAAGTCACAAAGAGACCGACGCTCGCAAGGCCGAACATCCACCCGAGAATCAGGATTCTGTCAGACGGTGGCGTCGGGCTCCCCGCGAACATCGCCGTGTGTGTGTTGTGCTGAGTCCCATGCCCACCAACTGGCTCCGGAGTTGTCAGGGACAACCCGACGGCAATACACATCATCAACAGCCAGAACAGGATCAACCGCTCAGCATTCATGCCATTCTCATGGTCAGCCTTGTGGAGTGGAGACGTGTGACCATTTCAATCAGAACGACGCAACACGTCAACCGGACGCTCACATGACGGTCGAGTGATGAAGGCTCACCTACCGAGCCGCCTGCTCGTTGCCATGAGGTACGGGAGGCTCAAATGCTTTCAGCAAATTGCCGTCGGCTCCGTTCCAGACCCGGATGACTCCGTCCTCGCCACCCGCGATGACCAGCGACTCGTCTCGCGAAATAACGACGGCATGCAGAAAATCGGTCGAACCGGAAAATGTGCGGTAGTTCTTGCCGTTACCGGCAGTGTGCAGCATGACTCGTTTGTCGCCGCTGGCCGAGACGATGTTGTCTCCCGTGCCAATGAACCTCAAACCGACAACTGGTTTGGTGTGTGATGTGATCGTCCGCGCCTGTTCGCTGGTCGATGTGTTCCAGATCTTGATCGCGTTGTCGGCACCGCCAGTGGCGACTTGTGACTCATCCGCCTTCCAGGTCACGCCGAGCACATGACCCGTGTGACCTTCAAACGTGTTGCGAAGTTCTCCGGTCGCGGCATCGAACACTTTGGCGAACTTGTCAGCCGCACAGCTGGCGAGCAGCGTGCCATCTCGTGAGAAGGCGACGTCGAACACCGTGTCGCTGTGTGCCTCTGCAACGTCAAGAGCGAGCGTACGATCAACGAGGTTCCAGATGGTGAGTTGGCCACTGCGCGAGGGGACGCCGCTGCCGACCGCGAGGCGGGACCCATCCGGACTGAAGTCGATCGCCAGCACCCGTCCGAGCAGTGCCGAGGCGGACACGTCCTCTCCCGCATCGGCTGCTGGGCCCAAATGACCTGCGAGCGTCCACTGAGGCTCCGGTCGCACAACGAGCAGTCGTCCATCTTCGGTCGATGTCAGCAACCGGCCATCGGCAGCCGCATTGATGGCGGTCAGGGGTGTCTCCGCCGGGATCACGGCCATCGGCTTCTGCGTGCCGACGTGCCAGAGCGTGATCACCCCAGTGGCATCCGTCGTTGCCAGTGCGCTGCCGTCCAGCGTGAAAGCGAGCTGCGCTAGAGTGGTGGCTGCATCAGCTGACTGTTTCTCAGCAGCGGCGACAGCTTCGGTGGCGGCAGTCTCCCCTGCGATCTCTTCGTCCCGCGTTTTGGTGCGGGTTTCCAACTCGGCCTTGGCGGTGGCGATACTCTTCTCCGAAAGGTCGACTCCCCGCTTGGCGGATGCGACACCTTCTTCGGCCTTGGTGACGGCCTCATTCGCGGCTTTGGTGGCAGCTTCCGCATCGGTGAAGGCCTTTTTGAGAGCTTCGTCTTCCGGCTTGGCATCCAGCGCTTCCTTGGCAGCGGCTTGTGCTTTCTCCGCTTCGGGAACTTTGGCCTTGGCCTCTTCGAGAGTCTTTTCGGCTGCGGTGAGAGCCTCCTTGGCCTTCGTCAGCGACTCTTCCCGTCCCTTAATATCGTTCTCGGTCGCAGTAACGGCCGCCTCCGCGAGTTGTTTGCGATTCGTGGCGACAGCCAGGTCCTCCTTACGACGTGCGATGGCGTCGGTCAGTTGGGGATTTCCTTGCACGTCGGCCAGTTTGTTGCCCGTCGTTTCCCAGAGACGGACGATGTGATCAGTGCCGACAGTTGCGAGTTTGGTGCCGTCGTTGGTCGCGACGACATTGGTGATTGGTGCCCCATGATCGAGCTTGCGGGTCTCGGTGCCCGCAGCGACATCCCATTGACGATGCGATCCGTCTTCGCTGGCTGAGACCAGCCGGGGACCGCCATCAACGGCCCAGGTCAATGCGGTCACTTGCTTTTCGTGTCCTCTAAGCTCGACTACAGGTGCTGCGGCTACGGCGGGCGGCTCTGCGGTCAACTGGTCGATCGACCACACGCGTACGATGCCGTCCGCATGACCCGTGATGACCTGTGCTCCATCAGCCGACGCCAGCACAGCCTGCACTGGGGAGGGAGTCTTCAGTTCGCCTACTGACGCTCCGTCTGCCACGTTCCAGCGACGGACACTCTCTGCGGAAGCAGTCAACAATGACGCACCATCCGACAGGAAGGCGAGCCCACTCACGACAGCACCATGACCTTCGATGAAGCGGGCCTCTGTTCCGGAGGCACGCGTTTCCAGTCGAATGCGTCCATCAGGCAGGGCAGCTGCGATGAGACTGCCGTCCGGCGAGACCGCCATTTTCGCAGCGGCTCCTTCGAGGGGGCGTTGCTCCTCGATGGGCGAAACCTTCTGCCAGAGTTTGACGATGCGGTATCCTCCGGAGGCGAGCCATTGGCCGTCCGGGCTGAAGTCGAGTGTGTGCACGAAGTCGCGGTGAGCGGCCCCTTCCAAGGCCGGATCGCTGAGCGTCGCCACTTGCCGCTGACGCAGAATGTCGTAAACGACGATATCGTTGCCTCGACCGGCTGCGACGTATCGTTCGTCCGGCGTGAGGGCCAGACTGTAGATTGGGTTCAGTGTGTCCGGCAGTGACTGCCAGTTGATCGCTCCGCCCGATCCCATCGAGGCCTTGGCTCCCTGCTCGATCCAGAGTTTGAGCAGTCCCGCCTCATGAGGTGTGAGGGGTTTGGCGTTCGCATCGTTCGGCAGCGGCGGCATGAAGGACTCGGCCTGCCGTGTCGCTTGTGTGAATAGCAGACTCTCTTCGGGCTTGCCTGCCACGACCGAAGGGCCTGAGTCGCCCCCTTGGAGGATCGCTTCGACATTCTCCAGCACCAGGCTGCCTTCCTTGACCGACGCACTGTGACACGCCAGACACTTGGCCTGCAGCATGGGCAACACGTCCTGTCGGAAGTCAACCTCACGATCGAGCGTGACCGCCTCGGGAGTAATGGGTCCCGGCTCGTCATCCGCAAAGACGACGGAGAAATTTGTCAGAAGCGCGATAACAGCGATGAGGGCAGTATGTCTCACGTGTCGTGATCCTGGTTTGATTGGTTCTTACTGGGGTGTCGTGCCACTGCTTGGCTGTCGGAGTTGCGGAGGCAAATCTGGCTTGGCACTACTTCCGGCGGATAAGCAGTGCCGAATCTGTATCCGACATCTGCTGGATCCACCCGAAGCAGTGGCACGTGTGTGAGTCATTCGATGATCTTGACCTTGATCGGGACGTCGACGAGAGCTTCGCCGTTGTGGTCCACCTTGGCCCGTACCACGAGGTTCGCAACATCACCCGGGGCAGCCTCGGCAGGGGCGGTGAGCTTGAGGACGCCCGTCGTTTGATCAGCAGGGACTGAGACTTCCGGAGCGGTCAGTTGCGTGCCCCCTTCGACCAGTGAAAGCGTGACCGGTCCAGTAAAGTCGTTCTGCCGGGTGATGGTCACGGTTGCATCGATGGTCGCCCCCTTCTTGACCTCTGCTGCTGAGAGGGCGGCGGCCAGTTGGACGGGGGCCGGATTGACCACGATCACGATCGGCGGCAGCGTCTGGGTGACGTTGAGGTTGTTCGGTTTCGAGGCCTCGGCCGCAGCGGACGCGACCTTCTCGGCCTCTTCGCGTGCCTTGGTGGCCGGGGCGACAGCAGCGGTGCGCTCAGCGACGAGTGCCTCAGCGGCGGACTTTTCAGCCTGAAGGGCTGTCTGCGTCGCCTGCACTTTCGGCACGGCCTCCTTCGCGGCGGCGAGTGCGTCGGTCGCCGGTTTGACCTGTGCAACGGCAGCATCGTGTTTCTGAGTGAGTTCAGTCACTGACGCCTTCGTGGCTGCGAGGACTTCGGCCGCCTTTGTAACAGACTGTTGAGCGAGCGTGCTTTGCTCCTTCACGACGGCTGCGGTTGAACCTTCCGCGGCCTTTTGAGCAGCTTCAGCAAAGGCGATCGCCTTTGCCTCCACGTCGGTGAGTGATGCCACCGTTTTCATGGCCGCTTCTCGCTCGGCTGCCAGTTGTGCGACGAGCGTGTTCGCAGTTGCGAGTTCCTGCTCTTTGGTGGTGACGGCTGCCTGTGCCTGCGTGATCTGCTGAGCCGCCTGCTCGAGTCGCGTGTTGATGGAGGCGACCTGCGTCGTTGCCTGCTCGACGAGTGCCTTGAGTTCATTCTCCTCAGCGACCGCCCGAGCCTTGAGCCCCTCAGCCCGTATCGCCTTCGCCGGGTTGCGACGATAGGGGACAGCGACCGTTCCCGACAGCATCAGCTTGTACGTCTTCGGCGGGCTGTCGGCTGCGACGAACAAACGCATCGTTTGAGCGGTCTGCTCCTTGGGGATTGTGACGTCACCCGCTTCGATCTTGGCTTCCTTCGGCAAACCGGCCGGCTTGAGGACCAGATCGTTCGGGATGCCCGGCTTCTGTTCGCCCTGCGGTTTGAGTTCGTAGTTCTGGCCGAGCACCTGCACCGGCTCACCGGCGAGATTGGTCGAGAGTGTAAGGGGCACGAGGATTTGTCGCCCCTGACAGACCTCGATCTGCGGAACATCATGCGACACGACGAACGGGGCCGGCTCGTCCATCACGCTGAGTGTCAGCGTGTCGGTCAGCCGCGCGACTGAGGGGACCTTGTCGGCCCGGTTCCAGACGACAGAGCCGGCACGGGCCTTGTGCGAAACCGGCTGCGGTCCCTCGCCTCTGTCGATTTTGGCGGTGCCGGTGATCTCAACGAACTGACGCTCCGGGGGAGCGGCACCGGTTGAGGTGAGAACGAGTGTGCCGGTTGTCTCTCCCTCGAGAATGGTGACCCCCTCCGTCTCAAATCCGAATGGAAGGTTGGGCACGTCGATCTCAATCGGTCCGTTAAATCCGTCCTGACGATGCACGAGGACATCGATCGCAAAGTGATCGCCCCTGCGGAGACCGACAGGCCATGTGAGACCGACCGCACTCCCCGAGGGCACGGCGACCAGACGGAAGTCCGGCTGCGGCTTGTGGACGGTCAAGCGATAGACGAGAGACGGGTCGGCGTTGTGCTCATAGGCACGGTCGCGGACCGAGATGCGGTACGTGCCATCTACGGGAGCCTTCAATCGAAAGACCGGGTCGTCAGTCGCCGTGTCGAACGTGAGGGCAGCGAGGTTCGTCGTGAAGTCGTCCTGCGTCGTGAGTTCCTTGACCTGTTCGCTGCCGTCCTCGGCTTTAGTGACCTGCTGCACCTTGAGCACCGCATCGATTAACGCACCGCCGCGATGTGCGATGACCTCGATCTGAAACTCCTCGTTCGCCTTAGCATCGATCGCGTACGTGTCGATGTCCTTCACCGTTGCCAATTGTCCGGTGACGTCGGCAGGGGCTGTAATGGCATTGGCGGCGGCAGGTTCGTCGTTCGGTTCGGTCTCAGCCGTGGGGGCGGCATCGGTGACGCCGAGGTGAATCGTGTTGGACGCACGTCCGTCGGCTTCGAGGTGCCAGGCGAACAGGTCGAGCCCGGCGGCATGTGAAGGCACGCCGACGAGGGAACCGGGAAGTGCATCACGTGCAGGGATTGGAATGTCGACAGTGAGTTTTTCGAGTGGTGCACCGGCGGAGACGGATTCGGTGCGTTCGCCACCCGGCAAGTTGTAGCCGTAAAGCGTGAACTTCCCGGTGGTGCCCGCCTGCCCGGCTGCGGGGATGCTGAAACGAATCTGTGGGTCCGTGTGAATAGCCAGCCGATAGACATGATCCGCACTGCCGGTGAAGGCGAGGTCCCGGAGTTCGATGAGATACTCACCGTCAGCGGGGACGTCAAACACCAAAAGATCATCGGGGCCGTACTGGCTTCGGGCGAACTTGAGAGGCCGACCGGATGCGTCCTGCAAGGTCAACTGAGGATCGAGTTTTGAGTCGATCCGCTTCGACTGCACGTCGATGACGATCCGCTGGCCCGCGGTCGCTGCGAACTTGAAGACGTCGATGTCGCCTGCTCCGTTGATCAGACCGTTGACAACAGTGCCGACATCAACCGGCTTGGCATTCGCAGCGTCATTGTTCGGCTCAGCCTCCTTGATCTCGGCACGGCGTCCGATCATGAACGTGCGCGGGTTGCTGAGGCCGTAAAGACCACTGGCACGCACCTCGTATCGACCGGGTGGCACATCATCGGCGACAGCCACGCGGAACTTGTTCGCCACCGGCTGCGGACCGTTCGCAGACGGCTGTGTGACTTGTGTGGCGAAGATGCCCGGATGATTAAAGTGCAGTTCGTCGACCTCATCGAGATCATCGCCTCGCGCGACGGTCACCTCGGTGAATGAGCCGACCTGTGCCCCGGGCGGATCGACGACGTACAGCCGTGTCTGCGGCAGCTGGGCCTGAGTCGCCCCCGCACACAAACAGAGTGCAGTGAATGTGAGAGTTGCAAAGCGAGTGTATCTAGACATGTGCATGTCGCCCCGAAGCGCTTTCACGTTCCTGAGATTCGTTGCCCCGTCGAGCATCGCTTGCAGTTGAGCATGGCCGGGCCGTGAAAGATCACGCGGTCCGGTCTCAACCTGTGCGAAGCTGCAATCGCGAACGATCAGTGATTGAACAGGAATTCCTTGGTGTTAATGAGGGCCCACAGGAGATCCTCGTATGCCGGTTGGGGATTCTCGGCATGTTTGTCGATGTGGGCGATCGCGATCTGCAGTTCATCCGCCTGCGGATCCCGTGCGAAAACCCAGTGGTACAACTCGGTGACCTTCTCTTCCTTGGTTCGGGTTTCATCCTTGGCGAGTGCAGCCGCTCGACCGCTGGCGTTGGCGATCGTGTTCTGCACTTCAGAGCTGTTGAGCAGATGCAGACTCTGTGCGAGGTTGGCATCCATCGAACGCTCGCACTCGCAAGCGGTGTCTGCCTGCGGTTGGCCGAAGACCTTGAGGAAGTACGGTGCGTTCGACATGTCTGCCATCTGCGTCGCTCCCCATCCCGCTGGCAGCCCACCGATCGACGGAGGCACTCCAGTCACCTGATGGAAGCCGTCGAACAGGGCCTCAGCCGTCAACCGTTTGGGATAGTACCGGGAGAAGTTCTGCCGGTCGCTGAGGTTGTGATCGTTCGGCAGGGCTGACAGCTGATAAGTCGACGAGCGACAAATGGTGCGGATCAGTTCTTTCAAGTCGAAGCCGCTCTCGACGAAGCTCTGAGCGAGGCCGTCCAGTAGTTCGGGATTGGATGGCGGGTTCGTTTCCCGCATGTCGTCCTCCGGCTCAACGATGCCTCGCCCGGTGAAGTGTTTCCAGTAACGGTTGACGAGTGACTTCGCGAAGAACGCGTTGCTCGGATCGGCCATCCATTCGGCAAGGTAGGCCCGCGGGTCTTCATCCGGTGCAATCGTCAACGGCTCGCTGCCGAGACCAGCCGGGATGAGTGACTCGCCACTCCGCGGATTGTTCTGAGTTGCCGCCCCTTCGTTGTGGAATAACCGCTTGTCGCGGGTTGCTGTGCTGATGCCCGTGCCGACCGGCAAGTCCTTGCGACCGATGCGGCTGAAGAAGGCGGCCAGTGAGTAATAATCATTCTGGCTCCACTTCTCGAACGGGTGATGATGGCAGCGGGCACATTGAATGCGGACCCCCAAAAAAAGCTGAGCGGTGTCCTCAACCTGCTCGTTGATCTCGCCCACTTCGCGATACCAGACGACCGGCGGATTGAAACGGGCATCACCCGTTGCCGTGATGATCTCCCCGACGAATTGATCGTACGGTTTGTTCTGGTACAGAGACTGCCAGATCCATTGATGGAAGGCATACGTACCTGAGACGTCTTCATTCTGCCGCTTCTTGTTGCGGAGGATGGCGTTCCATTTGGTCGTGAAGTAGTCCGCGTACTCCGGACTGTCGAGCAGTTGGTCGATCAGCCGGTCTCGCTTGTCGGGTGACGGATCAGCGAGGAACGCCTCAGCCTCTTCGGCGGTCGGCATGGTCCCGGTGATGTCGATCGAGACGCGACGCAGGAAGGTCGCATCGTCACACAACTCTGACGGGGGGATGCCCAGTTCTTTCAGCTTACCGAAGACCGCTTCGTCGACTAGCGTGCGGACTTCCGGCAGTTTGGAGACATCTTCGCCGAGCGGGACTGTCGCGCGAAACGTCGAGACCTGTCCCTGATAGCGGGCCATGACGGCCACTTCGCCGGCGAGGTCGGTCGTGTCGACCAGACCTGTCAGTGAGGCTTCTGCCAGTTCGCTGTCGTTCGCCTCGAAGAGCGCCATACGTGTGACGTCTTCAGTCGTCCCGTCGCTGTAGGTTGCCTGAACCGTGATCTGCTGTTGATCCTTGCGGTCCATGATGCGTTTCTCGGGCAGGCATTTGATACCTGTCACGACCGGATCTTCCGGATTGCCGTAGGGCATGCCTTGTGCGATCCAGCGTTCAATCAACCGGTACTCGTGACTGTCTCGTTCGAGCCGTGCACCTCCGCCGTGCGGCATCTCGCCGGTCGCTTTCTTGAGCAACAGACTCTCGCTCGGCGCTGGTGGGAACAGCCGTCGGCCTCGGCCTTCCTTCACAAGGAATTCGTAATCGTCCTCGGGGTAGAAGCCGAGAAGTGACAGGCGAAATCCGTTCTGCCCGCTCGATTTGCCATGACAGCCACCACTGTTGCAAGTCAGCTTGGTGAAGACCGGCACGACCTGATTCTTGAAGTTGATCAGACGATGGCCTTCGTAGTCAGACACCGTGACGGCGACCTCTGCGGTCTGTCCGTCTTCGCTGGTCGCTCGCAGTGTGGCGATGCCGTCTGCCAACGGTTTGACCAGCCCGTCACTCGCCACCTCAATGATGCCTGCTGGCTCTGAGGCGTACGTCACGTGATGCGTGAGGTCTTCCAGTTTTCCCGTCTCGGACTCAGCAGTGACGAACACCTGCTGCCGTGAGTCGGGACCACGCAAGGTGATGCCCTCTCCCGTCTCGTTCGGTCCAATGGTGACAGCTGCCACGCTGGAGGAAGCAGTCGCTGTCACAATCAGCACGGCACTGAGAAGAGGGGAAACAAATGACCGACCGGAGATGCGATCGACCGCAGAGCACGTCATCAGACTCATCGCTGGCTCCTTCGTGGAGTCGACAGGTGGGACGTCAGGTGGGGACACAACCGTGCCAAGGTGGGAGTCGGACGCAAATGCCGACTACACTTCAAGATACCATCGGGTAGGGCATTGTCAAGGTTTCACGGTTATGCGCATATTCCGACGAGGGATTTGACTAAGGTTTTGAAACGATTTTACGTCAGTCCAGTGGGGAGCCAAATTGCTGGCCTGGTTCAAACATGCGGGCGTGAGGCGTTTAGACGACGTCCTTGCCGAGTGTTTGATCTGAATCCGTTCCGGATTCGTGTCGATCATGGCCCCGAGCGTGAATCTCGTTTGGGCAATCTGCGGGAACAGTCTGGCATCTGACGTGACTTGCAGGTGGGGAACTCCCTATAATCCCCGCGCAAATCATTTCATGTGACGCCAAGACCTAATTTTGAGAAACGCCATTCAGCTCAGGAGGATCGTCTGATGCCCCTTTACGAAATCGAGACCAACGCCCACATTATGATTACTTCGACCGAGACCCCGGAGCAGGCTCGGGCATTGGCCGTCGAGCAATACCCGTCGGACGAGGTGATTCGGGTCACGAAACGACCGAAGGAAATGTGGGTGATCTCGAAGGGCTTCCTCGGACTGAACAGTCAGGTCGAGCCATGCGAACAGGCCCGCGACTGCCTCTCCCGCGCAGCAGGCGACAAACTGCATGCCATCCGTCTGTACATGCACGAAACGGGTGTTGACCTGCATGAAGCTCAGAAGGCGATCGAGACCAACATGTCACTCGGTTGGTGATTCGTCGGCATTCGCTGCATCGGTTTCTTCGACCTCAGCGTCCGGTGTTGGGGCTGAAGGGGTATCGGCCTCCGGAGTGTCACCTTTGTCAACGTCGGTCGGTTCGTTTCCGGTGCTGATCGTCTCAAGCAACTGGATGACCAGTTCCTCGTCCCAATCCTCCTCAGGTGAGATGTACATCACAAAGGCGGCACCGTCGCGCCCCTTGAAGACACCCTGCACCTGTCGCATTTCCTTGCCACCCTCGCCGGTCCCCTTGATGATCTGAATCGTCGTTTCCTCACCTGCGAGCGTGATCTCTTTCTGCTCAGTTGATTCGATGTTGATGTCGGTGTTTCGCCCCTGCTGATTCAGTTGCCGCTGAAATTCCTGTCGCATCTGCTCCGCATCGAAGCCGGCAGGGCCTTTCATCTGCATCAACATCAAGACCTTTTCCCCGTCTTCGTAGGCTGCCATCTGTCCACCGACGCCGAACATTTCGCCCTGCATTCCGAATTTTGGAACGAACTCATCCGGTAATTCGATATCGGCAATTTCGTCGCTGATGTTCCGAACCTCAACAGGGTCCTCTGTCGCCATGTTGGCGACCTGCATGCCGAGATACATGAATCCTCCACAGCAGACGAGCGCCATCACGCCGCCGATGACTCCGCAGCCGATCAGCACCTTCACGCCGGTGCTCATGCCGGTCTTCGGCTGAAGAGATCGGTCGTCGCTCGCGTACCTGGGGTCTTCACGATACGAAGGCTCGTCGTCGGCTGAGTCCTGATACCAGTTGTCGTCGTTCATGAGAGTGCCGTGTCAGCTTGGGTGGATCTGTGAGACTTAGCGAATGCCATGAGGAATTCGTGATGAGGCGATGAAATCTTACAAGATTTGACGGAATGTCCAAACGAGTGTCACTCGTTCTCCTTGGGGCGTGGAGGCGTATCCATTTTGGGCAGCCATTTCGCTAGTTCGACGCGGACGCCTTCAGTCGCCGGATCTCTCGCGAGGTTGACCCATTCATAGGGATCGCTTGTGTGGTCGTACAACTCCTCATCGCCGTTGGCGTAACGGATGTACCGCCAATGATCGGTGCGGATTGAGTGGTTCCTGTATCCGTGTGTCGTCAGTGCGGGCGTCTCCCATACGGATTGTGGATCTTCGAGTAACGATCGGATGCTCGCACCTTCGACATGCTCCGGCACCGGGATTCTGGTCAAGTCGCAGAGCGTGGGATAGATCGTCATGAAATCGACGACCCGTTCGCAGATCGCACCTTCATGCGTGACACCCGGAGCGACCCAGATGAGGGGGGCGCAAGTCGCCTCCTCCCAGAGTGCGAACTTCCGCCAATGGTGCTTTTCGCCGAAGTGCCAGCCGTGATCGCCCCAGAGGACGATGATTGTATTGTCGCGGTGAGGAGACGCATCGAACGCATCAAGCAGTCGGCCGATGTTCATGTCCGTATAGGCGACGGTCGCCAGATAGGATTGGATGGCAGCCCGCCATCGTCCGTTCGATTTGAATTGTTGATGGTCCCCCTGAGGACGGGCCATCTTGATGCCGGCTTCAGGGACATCCTCCAGATCGTTTTCCTGATAAGGAGGGAACTCGATGTCATCCAGCGGGAACGAATCGTAGTACTTTCGTGGAACCGCGAACGGCAAATGAGGCTTGTGGAGCCCGCAGGCGAGGAAGAAGGGCTGATCATGCACTTGTTGCAGCTTTCCGATGCAGTAGTCGACGGTGTGCCAGTCACCCAAATCCTCGTCTCGCAGGTCATGCACGAGTGGATCGTGAAAGCCCTCCATTTTGTCGACACCGGCCCCGTGAGCTTTCACCGGCAACGGGGGATACTCGTCCCACTCCGACTCGTAGAAAGAGTCGCTATGAAAGATCTTGCCCATCCCCCATGTCGAATAGCCCGCCTGTTTGAAGGTCGCCGCGATTGTTTTGCCTTCGGGAATGTAGCGAGTCCAGAAGTCCTGATTGTGATAGCAACCGGTCGTGCTGGCCCGCATGCCACTCATCAAAGCCGCTCGTGAAGGATTGCATGCCGGAACCGCGCAATACGCCCGCGTGAACGTGACTCCTCGTGACGCAAGCCGATCGATATTCGGCGTCTTTGCCTGTGGATTGCGGCCGGTGTAGCCCACCCAATGATTCAAGTCATCGACTGCAATGAACAAGACGTTTGGGCGATCAGCTGCCCAAGAGACCGACGGCATGAAGAGAAGAAGGAGTCCCCAAAGAAATGTGCTTCGCATGGATGTGCCCCTGACAATCAGTTTTCCGAATCATAATGTCGACGGGCGGGGGATGACACCTGATGCATGGATGATTTGTGCCATTGTCTTGCGTAGCCGATGTCGAAGGCGGACAATTCGTCGGCACGAACAGGATCGACAGCCGAAGGTTGATGGATCGTCGCGTCTCATGGGGCCAACATGCCAGCGTCGACGACGACCGGTCCTGGTTGCACAATCCAGCTCGCGTGATGAGGCATCGAGATTCCCATTCCGCCAGGACCCATGAGTTTATTCCCCCTAATTGAATCACCCACTGCCAGGTTCACATCGATGTCCGAACGATTCGAGTCACGTCGCGGCAAGCTTTTGCATTCGATGCGGAAGCTGGGTGTGGACGCCTTGCTGGTCTCGGGAGAGTCAAACGTCTCATGGCTGACGGGCTTCACGGGCGACAGCACATGGCTCGTGCTGGGACCGCGGATTTGTGTGCTTGTCAGTGACGGCCGCTATGAGATTCAACTGTCCGAAGAGTGTCCCGGTCTGGAGGTCTTGATCCGCAAGCCAGAGGTGAAGCTCCACGATGCTCTGGCAAAAGTCGTGAACGGGGCAGGACTCAGCAAGCTTGCTTTCGAGTCACACTTGTTGACGTTCGCAGCGGTTGAAGAAATCCGATCGGCACTGCCCGACGTCGAGTTGTGTCCGGCTGTCGGACAGGTCGAGGAGTTGCGGGCGATCAAGGATGTCGAGGAGATTGCGGAGATCCGGGCGGCAGTCGACGTGGCCATACGAGGGTTTTACGCGGTGCGAGCCGTGCTGACTCCAGAGCTGACGGAACTCAACATCGCTCACGAGTTGGAACAGACCATGCGTCGCCTCGGTGCGGAGGGGACGAGTTTTGACTCAATTGTGGCAGCGGATGACAGAGCGGCACTGGCGCATTATCGTCCGGGCCGGATGCCGATTGGCGACTGCTCAATCCTGCTGATCGACTGGGGTGCCAACACGGCTGGACGCTACAAGTCCGATCTGACCCGCGTGCTGCTGTTCGGCAAACCGACGAACAAGCTGGTCAAGGTGTATGAAACCGTCCGTGATGCACAGCAACGTGCGATCGCTGCAATCAAGCCGGGGGTCACTTGCGGAGAGATCGATTCAGTGGCTCGCGGCCATATCAAGGATCAGGGGTATGGACGACGATTCTCGCACAGCCTGGGACACGGCATCGGTCTTGATATCCACGAGGCGCCCCGACTTGCCCCAAACTCACAGACGGTCCTGCGTCCGGGAATGGTCGTGACTGTCGAGCCGGGGGTCTATCTTGCAGACTGGGGCGGAGTTAGAATCGAGGACGATGTGCTGGTGACCCGTGATGGATCAGAAGTCCTGTCCGCTCGGCTCCCCAGCGATCTGGAGTCGATGCTGGTTGACTGAGAGCCCGGAAGTCCGTTAGCTTCTGGACCTTACCGGGAATATCCGGCGAAATGACTCCGGCTCTCACGCTTAGCGACCCTTGAGTCAAGTCTGATCAACAATCAAGAACATTCACCGTCCATCCCTCGCCGTTTGCGGAGGGATGAGTACGGCAGATCAAATCACGTTGGGAAGGTAATCGTTCATGGCTGAGAAAGGTCAGTCCAAAGGAGAATCGTTCGATCTCGATCAGATCAAGCAATTGATCCGCTTGATGGAGAAGCACGATCTCAGCGAGATCAAGCTCAAGGAGGGCGATCAGAAGTGGGTCCTCCGACGAGGAGCCGCTGCTTATTCCGGTCAGCCGATCGCGACGGCCGCCCCGGCCCCATCTGCATCGGTGCCGTCCGATGGTGGTGCCGCTTCGTCTGCCTCGGGTGATGCAGGTGCGGATGATGGATTGGTTAAGATCACTAGTCCGACAGTCGGTACGTTTTATGGGGCTCCTCAGCCGGGCGACCCTCCATTCGTCAAAGTGGGTGACCGAGTCACACGAGAGAGTGTCGTTTGCATTGTCGAGGCCATGAAGGTCTTCAATCAGATTCCCGCTGAGGTGACGGGCACGATTCGGCAATCACTGGTGCAGGACGGCGAGGCGGTCGAGTTTGGACAGGCCTTGTTCCTTGTGAAACCTGATTGATTGGTTCGTGAACCACGACATCGGATGAGTGACATTTTCAGCAAGACAAACAACGGCTTGGCACAGGCCGCTGAGAAGGCAATATGTTTCAACGGATTTTGATTGCGAACCGGGGTGAGATTGCGCTGCGGGTGATCCGCGCCTGCCGGGAATTGGGCGTCGAATCGGTCGCCGTCTTCAGCGAAGCTGACCGAGGGGCACACTATCTCGATCTCGCCGACGAGGCGTTCTGCATTGGGCCGGCTCAAGCAACCGACAGCTACCTCAAAATCGACCGGGTGATCAGTGCGGCCGAAGTTGGCAACGTGCAGGCGATACATCCCGGCTACGGATTTCTGGCGGAGAATGCTCACTTCGCAGAGGTCTGTCGTGATTCGCAGATCGAGTTCATTGGACCTCCACACACGGCCATGTCTCAACTGGGTGACAAGGTCGAGGCCCGTCGCATCGCGGCGGCTGCAAACGTCCCCTGTGTGCCGGGCAGTGAAGGCCTGATCTCCAGCGAGGCGGAAGCACTCAAGGTCGCTGAGGAGATTGGATACCCCGTGCTCATCAAAGCCACCGCGGGCGGGGGGGGCAAAGGCATTCGACCGGCCCGCAACGACATCGCTCTGCGGTCAGAATTGAAAGCCGCATCAGCCGAAGCCGAGAAGGCGTTCAAGAACGCCGGCGTCTACATCGAAAAGTTGATCGAGAAGCCACGCCACGTTGAGGTGCAAATGCTTGCCGATCAACACGGGAACGTCGTGCATCTGTGGGAGCGTGACTGCACCATGCAGCGACGGCATCAGAAGCTGATCGAAGAAAGCCCGGCGGTCAAGCTGCCGGAATCGGTTCGCGACGAGATGTGTTCGGCAGCGGTGCGACTGGCGAAAGAGGCGGGATATACAAACGCCGGGACTGTCGAATTCATCGTCGATCAGGACCACAACTACTACTTCATCGAAGTGAATGCACGTATTCAGGTGGAGCATCCGGTGACGGAGATGGTGACGGGTATCGACCTGATTCAGCAGCAGATTCGTGTCGCTGCGGGGGAGCCACTGGCATTCAAGCAAAGTGATATCCCCTGTCATGGTGCTGCGATCGAAGTCCGGATCAACGCGGAAGACCCCGATAATGGGTTTCGTGGTTCCCCGGGGACGATCACAAAACTTCGCGTGCCGGGTGGCCTGGGTGTCCGTTTCGACTCGCATGTGTACGAGGGTTACAAGATCAGCCCCTATTACGACTCGATGATCGGCAAACTCATCGTGCATCGACCGACTCGACTGGAAGCCATCTCCGCCATCCGGAATGCCCTCGGCGAGTTCGTGATCGAGGGAGTCAAGTCGACCATTCCGTTGGCACGCAAAATCCTCGATCACACCACGTTCATCGACGGTCACGGCGATACTCACTTCGTCGAAAGAACCTGGTGACACGAGATCAATTCTTTAAAACACTGACATTCAACAACTTGAACTGAACTGACTATGAAAGCTGCAATTCTCACCGGGGGAGGCGACTGCCCGGGACTCAATGCCGTCATCCGAGGCGTCGTCCGTACGATTCACAATAACGGCGGACAAACACTCGGCATGCTGGAGGGCTGGCGCGGCGCGATCGAAGGGAACACGATCGAACTCAATCCCAACGAGACAGATGAGATTCTTCCCAAAGGGGGCACGATTCTCGGGTCGTCGCGGACCAACCCCTACAAGTCGCCCGAACTCACCGAGCAGCTCCTCGAAACGTTCAACAAACTCGGTCTCGATTGCCTCATCGCCATTGGTGGTGATGACACGCTCGGCGTGGCCAGCAAGCTGTACAACGATCATCAGCTGCCGGTCATCGGCTGCCCCAAGACAATCGACAACGACCTGAGTAGCACGGATTTCACCTTTGGGTTCGACACTTGCCTCAACACGGTCATGGAAGCGACCGACAAACTCAGGACCACCGTCGAGTCACATCGTCGCATCATGGTCGTCGAGTGCATGGGGCGTCACGCCGGTTGGATCACCTGTTTTGCCGGCATCGCCGTCGCCGCAGATGCAATCCTGGTTCCGGAGGAAGAGTGCGATATCGACGAACTCTGCGAACGACTTAAACGTCGCAAGGAGGGGGGCAAGCATTACGGTATCGTGATGGTCAGCGAAGGGGCTCACCTCAAGGGGGCGACGGTCAAGCAGAGTGGCATGATCGACGATTTCGGCCACGTGCAACTCGGCGGCATCGGCAAGCAGGTCGCCAAGTTGATCGAGGAGAAGACCGGCATCGAGACCCGAGAAGTGACACTCGGCCACCTCCAGCGAGGCGGTTCACCCAGCGCGTATGACCGTGTTCTGGGTACACGATTGGGCATTCATGCAGCCCGCAACGCCATCGCAGGCAACTTCGGCAAGATGGTCGCCCTCCGTGGACTCAAGATTGTCGCCGTGCCTCTCGCAGAGGCAGTCGGTCAGATGCGAACGCTGTATCCCGAATTTATGGACGAGGCTCGCGAGTTCCTCAAGTGAAGTCAGCAGAGGGACGGTGAAGCCTTTGGTTTGTGACCGTATTGCGTGACAGCAATTCCGGCGAACGAGGCGTGACGATGGACTTCCGAACGGCGATCAGTCTGGTCGTCGCTTATCTCGTCACGCTGCTGCTGATTCGCATGGTCATCCTTACTCGGCGGCGGCAACCCGCCTCGACGATCGCGTGGATTCTGGCGATTGTCATGCTGCCGTACGTAGGAGGACTGCTGTATCTCATCTTCGGCATCAACCGTGTTGATCGACGGGCCAGGGTGATCGAGGAAGCGTCACGGGCCATTCACGCTCGCCTCCCGAATGTCGACCAGTACGAACTGGAGACCAATCGCAGGCTGAACGATCAACAGACCCGGCTGATGAAACTTGCCTCCCACGGTTGCGACACCGTGCCGACCGAGAAGAATCAGGTCGAACTCCTGACCGACACGAATGTGACCTTTCGCCGCATCGAGGAAGCGGTCGTCGCTGCGGAGGACACGTTGCACCTCGAATACTACATCTGGCGGGCCGACAAGTCGGGCACGCGGCTGAGGGACCTGTTGATCGAGAAGGCGAAAGCGGGAGTCAAGGTCCGGTTTCTGTACGACGGTCTCGGCTCCGTCTTTCTCAGCCGCAAATTCCTGAAGCCGATGCGGGATGCAGGCATTATCGTCCGTCCCTTCCACTCGGGGCGATCCTTGGCGGCGAAATGGTCGATCAATCTCAGGAGCCATCGCAAGATCGTGATTGTCGACGGGAAGGTGGGCTTTACCGGCGGCATGAACATTGGCGACGAATACCTCGGTCGCAACAAGGCCTTCGGTTACTGGCGGGACACGCACCTGAAGTTACAGGGCCCAACGGTGCTCCAACTTCAATTTGTCTTCGCTGAGGACTGGTACTGTGCAACTGGCGAGGAACTTCTTTCGGCAGAGAAGTATCCGGAGCCGGAGGTCGAGGGGAGTGTGATCGCACAGGTCGTGAGTGGCGGACCCATTGGCAACATACGGGCATTTCACGCGCTGATGTTCACGGCGATCAATGAGGCGCGTGACCGCATCACACTGGCGACATCCTACTTCGTGCCGACCGATCCACTGGCGATGGCTTTGGAGACGGCTGCACGACGTGGGGTGGACGTGCGACTTCTGCTGGCGGGCAGGTCGGCTCACTACTGGACCATCCTCGCAGGCCGTTCGTATTACGAGTCACTGCTCAGCGCCGGCGTGACCATCCGCGAGTACAAGCGGGGCATCCTGCACTCAAAAACGCTGACCATCGACGGCCACTGGTCGCTCGTCGGCTCACCCAACTTCGATGCCCGCAGTCTGCTGCTCAACTTCGAGGTCGGTGTCGCCTTCTACGATTCCGAGATCGCCAATCAGTTAGAGGCCCACTACGAAAAGGACATCGAACACGCCCGGCTGATTCGTCCCATGCACTGGGCCCAACGCCCAGCCCGTCATGTCTTCGCCGAAAACGTCTGCCGCTTATTTGCACCGATCATGTGACGAACGAACTCGCAGCAACCGTGTCCACTCAGGTGAGCAGTTCAAGTCTGGTCAATCGAATTCCCGACGCGACGGAGTGCCACGAGCAACTCTGAAAGATGTTGTTCTGTCGTCAACGGATTAATGATCGTCACCCTAAGGGCACCGACGCCGTTGATGTTGGTTTGGACGATGTAGAACTCGCCCGATTCGATCAGCTGCCTGCGGACCTGACGATTGAACTCGCCGATCTGTGATGGGGGAGCGTCTCGGAGTTCGTCGGGGATGTACCGGAACACGACAATGTTGCACTGTGGTTCGTGGAGACACTCGAAGTCGGGCTCGGCGTTGAGCATCTCAGCAAACCGACGACCGAGGTCGAACGTCGTGTCGACCATGTCTGCGAAGAGTTGTCGACCGAACATCGACCACAGCCCCCACAGACCGTAGGCAGCGGCCCGTTTGGTGCATTCGATTGTCATCAGCCCGCTGTCGAAGTCGGACGTCTCGCCGGGCGTCGATGGGTCGAAGAGATACGGGGCATCCTGACGAAACGCCTCGAAGCGATGAGCCGGGTTGCGGTAGAACACGAACGCACACAGTGCCGGGACGAACATCATCTTGTGGGCATCGCAGACGATGCTATCTGCCTCCGCAAGGCCATCAACGAGATGACCGTACTTGTCACTGAAAGCGGCTGCTCCTCCGTGGGCCGCGTCGACGTGTAGCCAGACGTCGTGTTTGCGGCAGACCTCAACAATGTCCGGCAGTGGATCAAAGGCACCGATCGGCGTGGCACACGCACAAGCAGCGACTGCCACGATCTGTGTGCTCGTGTCGCGATATTCGGTGAGCAACTGGTCGAGCCCGCGTGGGTCCATGCGGCGTCGGTGGTCGAGCGGGGCGCGGATGACCTGATGAGTGCCGAGCCCGAGGATGCCGGCTGAGCGTGTGATGCCGTAGTGCGCGTCGGCATGGACGATCATCACCGGTGGACGTCCGGGCCGAGCGACACCCGACTCCCATGACTGGGCCAGACAGACGTTCCTCGCGGTCAGCAGTCCGGTCAGGTTGGCGAGTGAGCCGCCGTGGGTAATGAGCCCTGCGAAGGTGCCCTTGGACATGCCGAGCTGTTCGCCAACCGCCTCGACGACACTGCGCTCGACTGCACTGGCCCACGGCCCCATTTCGTAAATCGCCATGACCTGATTCGTCGCAGAGCCGACGGCATCGAACAGGGCAGCAATGGGAGAGGACGCGGGGACCTGATGTCCGATGTAATGCGGGTGGTGCAGGTTGTTGCTACGGGCGAGGATCGTGCTTACCAGTGAACGAAACCGATCCTCGATCTCTGCAGCGAACTCCGATCGGGCAGGATCAACGTTCACCGGTTTGTGCGAGAGGTGTTCGTGGGCGAGACGGACGTTCACCGAGGGGACATTCCAGTTGAGAACGTTACCTTCACCACGGTTGACCGTCTGAAAGTGCGCCTGCATGGTTTCGGCCAACGCATGCCCCAATCGACCGATTAACTCGGGTGAGAAGGCGGCAGCAATGCGGTCGCGGGCGGCGGCGGTAGCGGCGTGAGTGATCATCACGCGTCAGGATAAGCAAAGTCCCGGGAGAATGCAGTCGACAGATTCGTCAGGGAGTTTCAGCTGCGCTCAGATCGGGCAGGTAAACCCACTCGGGAGGGGTCACATACTCGAATTCGATCTGATCGGGATCGAAGCGGTCGCCCCGACGCGCGACCTGCTGGACCAACGCCTTCCTCCACGTCACTGTGTTGTTGTCGTCGCCACCACGCAACTCGTAGCCGTTCGAGAAACCTCGCATGGTGATGCTGAAATAGTCCGTTTCAGGATCGACATTCCGCCAGGTGGCGACGCCGTAAATCCATTCGACATCCTGTTCGTCCGGCGAGATGGCGACCGGTTGAGGCTGGACCACGTTGACGCTGTCAAGATATTCCGGATCGCTGGGACGTCGGCGTTCGATCCTGTTGATGACAGCTTTTGCTTGGGGCAGGATTTCGTCGAGATACTCCTGGACTGCGACGTCGGACCCCGGTTGATCGTAAGTGGTGAGTGTGAACTCCGGGATGAACTGAGTGGGACCCGGTAACGGGTCGAGCACATTCACGGGAGTGGTGTTCGTATCGTCGGCTCGACTGGCGAGTGCACGGTTCGTTGCCCGGTAGCACAAGTACCAAATCTGCTCACGTCGAGATTCGCCCGTTTGCGGATCGGTGATATCGACCCAGACGATGCGGGGCAGCTTGTACTGGACTTCATAGACACGAAGATCCGGCTGTCTTTGACGTTCTTCCCCTGTCGCGAGGGAGCGGGCAATCGTGTCGAACCCGCGTGTGATCTGGGCCTGCGCGGATGTCGGCTGCCCCAGGGCGGCAACCGTGATGGCCGTATTTGCGATCAAACCGAGTACATGACTTCGCTGCATGACAATTCGTTCCTCAATGGTGGCAAGACGCAAATCTGGCCTCTGCCCAGCCTTCCAAACTACCGGACGCTGATCACACCCATCAAGTGCGAGTTTTGAAGATTGGCCGGATCTCGTTAATGAATATCCTGGCCCGTCAGCTTGTGTTCGATGAAATCCGCCTGCCGGGCAATTTCAAATACGCTCTGCCGAATCTCCTCAGCATCAACGGTCGCACTGGGATAAGTATCGACCATGACGAAGAATGACTGTCCGTCGACGTCCCGAATCGCGATGCCTCCGTGAGAAATCTCGTTGTTGAGCCGCAAGGCCTGCTCAAAGTAGTGCGGTTGAACCGGACAGCACGTGCTGAAGATCGTCAGCAGGCGGTGATCACTGGCATGATCGCTACTTTCGATATAGACGGTCTGTCCACGACCATCGGTAAGCGGGACCTTCAATTGGTACTGATTCTCCTTTCGCGTCCATGTCACATGGGGCGTCCCCTCGAACGCGTCGTGCATCAGCGTTTCGAAATCCCGCAGATGGCCGAGCACTGCTTGAAGCAACGAACTGGCCTCAAGTCCACTCTGCGGGCGATTCGCAGGGCTGCGAGCTGTCAGTGCATTGAGGCAGTCGATCATCTCCGGAGTCGCCTGTTCGCAGATGTCCGTAATCTTCGGAAGTGGATCGTGGAGTGCAGCGGTCACGAGTTCATTGAGTGAGCGTCTCGGGAACGGAAGGCGGCCGGTCAGCAGCGAGAAGTAGCAAATGCCGAGGGAATAGACATCACATGCCGTCGTCGAAGAGAATCCTTGAAAAAGTTCCGGAGCCATGTAGTGCGGAGTCCCGGCCAGGGTCTCCGGAACCGTCTCAGCTGATGACGGGTGGAGTCGTTTTGCGAGGCCAAAGTCGCCGATCTTGGCAATTCCTCGGTGTGTCAGCAGGATGTTGTCCGGTTTCAAATCGCGGTGAAGAATGCCTTTCTGATGTGCTGTCGCAAGGCCTTGGGCAACCTGACAGATGATCGATGTCGCGCGCAGCGGAGAAAGCGGAGCTTGATCGAGCAGTTGCTGCAGCGATTGTCCCCGAAGGAACTCCATCTCCAGAAAGTGATGTCCGTCCGCCTCACCAACCGCGTGTATCGTGACGATGTTCGGATGAGACAGGCTGGCCGCCGCCCGCCCCTCGTTTAAAAAGTGTTCGAGATAGTTCGGGTCCTGCTGAACAAGTTTCGGGGAGAGAATCTTCAATGCACACTCACGCGACAGATCGCGATGCCGGGCCAGATAGACCCAGCCCATTCCGCCCCGTCCGAGAAGCGACCGACACTGATAGACGTGAAGCTCACGACCGATGAGATGATTCAGTGACTCAACGTACGGTGAACTCGTTGTCAATTTGTTGAGTGGCCCTGACTTGAACAACTGCGTCGGTAGCGACGCGATCGTCAGACCCAGGTCCACCGAAACACCGCAACGCGGACAGGCATCGTCAGCATTGCTCGCAAACCGCATGTTGCAGCCGACACAGAAGTATTCCGGCGTTGTTCGAGAAGGGGAGGACACAGGGATTGCGTGCAATGAGGCGCCTTGCGGGGGACGATTTGATGGAGGTGAGATCGACCGGATTGTGGCGGAGGGACTTCCGAACGTGATACAGGCGACTCGAATCGACTGTCAGGCCGCCGCAATCTACGGGAGACAAAAAATTGACGATTGACACCTTCGAGTATACAGTGAATCTGTCGTGAAGGTCATCGTTTCTTTTGATCCGGCGATCTGAAACATGGTCTGTTACCGGCACGTCATTCGTTGACGAGGGATGTGCTGTTCGTCGACCTGTTTCTGAGAAGGCTTCATTTCATGACGAGCAGACCCGCACTCAGATTGAAGCGACAATCAGGTGAAACTCTCACTGGGCCGGGGTTGACCGAATCGCTGATGTGGGTCGGCGGCTATCATCTCGCCCAAACTTTCGCCGGCATTCTCTTGCTTGTGCTGCTCATCCTGGTGGCCTGTAACGGCCTTCCGGATCAATGGTCAGACATCGGAGTGCTCGCGGCTCAATTGGGGCAGAGTGAACTCGACTGGTTACTGACGGCACTCATTGGCTGCGCCACTCTCGGATCGTTGTTTTTTGTGCTGCCAATGGCCTTCTGGCGAATGCAACCTCATCCGCGAGACAGACTCGGGTTACAGTTGCCCACGATCCGCCAAATCGTCCTCCTGGCCGGGGCCGTTGTCCCTTTGGGGATTCTGTCCGACGAACTCTATCGAGCCAGCTCTTCTCTGATGGATGAGCTGTTGCACATCGCGGTCAGTCAGTGGCCCGCACTTGCAGCATTCGAGTTTTCAGACGATGCGATCAGCCTGATTCAAGGCCAGACAAGCATGACTGCTTACCCGCAGTTGCTGGTGATTGTCGGTGTCGGACCTGCGATAGGCGAGGAAGTGATCTTCCGTGGCCTCATCGGTCACGGACTGACAGCACGCTGGGGTGTTGTGCGCGGCGTGCTGATGACCTCGCTGCTGTTCGCCATCGCTCATATCTCACCCTCACACGCGCTGGCGACCATTCCGATAGGAATCTTCCTCCACGTGACTTACATCGCCACCGGCAGCTTATGGGCGCCAATCATCGTGCATTTCCTGAACAACGCTCTGTCCGTCACTCTGATGAAATATGACCTCGGGCAAAACGTCGAAGTATCCACGTTGCTGCTCGTTTCCTCAGCCGTTTACGTCACGGTCATCGCGATCTTGCTCGCGCGGGATGATGGACTCCTCGAAGGTGCCTTCAGATTACGATTGGCCTCGCGACGACTTCGAAGCCCTCTCCCCGTCAGTTCGAACATTGCTCGCCGCTTTCCAATGACACCGAACTGGCTGCTGCTGGTCGCCTGCACGGGAGTCATTTGCTTCACGCTGTCATTCGTCGCCGCCGCGATGGCTGAGCCGCCGCTGTAACGGCCCCCCACGACGACGCCTCCAACGGCAATGACTTCGATTTAAGGTTTCCATCAATGATTGAAGTGGAACTCACGGCTGTTGATCAGCGCCCAGAGGATGTCCTCCAGTCCCTGCTTGCGATCACCGGCGGCAGCGAGGATCGAATAACAGTTGACCAGTTCCTGCGCTGTCGGATGACGGCCGACGGAGACGAGATAGAGTTCACGGAAACCTGACTCGTCGTCCACATTGCTTTCCACGAGCTTCGCGATCCGGCCGGCCTCGTCTGTCAGTTTGCGTTGGACGAGTTCGCCATTGGCGAGTTGCAGAACCTGCGCAAGGTTCGGTTCTGCGGTGCGTTCACATTCACAGGAAACGATCCGCTGCGGTCGACCGAGTGTGTCGAGGAAGTACGACTCAAAGTTCGGATCTGGCAGCTCGATCGCTCGAGTGCCAAGGGGGACCCCCGTGAACCGTTCTTGCGTACCGCACGCATCGTCGATCGCATCAAGCAGTACTTCTGCGGGCAGGCGTGTCGACGGATAGTGAGAGAAGAACCGACTGTCGTCTGCGTTCTCATCCGTCGCTGCCGAACTCAAAGCGAACGTCCGCGAGGCCATGATGGCGCGCATGAGTTGGCGGAGATCATATTGATTTGCAATGAAGTCTGCGGCCAGTGCATCCAGCAACTCTGGATTGGAGGGAGGATTGGTCTCTCGTAAGTCATCGATCGGCTCAACCAAAGGGGCGCCCATCAGGTAACCCCACGTGCGATTGACGATGTTGCGAGCAAAGAGCGGATTCTCTGGTGACGTCAGCCATTCGGCCAGCGGACGACGCAGATCACGGGCTTCGATGTCTTCGAGTGGGTCTTGCCCCAAGGGTGTCGGCGGGACGACTATGCCAGTCCGCGGGTGTTTGATGCTGCCAGATGTCTTCAGTCGCACGACCGTGTCATCGCCGAAGCTGCCAAAGGCACTGCTGCGTTTCGTCGAGACCTGTGTGAAAAACGCTGCCAGTCCATAGTAATCCTGCTGACTGATCGACTCGAACGGATGCTGATGGCACTTGGCACACTCCAGCCGCAAGCCGAGGAAGACCTGGGCAGTCGTCTCCGCCAGATCAGTCGGATCGCCAGCGACCTTGAAGTAATTGGCCTGACCGTTCTGATAGATCGATCCTCGCGAGAGCAGAATCTCACGGGCGAACTCGTCCATCGGCTTGTTCTCGCGCAGCGACGAGCGAATCCAGTTCGCAAAGGCCCACATGCCGATCTCGCCGACTTGCTCGCGATTGTTCCTCAGCAGGTCGCCCCACTTCTGTGTCCAGTAGGCACTCCAAGCTTCGACGTACACATCGCGTTTGGGGTCACCAGTGAGGCCGAGTAGTTCGTCCACGAGTTGAATACGCTTGTCCGGTTCGTCGGATGCGAGGAAACGTTCGACCCGTTCACGAGTCGGCAGCGTGCCAATCGATGCGAGGAACGCTCGCCGAATGAAGGTTTCATCACTGCACAACGATGACGGCTGCAACCCGATCTTCTGCCACTGGGCCTTCACATGCTCGTCGACGAAGTTCGCGGGCTCAAAAGTTGACAGATCGACATCCTCGGTGAACGGCCTGATGATGGACGATACGATCGCACGCCCGCGATAGCGCACCATGATGGCCGTTTGCCCCTGCCCAACGACCGACAGATAGCCGTCTCGATCGACCGTTGCGATGCCCGTCCCCAGACTGTCGTAGCGTGCAAGGTGCGTGACGTCACGCTTTGAGCCGTCGTCGAATTCTGCCGTCACTCGTAATTGCTGACTGGCCTCACCTCCGTACTCCCCGGCGCGCGGCGTCACGGCGATGTCGATTAACCGAGGTTCCCCAGTGACAGGTCCGGGTGCTCCGGCATCGATCCATGCCTTGAGGATCTGATACTCAGGCGAATCAAAATCGATCCGCTTTCCTCCGCCGTGAGGAACTGCTGAAGTTGCTTTCCTGAGCAACAGACTCTCTTCGGGAGAGATGAACGAAAGCCGTCGTTGACTCCAGTCACGGGCGATCGCCGGGTGGTCCTCCTCCGGCGCGAAACCGAGCAACGAAAATTTGAGTCCCCCCTGCCCGAATTGAGCCCCATGACATGCTCCCTGATTGCAACCGGCCTTGGTCAGCACGGGAATGACGTCTTCCGTGAAGCTCACGATCGGTTGCGATTCAGACAACTCCACAGTGACGGGCACGTCAACACTCGACTCACCGGCTGCAACGCGGATCGTCGTCTCGCCTGCCTGATATGGTGAGACACGCCCAGTGACCGAGACGCTCGCAATCTCAGGAGCGAGGCTTTCATACGTCACTTGTCGAGTCACATCATGTGACAGCTCCGATGACTCACGCTGTGTGACCATGAGTTGCACTCGGTCAAGATCGCTCGTCAGTCGAACGATTGTGGGGGTGACCTGTATGTCAACGTCGTCTCCGCACTGACACTCGGTGGACAAAAAAAGCATGCCCGTCCAGAGAGTCAGCGAAATCAACAAGGGTCGCATGAGTCGGTGCTGAATCGGGGGCAGGAAGTAAGGGTGGGGCTGACATCGGGCCCGTGTAGTCGCTACGATTCTCCAAGTATACAACATGACTGCTCCGGTTTGTCAGTCTCTTCTGGGTTGCGGCAGCAGGAGCGGGTAGACTGGAGTCAGACGTCAGCCAGCGAACTTTAACCAGCGGGACCGAATCGTGTTGAATCTCTTCCCCCGACGTGATGCGATCTGTCAACTCAGTTCACGACGATCTTTTCTCATGCAGGTCGGCTCACTCGCCGGAGTCGGACTCTCACTTGATGGGGCCATGCGGGCACAGGCGGCCACGAAGACGGCCCCGAGTGATCACAACTGCATCCTCATCTGGACTCGTGGCGGCACAAGCCACATCGATTCGATCGACCCCAAACCCGAAGCCAATGCAGACGTGCGCGGGGAGTTCTCGACGATCCAGACCGTTGTGCCGGGCGTTCAGTTCACCGAGTTGATGCCCAGGTTCTCCGAAGGGCTGAGCCAGTTCGCACTCCTGCGAAACCTCAATCCCCGCAACGGGAGTCACAGCATTGCCGATGCAATCATGCACTCCGGCAAGCCGTTCAATCAGACGATGACCTATCCCTGCTATGGCTCGGTCATCTCGAAGGAACGTGGCAAACGGAACTCATTGCCGCCCTTTATCCAACTCGGATCACACGTCGACCGTCGTAAGCGAGCCGGACTGGCGGGCTATCTCGGCCTCGAACACAACCCGTTCGAGGTGCCGGGTGATCCGAACAGCAAGGATTACACGATCCGCGATGTGACGCCGCCCGGCGGACTTCCCCTGACGGTGTTCGAGCGTCGCCGACAGGCACTCGCCCTGCTCGACACCCTTCCGCGCAAGGACGCAGAACACGCAGGAGCACTCGAAGCGACCGATAAGTTCTACGAGAACGCATTTGAGATCATCTCTTCCCCAGAGACGAAGCAGGCATTCGACCTGTCGCAGGAGAAGGACACGACGCGTGACACTTATGGTCGAAACTACTTCGGACAGAGTTGTCTCCTCGCACGACGGTTGGTCGAGTCCGGAGCCCGCTTCGTAACCGTGAGCGACGGTGGCTGGGACACGCACTCCAACAACTTCAAAACGCTGAGAAACAAGCTTCCATATATCGACCAGGGGGTTCCCGCGCTCATCGAGGACCTGCAGGAGCGAGGCCTGCTGGAGACAACCCTTGTCGTCTGGATGACCGACTTCGGCCGCACCCCCGCGATCAACGCCAACTCGGGACGCGATCATTCATCGACGGCAAGCTACATCGTCATGTCGGGGATCGGCACACCGCACGGTGCTGTCATCGGCAAGACGGACCAGACCGCCCTCAAGGTCGAAGGAGACGAGTATCACGCTGAGGATGTGGCCGCCACCATCTACACCAAACTCGGGATTCCTCTGGACACTCATCACACCGCCCCCGACGGCCGACCGATCCGGATGTGTGACGGCGAACCAATCCCGGAACTGATGGGCTGATAACCATCAATGTCGATCTATAATCGACCGCTAAATGTTCATGATCAAATGCCGAATAGCGACCGTTTGCAGAACGGTTGTTCGATTGCCGCGCATTCGTTTGAGTCTACGCCCTTGGCATCGCACCACATATGAAACGCCTCCTTCTCACGCTCTTGTTTTGTGTTGTCCAGAGTGACACCGGACACGCCAAGGTCGGCTTCCGCCAGTTGACTGTGATCCATCCGGTTGCCGTTCAACGTGGAACGGAGCACGAGGTGCGGCTGCGGAGCAACTTCACACTTGACGGTGCGTACGCCACGTTCTTCGATCGTCCCGGCATCACGATGACGCTGCTCGAAACCGAGCCGATCGACTCACCCCGGAAGAATCGGGCGTCGGTCGGGACGCCGTTTCGGTTCAACGTCGAGGTGCCCCAGGATCAGCCGACCGGTGTGTACGAACTGCGGGTCGCGACGCCTCAGGCGGTCTCCAGCATCTCACATCTGCTCGTCACCGATTACCCGGTCGTCGTAGAGACAGCCGACAGCAACGACTCACCCGAGGCAGCTCAGGAAGTGTCGATCCCGGCAGCCGTCTGCGGCATCTGCGAGAAGAACGAGGATGTCGATTGTTACCGATTCTCCGGTGCCGCAGGACAGCGAATCACTGCACAGGTCTATGCCCAACGCACGACCGAATGCATTCACATCATGCTCGTCAAGCATCCGGTCTATCACATGAATCCGATCCTCGCACTCATCGGACCAAGTGGCCAGATCGTCGCTGAGAACGACAACTTCTACGGTGGCGACTCGTTCATCCACTGCGAATTGCCGGAGGACGGTGAGTACACGGTTCAGATTCGTGACGTCCGTTTTGCGGGTAGCGAAAAGTTCACCTACTGCATCGAACTGTCCGATCGACCGTTCCTCAAGTCGATGTTCCCGCTTGCCGTTCAGCAGGGAACGACTGTCGAGGCGGTGCCGGTCGGTTATGGTTTCGATGGTGCACCGCCTGTTGAACTGGCGGCCGGCGATGATCGTGCCGACGTTTGGAATCCGACTCGTTTCGAGTCCGCAGATGGAGTCTCGAATGAAGTCCCTGTGCTCACGAGTTCGTTACCTCAGTATGTGATTGGCGAGGGGAGCGATTCGCTTGAATCTGCGACGCCGATCGAGTTGCCTTGCGGGATCAGTGGACGTGTCGCTCAACCGGATGGAGCGCAGTTCTTTGCTTTTGACGCAGTGAAGGGTCGCCGCTACCGTTTCGAGGTCGAGGCCGATCGACTCGGCTTGCCCTTGGACAGCGTGATCGAAATCTTCAACAGTGACGGCGCCTTGCTGGCGGAGGCCGATGACACGCGAGGTTCACCCTTTGCGGGTTTCTATGTGGCGAAGGACAGTGTCCTCGACTTCAAATCGCCCGAAGACGGCACCTTTTACGTGTCCGTGCGAGACCTCAACGGAGGCGGGGGAGAGCATTACGTCTACTACCTGCGCGCTGAGCCGAGCGGTCCAGACTTCGAACTCTACGGCGAATACTACTACGCCATGCTTGCCCCCGGCACGCGGATGCTGTGGTTCACAAAGCTGAACCGCCTCAACGGATTTGACGGCCCGGTCGAGATCGGCATTGAAGGACTTCCGGATGGCGTCACGATGCTTCCCGCAACGATTCCTGCCGGAATGGACCATTGTGCACTCATCCTCGAGGCCGACGACAATGTAAAGATCGACGCCAGCCTGGTGCGGCTCTTCGGCAAAGCAAGCGTGGCCCTTCCCGATGGAAGCTCGCAGGAGATCACTCACAACGCAAACGTCACGTGCGAACTCCAACAGGGGGGAGGCAGTGCCCAGATCCGCTGGCCCTGCAAAACCCAGATCGTCGGCATCACGCAACCGCTTGACCTTGTGAGCGTCGAAGCCAGTCCAGTACAGATCAACATGCAGCCGGGCGGTCGGGCAGAGATCAAGGTCAACATCATCCGCAAAGAAGGCAATGTTGACCCCGTCTCACTCGCGATGAGTCATCTGTACGTCACCAACAGTTCCGGCGATCAACTCCCACCGGGGGTCACGCTCTCCAAGGACAGCCGCACTCAGCTCAAGGGGGACGAGACCGAGGCAACCATTATTCTGGAAGCCGCGAAGGATGCGCTGCCGGTCAAGGATCTGACGATCGCCGTGATGGCCCGCGTGTACGTCACCTACAACATCAGCACGAACTACGCATCGACACCCATCTCACTCACAGTCGGATCGGCCGAGTGAGGGCTTGTTGTGGTGCGGCGACACTGTGTCGCGTGGCCTGTCGATCGAGAGCGTGTTGACGTTCGTCCTGTGTTTGCCGGAATGCCAGTCGCAGGAGCCGTTCCATCGCGGGAGTCAGTTCGACATCCCGGCGACCCATTGCAATGCGGGCCGTTTCGATCCCCGCTTCAAGTCCGTCAGTCGCGAGAGAGTCCAACGAGCCGTGCCAGATGCGGCTGAAGGGTGGGACATGCTTGGGGAGCAGTTCGCCACCGGGCAGGACGAGACTCATCGCTCCAACAGATGTGCCCGTGTTGAGGAAGCTGCCGATCGCTGTCTTCGTGTGATCCCCGATGAAACAACCGACCTTCTTCGAGCCGGAGTCGATTGACTCGCCGGACAGTGGAACTTTCACTGAGGAATAATCGTTCTTGAGATCGCTGTTGGTCGTGAGTGCGCCGAGGTTGACCCAGGGGCAGACGTACCCGTGGCCGAGGAAACCGTCGTGATACTTGTTGGCGTGACTGTGCAGGATGCACTCCTCGATCTCTCCGCCGACACGACACACCGGTCCGATTGTCGTGCCCGCTTTCACATTGGCTCGAAACAACTGAGCCTCCCGTCCGATGAAGCACGGGCCCTCGACACGGGTGAATGCCTGCAGACTGGCCCGTTCATCAACCCAGACCGGACCACTGCGTGCATCGATAACCACGAACGGGTCGATGTCCGCAGTCGGATGAATGAACACATTGTCATCGCTTCCGAGAATGGCCGCACGCGGGTCGATGTTGGCTTTGGTGGGCCGAGTGATCCGACGACCAAAGTCTGCGATGAGTTGCTCGCTGTTGTGTTCGATGAGATTCCAGGGACGACTCAGTAGTTTTCCATCGACGGTGACCGATTGCCGAGATCTTGCGAGTTGATGGATCGCAATGCCGATTGTCTGAGCCGCAAGCAACGGCACCTCATCCGGATGAAGCACCAAGGCCACGGGAGTGTTCTCGACAATGGCGACCGTTTCCGGATTGAAATCGCTCAGCGACTCCACATCCGCGAGCCAACGACCGTTGATCAGCAGCGTGGGAGATTCGGCCAGCCATGACATGTCGTTGACAGCGAGTGCCGGCTGCTCCTCTCGATAGACCTCCGCCAACTCCTCACGCACAATGGCCCCCCACTCGACCATGCTGATCTGACGCATCAACCGTTCACGTAGCGAGCACTGCCCACAGACGAGTTCAAACGTTGGCCGCAACAACGTCAGCGGCGCGAACTGCAAAGCCGCATCATCTTCGAACAGCGCAATCCTTTGCACAGCTTCGACTCCGGTCAACTTGATCGATTCAGGAGGCAACCATCAAGGTGCCGCAAAGAAGGGAGTGGATATTACGCGGTGCAGCAATCAAGAGAAAGAGGAATCTGTCCGGCGATGGCCGTATTTGTTGGATGGCCAAAGCGATCGAACACCCTTGCAGCCACCCTGCCTTGCCTTCTATTTCAGGTTCTGGACAGAAACAAAGGAAGCTCCGAAAGGCGGAGACCCAACGTTCTCGATGACTGAAAACGTAGAATCAATCGATTCCGTGTGACTTTTTCCGCCGTCAGCTGTGGAGGGGCGGTGGTGGCAGACTGCGGTTGCCGCTGTCGAGGTAGCTTTGCAGGATGATCTGGGCGGCGATCTTGTCCCGGAGTTCCTTTCGACGCGGGCCGGAGACGCCTGCAGCTCGGAGGTGATCGTTGGCCATCGAAGTTGTGTAACGCTCATCGCGGAAGGCGACCGGACACCCCGTCGTCTGCTCGACCCAGCAGCCAAACTCACGAGCTTCGGCGGCTTTGCCTCCTTCGTCGCCGCTCATGTGGACCGGCAGACCGATCACGATGCCGATGATGCGGTTGTCCTTGACCGTTTGCCTGAGGAAGAGTTGGTCGGCTTCGAGGCAGTGACGCGTGTAGTTCTCAAGCGGACTGGCAATGATCTGCATATCATCACAGACAGCGATGCCGAGGCGTTTGGTGCCGTAGTCGAGACCGAGCAGGCGTCCGGTCGTTGGCAGGACGGCTCCCATGTCGGGAGTCGAGTGCTCAGAGGAACTGGTCATGCCCTGACTCCCTGAGTTGCTCGATCAGCCGACGGATGCCGTCTTCATCGTGACGCGAGGCGACATACGTGGCATCTTTCGTCTGCACGATGATCAGGTCCTTGACTCCAAGCGATGCGATGAGATGGTTCGGTTCTCCTCGGATGATGCAGCCGGTCGTGTCGACTCCTGCGTGTCGTCCGACGATGGTGTTGCCATGCACGTCCTGCGGATGCAGTCGTTCAAGAGCGTGCCAGCTGCCGACGTCATCCCAGCCGAACGGGGCCTCCAGCAGACAGATATTCTCCGCACGTTCGAGCACGCTATGATCGATCGAGATCGACTTCATCTGAGGGAACTCGTCAGCGAGTGTTTGCGGCCACTGATCAGTTCCGACTTGCGGAGCGAGTGTTTGCAAGCATGCATGAATCTCCGGTTCATGTTCTTTCAGGCAGTTCAGAATCGTGTCTGCCCGCCAGACGAAGATACCACAGTTCCAGAAGAAACGACCCGAGTCGACGTACTGTTGTGCGGTCTCTGCATCCGGCTTCTCACGGAACGAGGCAACGTGTGTGCCCGGTCCTTCGCCTTCCAGTGGCTCACCCTGCTCGATGTAGCCGAACCCGGTTGCAGGATACGACGGCCGGACTCCAAACAGCACAAGTCGGCTGGGGTCCTGCTCAATGAGGCGCGTCGCATGACCGATCGCCTTGCGGAACTCCGCCGACGGCGAAATCACATGGTCGGCCGGCATCACGACCATCACGGCATCCGGGTCCTCAGCAAGCAGTTGTATCGCAGCGAGACCGATGCATGGGGCCGTATTTCTTCCACAAGGTTCTTCGAGGATGTGACTGTCAGGGATCTCCGGAAGCTGCAATCGCGTGGCCTCCGCCTGCACCGCATTCGTGACCACCCAGAACCGCTTGGCCGGAATGTCCGGCTGACATCGGTCGAAGGTCGACTGAATGAGAGACCGATCGCCCGTGACGGTCAGGAACTGCTTGGGCATCTCCTTGCGGCTCTGAGGCCAGAACCTCGTGCCACTCCCGCCGGCCATGATGACTGCATGTTTCATTGTGTATGAGAAAAAAAGGTGGTCACGCGGTTTGGGGGTGGAGTCGACTGAGATTGGTACAACTTGGGACGTCGTGTAGACTCAGTTGTCGATCGAACGACTCCCGAACAGACTCTTGTTTCACATGTGAGACCGACATCATGGTGCGACCCGCTGATTCCGTCAAACAACCCCTCGACGAAAACGCGCCTTTGCAGTCTCTCGACGCCTGGGAAGACGATCTGCTCAAGCGGTACCCGGAGGATGAGTCCCCTGAGTCACAGTCGGAGCGGGACGGGTTCCGCAACTATGAGGAGGACACCCGCAGCGGAGTTCGAGAATTCTATCGCCTCAATCATCGGTATCAAACGGTTGATTTCGTCCGGGCTCAACGGGAGAAGTATCTGCCTCTGCGCCAGCGACGCATGAGTATCTGGGAGGCGATGGAGACTCTCAATTCGCTCACCGACGACAGCGACCCTGACACCGAGTTGCCTCAGATCGCACACGCGGTGCAGACGGCAGAAGCCATTCGGGGGGACGGACACCCGGAGTGGTTCATCCTGACCGGGCTGATCCACGATCTGGGCAAGGTCCTCTGCCTGTTCAATGAGCCTCAGTGGGCCGTCGTGGGGGACACGTTTCCCGTCGGCTGCGCGTTTTCCGATAAAATCGTGCTCGCTGAGTTCTTCGCAAACAACCCTGACATGCACGTGCCGGAGTATCAGACCGCCTGCGGCATCTACGAAGAGCACTGCGGACTGGACAACGTCCTCATGTCTTGGGGGCACGATGAGTATCTGTACCACGTCGTGAAGGATTACCTGCCCGAAGAATCGCTGGCTATGATCCGGTATCACTCCTTCTATCCGGCCCATCGCGAAGGCGAGTACGAACACCTGATGAACGATCACGACCAGAAGATGTTCAAGTGGGTCCGCAGGTTCAACCCGTACGACCTCTACACGAAGTCCGAAGCGCAACCCGATATGGATCGCTTGCTTCCGTGGTATCAGAAGTTGGTCGACAAGTTCTTCCCGAATGAGCTTGCATGGTAGCGATCATGCGGTCACAAGCTCTCGCTGTGGGGACGTTTTCGGCTTGAAGGGCTCATGTTCCGAGAGAATGTCTGATGGCAGCTCATTCCTCAGCCGACATTGGCTGCAGGCAATCATACGAACTGCAGCCGGGACGAAGAACAGGGCAAGGATCGTCGCACCGCTGACGCCGCCGGCGATGCAGATGGCCATCGGAGGCCAGAAGCCCCCGCCGCCGAGAAGTAACGGCACGAAGCCCGCAATCGTCGTCAGGGTCGTTGCGATCACGTGACGTGAGGCGCGGATGACGACCGTGCGAACTGCATCCAGATCTCCCAAGGCGGCCTGTGGATCATCCTGCAAGGCGGCGAGGACCACGATCGAGTCGTTGATCGCCACACCGATGAGACCCATCGTGCCGATGATTGCCATGAAACCGAAAGGATACCCGAACAGGTGCAATGATCCGAGTCCGAGACCAACGGAAAGCACGGCGACCGCTCCAATGACCGCAGCCAGTCGGAACGAACCGAATGAAAGCACGAGGGTCGCGACCATCAGCACCAACAGGATGCCGACGTTCGCCATGAGGTTCCCAATCGCATCGTTTCGCCGAGAGGCCTCGCCGCCGATCTCCATCTCGTATCCGGGAGGAAGGTCGAAGTTCGCTGCGTCCATTCGGTCGAGCAGATCGCCCAGCACCTCGGCCGGTAGAACGCCGGCCGTGATGTAGGCCTGCACCTCGTTCATCCGTCGACCGTTGAAGTGCGGGATGGCCGCCGTCTCCGGCACGAGTGAAAGGTCCGCCAGACTTGTCAGCGGCACGTGAGTCTGTGTCGCGTCGTCACCACGGCTTTGAGGCAACAGGTCGAGCGAGGCGATTGCATCAATGTCGGCGCGGTCTGCATTATTGACCCGCATGCGAACGAGCATCTCCTCCGTTTCCTCAATCACTGAACCGCCAATCGCTCCTTCGAGTGTCGCTTCAAGCTGAGTGGCAATCGCTCGATGGTCGAGCCCGGCCAGGAGGGCCTGCTCTTCGTCGACGTTGACCTGCAATTTGGGGGAGATGTCGGTCAGGTCCGAGCGTGTGTGCAGGACCTCCGGCGTTTGCGACATGAGCAGCCGCAGGTCGTCGCCCAATGTTCTGAGCGTCACAAGGTCCGGTCCGTAGAGACGCACCTCGACCGGTGCATCAAAGGGGGGGCCTTGCTCCAATTGCCTGACGAGCAGACGTGACTGAGGGAAATCCTGATCGAGCTTGAGTTGCAGTTCACGAATCGTGTGCAAGGGTTTTTTGCCCGGCTTCAGTTGCACGAGTGCCTGCGCGTAGCTGGCCGCATTGAGACGGCGAGTCATCACGTTGTAGTAGAATGACGGAGCACTGCGACCCAGGAACCACGTCACTGCTTCGACTTCCGGGTGTTCGAGAAACGCCCCGCGTAGCTGTTCGGTCATCGCGAGTGTCGACTGGAGCGACGACTGTGCCGGGAGTTCCAACTCGACCTGAAACTGGTTGCGGTCAGCTGGCGGGAAAAACTGCTCGGGCAGATTGCGTGCGAAGTAGAAACCGCCAACAGGAAGTATCAACCCGGTAATGATGCCCAAGGCTGGTCGGCCGATTAGCACCGTCAGCACCTTCGAGTACCACTCCGTCAGCCATGTAGAGGAGAAGCCCTGCCGCCACCAATGCTGCGTCAAAATACTCTGCTCGACACTTCGACCCGTTGCTGTGATTGCCGGAATGACTGTGAGAGACAGAAACAATGAGCTGGAGATTGCGAGCACCACGCTGATCGAAATTGCTCCTACGAACTCGCCTGCTGGTCCCGGCATGAGCGCAATCGGTGCGAAGGCGAACGCCGTTGTGAGTGTCGAACCCAACAGAGGCAATGCCAGATGCGTCACTGCCGAGGAAACGGCCTCAGCCGGTTTCATTCCCTCTCGCAGCCGGATGTTCACCTCGTCCACGATCACAATCGCGTTGTCGATCAACAGTCCCAACGCGATGATCAGTCCGGTGATCGACATTTGATGCACGGGAATATCGAGGAACCGCATCCCGGCGAGGACCATCAACGCCGACAGCGGAAGTGCTGATCCCACGATGAGTGCACTCCGCCAGCCCATCAGCACGAAGATGACAGCAGTGACTGCTAACCCGCCCATCAGCAGATTGAGTTGCAGCTTGTGCAGACGTTCAGAGACGTAACTGTCCTGCTCGAAGACCTGCACCAACTCGACGCCACGTGGGAGCCCGGCCCGATGCTCCTCCAGCAAGGGTTGTACACTGGCGAACCAGTGGTCGATCCGCACGTTCGGTCGCACTTTGACGCCAAGTGTGACTGCAGGTCGACCTTCGACGATGACAAGGCTTGTCGGTGGCTCCCGCATGCCGCGACGCAGCGTGGCCACATCCGCCAGTTTCACGAATTGACCGTCACTCCCATAGCGGATGGGCGTTTGCCCGATGCGTGACATCGTGTCGAACTCACCCCCGACTTCGAGTTGAAACTCGTTGTCCGACCGAAGCGAACCCGCTGACAACTTCGAGTCACTCGCTCCCAACTGCCGACCGACATCCGCCACACTGAGCCCGAGTGCAGCGAGACGTGTTTGATCAACCTCGACCACGATCTCCTCGTCTGGTTCGCCGAACGTCTCGACCTCTTCCGTTCCCGGCAGTGCCCGCAACTCGTCCTCGAAGCTCTTCGCCAGTCGTCGCAGGATCGTGTAGTTCGCTCGCTGCCAGACGGGCGTCGACTCGTCAGCTCTGTCGCCGAGATCCCATTTCAACGCCACGATCAACGCGAAGGCTTTGAGGTCCAAATCCTCGAATTCGGGTTCCATCGCACCTGTCGGCAACAGGACAGATGCGTCGTCCAGCTTGTCCCGAATGCGGGACCAGACCGGCTCCGTCTCGTACACCTCATCACGCAGCTCGATCATGATGGTCGAGATGCCAACGCGAGAGAACGATCTCAGCTCCTTGATCTCTTCAATCTCCTGCAATTCGTCCTCGATCTTCTCGGTCACCAGCGACTCGACACGCTCTGCATCGGCACCGGGGAAACGGGTGCTGATGAGGGCCGCACGGGGACTGAGAAGCGGGTCCTCCATGCGGGGGAGGATCATGAAAGACGAGAGGCCTGCAACGAGAATCAGCCCGATCACCAGCACCGTCAATCGAGGATTTCGGAAGAACAGATTGGACATGCGTCATTCTCCCGTCGTCACGAGAGAGGGGGAGACGGTCTGACCCGGCACAATGCGATGCAATCCGCCCATGACGATTCGGTCCCCCTCCTCCAACGTGCCGCGTGCGAGGACTCGCTCACTCTGGGTGTACACGATCTCGACATCGCGTCGTTCGACGACCTCTTGAGCGGCGTCATCAGCGACGACTGCATACGCCGACCAGAGTCCGTGCGTGCCTCGTGTCAATGCGGTCTGCGGCAGCCAGAAGCCGGACGTGGACAAGGGCTCGGTGACCTCGACCCGGGCGATCTCACCTGAAACAACTTTCTCTGAGGCCCGTTCCTCCAGTTGATAAACCACCATCCGCGTGCGAGTTGCAAGGTCGACGTCCGGGAGAATCGACCGCACCTTTGACTGATAGGCCTCGCCACCGATGATGACCTGATGTTCCACCTGCTGATCAATGCGACTCGCCGTGCTGACCGGCAGTGCGATCCGGGCTTCCAAAGCGGATGTCTCGATAATCTCAAAGATGGGGCTGCCCACGGCGACGACAGCCCCCTCATCGACGTATCTGCGGGCAATTCGACCTGCAAACGGTGCGAGAAGAGTGCTGTCCTCGATGCTCACGTCGACATCCTCGATTGATGCATTCAGTCGCCTCACGACTGCCTCCTGAGCAGCGATCCGTTCCTCACGCGTTCCCTCGACAAGTTCCTCCAATCGTTGCTCGGCCGCAGCGACTTGTGCATCGAACGACTCGAATGAAAGCTCAGAAGCATCAAGCTGCTGGCGAGTCACTGCATTTTGCTGATGCAGTGATTCGTCACGTGTGAGATTCCGTTTTCGGAGATTGCGCTGGGCGACGAGATTGCGAACCTCAGCCCGAGCCGCTGCGATCGTCTGCTCGCGCGGACCATTCTTAAGTTCAAGAAGCAACGCCTCTGCCTCCGCCTTCTGTGCCTCCAGCAACCCACGTTGGACATTGAGCCGCCTCAGATCCAGCGAGGCGAGGACCTGTCCTGCTGTGACAACATCGCCCTCATCAACTTCGATCACAACCAATTCGGCTGCTCGCTCGAACGCAAGGTCACTCCGTCGACGCGCGACGACCGTGCCGGTGTAAGTCCGTTGCTGCTCGAACTCATTGACCGGTTTGATCTCAACGACCTCGACTGGAACCAATCGGGCCGAGGAGACGATTTCATGCGGCGTTTCCTCCGTGGCATCAAGTCCGCGCACGGCTGCGACTCCCGCCGTGAGCAGCAACAGGCCAAAGACCGCGAAGATTGACTTCTGACGCATCGTCACTTTCCACTCAGAGTGCAAACGATCCACGAATGAGCTTCTGTTCTTCCGGGAAGATCTCTTCCAGCAACTGATCAAACAGCCCCAGATAGTCGAACTCCGTTGAAAAAGGCCGCCAGCCGTAGCCATCCAGCATTCGATTAATGTTGTATCGTACAGCGGTGAACGGGTCGTTGATGCCGAGATGTTCCAGTGTGTCGGACGTCGCGATGATGGCATACGCCCCGAATGTTTGGGACCACAGCCCGAACACCAGATCCTCCGGACTCGCACCCTCCGGCAGTTCCAGTTCCCGTCGAGAGATGCCGTCGCGAATAATGCCTGCAACGATCCCCATGCACCGTGTCTCGCAGCCTCTTAGCGCAGAACGCCTCTTCTCCGAGGTTTTCTCCCACATTGAGGTCGAGTGAATGATCTGCTCGACCTGGAAGTATTCGGGGTACAGTCTCACGAACAGCTCGGCCGCCACCCCAACTCCCGCAAGCCGCTCACGAGATTGGCCGGGGCGATTCGCGGCTTTGACGAACATTTCGCTCCGCTTGGACATGGTCTCGACCGCCAGGGCGATCAGAATCTCCTCCTTGCACGAAAAGTGGTTGTAAATCGTGCCTTTCGAGTATTCGAGCGCCTCCGCAATCGCATCCATGCTCAGCCCGAGGTAACCCCTCTCGGTCAGCATGTCGCGGGCCGTCTGCAGGATCAACTGCTCCCGATCCTGAATCTCTCTCTGTTTGCGGGTCAATGTCTGTGCCATGCGTCAATTATTGACGGAGCGTCACAAGTGTCAAGGGGAAAGCCAGAGGATCGTCATCAGTCATCAGCTCAGTGAGTCTCTGCGGAAGCATCGACGGTCCGTTTACAACTGTTCTGACCACTGTCACACTGAGGACGTAATGACTGACGATGTTTCAAGTTGCGTGCCTGTTCCTGCCTCCGAAGGCTGGAGGCAATCGGACTCAACGCAATGACCCACCGATTGATGGATGAAGCGAAAAACATGTCGAAGAGCCACTCTCTCAAGATGACCTTGCTCACGGGCTTGCTGACAACCATTTCAGCAGCTGAACCACTCTCGGCTCAGGTGGCACCTCCGCCGGAGAAGGGGGACAAGATCGTCATCCTCGGCAACACGCTCGCCGAGCGGATGCAGCATTTCGGTCACTGGGAGAGCCTTCTCCACAGCAGGTTCCCTGAGAAGCAACTCGCGGTACGGAATCTCGCGTGGTCAGCCGACACAGTCAGTGAACGTTTGCGCTCGTTCCATTTTCACGATCATGGGCACACACTTTTCGACCATCAGCCGGACATCATTCTTGCGTTCTTCGGATACAACGAGTCATTCGCCGGACCGGAAGGGCTTCCACAGTTTCGGGAGGATCTGACATCGTTCTTCGAGGATGTGCGGCAGCTCAAGTACCCGTACCAGAACTACCTTCGTGGGGCAGAGAAGGCAGAGTCTTTCGATGGAGAGGGTGACGTCCAGAAGACGCCGCAGCTCGTGTTGATCTCACCGATCGCCAGTGAGAACCGCAGCGATCGCGGCATTCTGGCGGGCGATGAGAACAATGAGAACCTCAAGCTGTACACCGAGGCGATGAGTGAGGTCGCCGCAGCGAACGATGTCCCCTTCGTCGATCTGTTCTCGCCGACGAAAGAGATGATGGACCGGCCAGAGGACCCGCTGACGTTCAATGGCGTGCATCTCAACGAGTACGGCTACATCCGCCTCGCCCCGATTCTCGATTTTGCACTCTTTGGTGACCGACCGAAGGAGAGGATCTCCGGCAGCGAGTTGCAGCATCTCCATGCTGCGGTTCAGGAGAAGAACCTCCAGCACTGGTACGACTTTCGAGCCGTGAATGGCTACTACATCTATGGCGATCGCAAGGAGCCGTTCGGCGTCGTCAATTTCCCGGCGGAGTTCGCAAAGCTTCGCAAGATGGTCGCAAATCGTGACCAGCGCATCTGGGACATCGCAGCAGCGAATACGGTTCCCGAAACGATTGACGATTCCAACACGGGTGACTTCGCCGACATCGAGACCAACTTCGAGCGTGACGTGCATATCACTCCGCCGGATGAAGCGATCGAACTGTTCACGCTGGCGAACGGTTTCGAGATTCAACTGGTCGCGTCCGAGGTCGACTTTCCGGACCTCGAAAACCCGGTGCAGATGGCCTTCGATGGCAAGGGGCGCTTATGGGTGACCACGATGGGTTCGTACCCCATGTACCTGCCGGGGACGCCCGTCGACGATAAGGTGCTCATTCTCGAAGACACCGACCGTGACGGCCGGATGGATAAGCAGATCGTTTTCGCGGATGGATTGCATGTGCCGACTGGGATCGAGTTGGGCGATGGCGGAGCGTACGTCGCTCAACAACCCAATCTGATGTTCCTGCCAGACGAAGATGGAGACGATCACGCAGATGAGAAGCGGATGATCCTCCACGGGTTCGACTCGGCCGATTCGCATCACTCGATCAGCGCCTTTGAGTGGGGACCGGGCGGCGGTCTGTACTTTCAGGAGGGGACATTCCATCACTCGCAGGTCGAGACGCCTTATGGTCCGCAACGGCTGGCGAACGCGGGCGTGTTTCGGTATGAGCCGCTTACCGAGAAGTTCAATGTGTTCGTGAGTTACCCCTTCGCGAATCCATGGGGACACGTGTTCGACCGATGGGGCCAGAACTTCGTAGCGGATGCTTCTGGCGGGGCCAACTACTTTGGAGCGGCTTTCTCCGGAGATGTCGACCATCCTCGCAAGCATCCGAATCTCAAGCAGTTCCTCGTCAAACAATGGCGACCGACTGCGGGGTGCGAGATCGTCTCCAGCCGTAATTTTCCGGAAGAGATGCAGGGGGATTACCTGCTCAACAACTGCATCGGGTTTCAGGGAGTGTTGCAATACCGAGTGCAGGACGACGGCTCCGGGTTCTTCGCCGAGCCGATCGAGCCGCTGTTACGGTCGAGCGATCCGAACTTCCGACCCGTCGACATTCAGTTCGGACCGGACGGGGCGTTGTATTTGATTGACTGGTTCAACCCGCTCGTCGGTCACATGCAGCACTCGCTTCGCGACCCCAATCGTGACACGTCTCACGGTCGCATCTGGCGAGTGGTCCACTCCGGCAAGCCGCTGATCGATCCGCCGTTGATCGCCGGGCAGCCGATTCCCTACCTGCTCAATCTGTTGAAGACCTACGAAGACCGGACCCGATACTGGGCGCGACGTGAATTGAGGGAACACCCGACTGAGGAAGTCGCCGCTGCGATCGACGAGTGGATTGGCGGTCTCAAGTCTGATGACGAACAATTCGAAGCGTTGCTGCTGGAGGGCATGTGGGTCAAACAGCATCACAACGTGGTCGACGAGGATCTGTTGAACCGACTGTTGACGACAGACGATCCCCGCGTGCGAGCCGCGGCCACCCGCGTGCTCAGCTTCTGGCTCGATCGGATCGATGATTCGATGCAGTTGCTCCAACAACAGATCGCCGATGAACATCCTCGGGTCCGCCTCGAAGCCGTGCGGGCACTCAGCTTTTACCGGGGTGACGATGCTCAGGCCGCTCTGGATATCTCCGCAGAGGCATTGCTGTCGGACATTGACGAGTACCTGCAATACACCCTCGACGAAACCATGTCGACCTTACAGGAACGCACTGAAGCTGGGCCGAATGAGTGAGAATCGTATGAAATCGAACATCCTAGTAAAGAGAGTCAGATCCATTCATGCATTCCTCGGGGCGACCGGGCCTCCCCGTTGTGTCGCCGGACATCCCAGTGGAGCCAGCCCTTCAGTAGCCGTCGACCACCGATTGAGGAAATAGACGAAGGAACCATACATCATGCATTGTCTCAACGTTGTCTTTAACGTAAAAGACGAGTCGACGATTGATGAGGTCGCCGGGCACCTCGCCAAAGCGGGACGACTCTCACGATCCGAGCCGGGGTGTCTTGCGTTCGAGGTCTGTCACTCGACAAGTGAGCCGGGGACGTTCTTCCTCTGCGAGCGATGGGAATCCAAGCAGGCTTGGGAGACGCACCGCGAGGCGGAGGCATTCACGACGATCTATCAGCCGAAGGTGCTGCCTCTCGTCGACCGGACGCCGCATCTGTGTGACATCCTCGAGTAAGCAATCGTGATGCCAACGAACAGTCTCGAACAGCGACACGCATGGATGCGGGAGGCGATTCGTCTGTCGCAGGAGTCGGTCGATACGGGAGGCGGACCGTTCGGCGCGGTGATCGTTCAAGGCGATCAGATCGTCGGTCGCGGCCAGAACCGCGTCACCACCGCGAACGACCCGACCGCTCACGCGGAAATCGTCGCCATCCGGCAGGCGTGTGAGTCGCTCGGCACATTCACTCTCGCAGGCTGCGAGATCTTCACCAGTTGCGAGCCCTGCCCGATGTGTCTCGGTGCGATCCTCTGGGCACGACTGGACTGCGTGTGGTACGCAAACACTCGCGAAGACGCAGCAAACATCGGCTTCGACGACAGCACCTTCTACGACGAGATGACCAGACCGCTTAATAATCGACAGTTGCCGATGTCACCTCTCCTGCGCGACGAAGCACAGTCGGCATTCAAGACATGGCAACAGTCTGAGAACAAGACGCGCTATTGACGGCCTCGCATCATGCCGAGGTGAATGCTCATCCGTTGGCTGCGTCAGAAGCCTGTGAGCGCAACCGGACGGCATTGGTCCAGAGAGAGATGAGTTCGCTACGACCATGGGAGCATGTTTCCCGGAAGTCACCCCGTCGTTGGTCGGCCGCTCTGTCTGGTGATTCGGCGCCGGCAGAGAACTGATTGCAATCACAGACCGACAACGGGCATGGCCGTACAGCCTGGCGTACTCACCCTCTCGAACTTCGGACAGGCCTGTCCATCTCTTTCAGCAAGTTTTGTTCAACTTGATCAACGGCCCGCAGCCGGACCTGGCACAACGGTGTCGTCTCTTCGTCATCACGCGTGCGCCATTGGCGGCGCTGTGTCGTCAGTCGAGAGTGATCGTCAGCCAGCCGTCATCGATCACCACTTGATTCAACCTCAGCGTGGTCGGCGTCATCTCCGGGAGGTTGAGGTCCATCGATGTCGGCAACGAGACGGCGTGCAAGCGCTGCGTCACCTGTTGTTGGATTAGCGGCCGTGCGATCTCTGTCAGTGGGTCGGCGTCCCCGGGCTGGGCGGCAGTCACAGTGACTTCACCCGGATTGAGAGTAAGCGTGTCGACTGCGTGCGAGACCGAGTAAGCGAACTCCAAACGCTGCGTCGGAACCTCCTGCGTCAGCTTTGGGCGAAACGCGGCCAAAGCGGTGATGAAGGCCTGTCCATCGTCGAAGCGGATCGAGAGAGGTTGCTCGTCGGCGAGAAGCACTGTCGCAAACTCAGCCTGTGACACGTCGTCAAGGTTGAGTGACGCGGGGTCGAAGGATCGATTCTCGATGGATTGTAGCAGGATCTCAATGAGATGGTCGATCAACGTGTCCGGGATCTCGCGGCCGCCGAGCGGAAGGCAGCCGAGGATGTGATTCACCAGGTCTTCATGCACGGCGATCGTGATCGCTTCGCCTTCGAGTACGTTCGGTGCTGATGATGGAGAAACGTTGTCATCGGCTGGCAGGAAGAGCGGCTCCTGTTCGCCATCGAACGAGACTTCTTCGACATCGCCCAAAAGTTGACGACCGAGCGTCGCGGGAGGCTGTGGAAGCCGGAGTTGATAGAACATTCGATCGCTTGAGGTGCTGAGAGATTGCCGATCGGGCGAGAGGCCGATCCACGCGAAGAGCGACGGAGCGAAGCGGCTGAGCTGGCGATTTGCGTCGGCCAGTTTGCCGTCGACCTCATCGTTGAATCGCGGTGCCGCCTGCCGTGTGAGCATCTGTGACGCGATCCTCTCGGCTTGGGGTCGCCGGCGTTCGGCTTCGCTCAGTGCGATCGACCGGGCGATGTCGCCGACGACCGGGACGCCGCTCGCGAAAGTCGACGCACCTCGATAGGAGATGCGAGGCACGACCCACGCAGAGGGTGAACGCGTTGTAAAGGTGTTGCCATCAAAGTCGACCTGCTTCTCCATCTGGAACTGATGCGCCCCAGCGGAGTGCACACGTGCTTCGGGTGTGACGCCGACGGTTTGTTCGTTGACGTTGCCGACCAGTCTCAGAACGAATCGGGCCCGTTCGATACATGGCTGAAAGTCGATCGTCGTGCGTGTGACGGTGAACTGTTCGCCCTGAACGTCCGCACCGAGGATGAACTCGCGGACCGGTCCGGCGTCGGTGACGTCACGCGTGAGGAGTCTCGACAGGAGCGCTTCGGTCACGGTGACTCGCAGCTGTCCGTCAAGCTCGGGATGCACGACAGCGGCCTCTTCGAGGTTCTGGATGATGGGAGCCGGGGGATAGAACGTGGTCACCTGCTGCGGAGTCTGTACCCAGGCTGGACGTTGAACAACGGTCGGTGCGGGGGCGATCCAGACCACTGGGGGAGGCGGAGGTCCCCACAACGGTTGTGCGTAAATCTGTGCGCAGACCGTCTGACCTCTCGTCAGCATGACCGCAACGACGGCGAACGCCATCGTCAGCCGGGCGGCTCTCAATTGTTTGTCAGAATGACATCGCATGACATGTATCCCTTGTCATTGTGCCATCCCGCCGCCTCCGTCTGTTGAAGCGAATGCGGAACTTCGGTAATCGGAACCCAACTCACGGCGGACACATCGTGTGGCCAAACGCTGACGGTTGTGAGGTTTGCGATCGTTCGTACAATCGTGGAGTGAGTCAGTTCGCGTACGCCGCCAGCTCAAAGCAACTGCGGTGTTCATGTTATGCTCAATTCAAGCAATCCGCATTCCAATCAGTTCAAAGTTAGACCGTGACGGATCAGGCAGACTTTGACGGCGAGTATCCGTTTGCGGGGCATGTCCTCGACATCGATGGACATGCGTATCACTACCTCGATGAGGGGACGGGGCCAGTCCTGTTGTTGGTCCACGGCAACCCGACGTGGAGCTTCGCGTGGCGGCACTTCGTTAGGGCACTCTCACCGGACTACCGCTGCATTGCGGTCGATCACATTGGCTGTGGACTCTCGGACAAACCGCAGGATTATGGGTACACGCTGGCGAACCACGTCAGCAACCTCACGAGATTGATTGAGCATCTCGACCTGCGGAACATCACACTCGTCGGTCACGACTGGGGCGGCTGCATCGGCATGGGAGCGGCGGTTGCTTCGCCCGAGCGGTTCACTCGATTTGTCCTCGCGAACACGGCTGCCTTCCGCTCGCAGGCCATTCCGCTGCGGATTGCGGTCTGTCGCATCCCGCTTCTCGGAGCACTCGGCGTGCGAGGTTTGAACGGCTTCGCTCGAGCTGCGATCACGATGGCCGCGCATCATCATGAGCGAATGACGCCTGCCGTTCGCAGCGGATATCTCGCCCCGTATGACTCATGGGCCAACCGCATCGCCACGCATGAATTTGTTCGCGATATCCCGTTGAAGCCGTCTCACCGCAGCTATCACACACTCGTCGAGATCGAGGAGGGCCTATCCCAATTCGTCGACTCACCCATGCTGCTCGTGTGGGGCGAACGTGACTGGTGCTTCACGACGGACTTTCTGGCAGAGTGGCAACGACGTTTTCCAAATGCGGAAGTCACCCGATTCCCGGAAGCCTCGCATTACGTTTTCGAGGACGCCCGCGAAGAGATGCTGGAAGATCTACAAGCGTTTCTCGGTCGGACGTAACGATTACGGTCTCCCCTCCGTCAACGGACTTCCGCAACTCACATCAGTCATTGTTGGAGAGACGAACCCACGTGTGTCCCCACTGATGAATTGAAGGTCCAATCAATTCCCGTTGCATGCGACTGAGGTGAATCGCTGCCGTCCGCCTCCGATGTTTTGTGCAGGAGTTTTTCATGAGTTCCCTCGAAGTACCGGAGATCCGACTGCGTCCGTATCAGGAGGACGACGTCGATCGGCATTACGAAGCGGCGAGAGAGTCCATCGATCACATGTCCCCGTGGATGCCATGGTGTCACGTCGACTACTCACGTGAAGATGCTGAGTCCTGGGTCGGAAACAACTGCGAAAAAGCCGGTACGAATGAAGGACACACTTTTGTGATCGAGGATCGAAAGGGGCGTTTTCTCGGCGGGTGCGGATTGAATCGGTTCGACGCGGTGCATCGCTACGCCAATCTTGGGTATTGGCTGCGAGCATCAGCACTCGGACGTGGAGTTGCCACGCAGGCGGTGATACTCCTGCGGGACTACAGCTTCGACGAGACGAACCTGGATCGGTTGGAGATCGTGGTCGCCGTCCAGAACACGGCCAGTCAACGAGTCGCAGAGCGGGTCGGTGCTGTTCTGGAAGGACACTTACGTGAGGCGCTGCTGCTCTGTGACGAACGACACGATGCCGTCATCTACTCGCTGTTGCGATCTGACCTGCGTTAGGATGTCCGTGATTTCGGTCAACTAGATTTTGCAGGTTTCTTTTTGTCGCCTCGCGTGAGAGACCACTTGAGCACGGGCGGCGTGATCATGGTTGTGAGCATCACCATCACGACGACGGCTGAATAGGTGCCCGAACTGACGACCGGCTCGCCGGCCACCTTCAGCTTGGCACCTTCGGAGGCGAAGATTAGTCCCACTTCACCACGCGGGATCATTCCCAGTCCGACAGCGAGACGGTTCAGGCCTTTCTCGGTGACGCCGAGGGCACACACCTGTTTGCCGATGATGGCCATCGCTGTAATCGCAGCTGCCAGTCCCCACACCGACGGGTCCTTGAAACTCGACAGGTCAACCATGATGCCCATCTGCACGAAGAAGATGGGGACCAGCACCGCACTCAACGGCTGCAATGCCTCTTCGAGTTCGATGTTCTCTTTCTGGCCCAATTCCTTGTAGTGGGCATGTTCAAGAATCAGTCCAGCCGCAAACGCGCCGACAATGGTCGCGAGCCCCATGATGTTCGCCAGCCATGAGAAGCCGAAACAGATTACGAGGCTCGTCACCACCAGCAGCCCGTGCCCTCGCAGGTAACTCGCCGCCTTGTAGAGAGGACGAGTGAAGATGTAGTTCCCCAGCACGATCGCCCCGAGCAGGAAGCCAAACGCCTTCACGACGATCAGAATGAGACTGACCGGGTTGAAGTTCGCCCCTTGTTGGATGATCCCTGAGACAATGGCGAGAACGATCAGTCCAAGCACGTCGTCGATCACCGCTGCCCCCAGAATGATCTGAGACTCACGCTGTTGCGAGCGCCCGAGATCCTTGAGCACTCTCGCCGTGATCCCCACACTCGTTGCGCACAAAGTTGCACCGATGAACGCATGCACCTGCCAACCATGATCGGGAATCAAAATCAATCCCGCGGCATAACCGAGGATCATTGGAGCGATGACTCCCAGCACGGCAACCAGCATTGAGGAGACACCGACCGACATCATCTCCTTGACGCTCGACTCCAGTCCGACCTCGAACAACAACAGCACGACGCCGATTGCTGCAAGCATCTTCAGCACGGCCCCGGCGTGATAGAAGCTCTGTTCTTCGGGATGACTGAGGAACTCTCGTTGCTCGTCTGACAACTGAGCTTCGTCGTGTTGCTCGAGGATCGTGATCGTCGTCTTCAGTTGTTCATCTTCGGGAGCCTGCAGAAAATCGAGCCCATGCCAGCCGGTCATCAGGGCCATGTTGCCAATGAGCACGCCGACAACGAGTTCTCCCAGCACGGCAGGCATACTTACACGTTCGAACAAGTCGCCGCCGATCTTGGCGAACATCAGCACAATGACGATCGCCAGCAGCACAGGCGATGCCGGGTCGAGATGCCCGCCGCCGTGTTCGTCGTGATGCTCTCCCGCACCTTCGGCTGCATGAGCATCGGCGTCGCTCTCAGGCTCATGCAGAGGTTCCTCGGGAATCGCGTCGGACGGTGTCGTCTGTTCGACCGGCTGCGCCTGGACAGCGGCGGACGGACTCCAGAAGAAATCAAATCCGATCGAGAAGGCACACGCGAGGAGCATCCAACTCCATGTGCGCGACGAGATGCGGTGACGGCGACGCCAACGGCTGTCCGACCCCTCTTCCTGCAAATACCTTTCAAGAGACTGCGGAGATGAACTCCTCACGGGGCTTCCTTCCAACGGGGGCCTTCACGGTGTGTGAAATGAGACGCCTGAATGGCTCAATGATCGTCCTGTGCCGGCTCGCCACGGCCTTTGACTTCTCTCGGATGATCGTTGCCGCAGAGTAGGGAACATGGGGTTGGACCGCAATCGCAACGTGAATCCCCACATTGCCCTCTTTTGAAGATTCCGACTAAGATTCGTCCGATCCATCACAACTCGATTCGCCTCTCTCACAGAATTGATCCGCCGTGTTCGCAGATGTTCAATCAAACGTTCACTCAGGTCGATGGTCGGCAGCTGGGGTGGCGGGACTGACCTTCGTGTGTCTGACTCTCCTTTGCCGACCATTGTCGGTCCTGGGAGAGGACGAGTCGGTTGGCGTCGAGGGGCCGCCCGGCTTCGATGTGACACTGTTTGCAGATGATGACCTCGCTCATGACATCTTTTCACTGACGACCGATTCGTTCGGGCGAGTCGCCGTGTCGGGACCGGGGTACGTGCGGCTGCTTGTCGACACTGATGGAGATGGCCGCGCCGATGAGGCGAAGCAATACGCGGACGGTCCGCAGACCGGGGCGCAGGGGATGTCGTTCTACGGTCGCGATCTCATCTGCTCCGGGGATGCAGGGCTCATCCGCTACTCCGATGCGGACGGTGACGACCGGGCCGATGGTCTGCCGGAGGTGTTCATCAAAGCGAAAACAGGTGGCGAACACGACATTCATGCGATTCGGCAGGGGCCGGACGGCTGGTGGTATCTGCTTGCAGGAAACGTCGCGGGCATCGACGAGAAGTATGTGACCCTGCCCCGCTCGCCTGTCCAACATCCGCAGGCGGGGACGCTCATGAGGTTGAAGCCCGATCTCAGCAGTGGCGAGATCATCGCTCACGGATTTCGCAATCCGTACGACTTCGATTTTCACGCCAACGGCGATCTCTACACCTTTGACAGCGACGGCGAACGGGACATCTCGCTGCCGTGGTATCGGCCGACACGGGTGTTTCACGTGCTCCCCGGCTCGCACGCCGGTTGGTTCAGCCGCAGTTGGAAACGTCCCGACTGGTTCTTCGACATGCCTCCAGTCGTCGGAGCATTCGGACGTGGCTCACCCACGGGAGTCGTCTGCTACCGGCATCATCAGTTTCCGGAGAAGTATCGTGACGCGCTGTTTGTCCTCGACTGGACGTATGGTCGTGTGATGGCCATGCCATTGGCGCGAGACGGAAGCATATGGAAGAGTGAGCCGGAGCAGTTCCTGGGTGCGGTCGGACAGTTCGGCTTTGCACCGACGGACGCGGCTGTCGGCCCCGATGGCTCGCTCTATGTCTCTGTCGGCGGACGCGGCACGCGCGGCGGGGTGTACCGCATTCGCTGGAAGACTCCCGATGCGGTGCAACCCGCGCCTGACGAATTGGCGGAGTGTCTCCGTGCCCCGCAACCTTTGAGCAGTTGGTCGCGTCGTCACTGGGAACCGATCGCCGCCCGTCTCGGTGCATCGGCATTCGAACAGGCGGCACAAGACGAACGTCGACCTGAAGCAGAGCGCGTGCGTGCGGTCGAAATTCTTACAGAAAAATTTGGTGGCGTCAGCAGCTCACTCGTCGAACGACTGGCTCAGTCGCGATCCGCATTGGTGCGCGCCCGGGCCGCTTGGTCGCTGGGTCGTTACTCGGATGCGCCGACGAACGCTGAGCACCTCGGCCTCTTCCTGCAGGATCGCGATCCGCTGGTCGTTCGAGCGGCATTGGAATCGCTGGGGAGTTTTCCGCCCGAGGCAATGGATGCGCATGTGGCGGCGATGTCGCGAGTGTTGTCCAGTCCCGATCGCTACGTTCGGCAGACGGCCGGTCGCATCCTCGCTTTGGCGGAGGAAGAGACGTTTCACGATGTTGCCGAAAACGCCGTCCGCCTCGGCTGGCAGACAGGAGTTCCGATCGCCTGGTCCTACGCTTTACGTGACGTCGGTGTGGAACCATACACCGTCGACATCGGTTTGAGAATCCTCCAAGGCGATCAGCCAACCGAGTTGAAGAGGGATGCGGCTCGACTCATTCAGATTGGCCTTGGCGACGTCGGTCCCGCTTCGGACCGGGACGCGGTCATGGAAGGGTACGCCTGCCGCGTGGACCTGAGTGAGTACGAGGAATTGCGGACGGCGGTGAAGGATGCTGTCTGTGGAGTCTTCCCATCCGGCGACGCCTCTCTGGATCATGAACTCGGTCGGATTCTGGGCATGATCAACGCTGATGATGCGACTGCGCTTGATCATCTGTTGGCGCAGATCACTCCGACCTCGGATGTTGTGGCTGACATTCATCGTTTGATCATCACAAGTCGCATGTCGGTCGAACGGACGGAAGAACAACGGGCCAAGATCGCAGCAGCGATTGTCGGACTTGAAGCGAAATTCGAGGAGCACAAGCTGAACCGGGACTCCAACTGGGATGAGCGGATGATCGAGATGTCAATCGCTCAACACGACCGTGACGAGCAACTGCCCATGGCCATTCTTGATCAACCCGGAATCGGTGCTCCTGGTCATGTGCCGTTCGTGCTGCTGGTGCCTGACGAGGAAATCGAAACAGCGATCAGCAAGTTTGTCTCCCGCATTGAGGCGAACCCCGATTACCGTTGGACGACGGATGTGGTGTATCTGCTGGAAGAGTCGAAAGAACCGTCGGTGCAGGAATTGATCCGCTCGAAGGTTGATGACTACAGCATTCGGGCGGCGGTGCTTGTCTCTCTGGCAACCGATCCAGTGCAGGACGACCGTTCCGCGATAGCGTCCGGACTCGACTCGCATGACGTCGGCGTGGTGACACAGCTGCTCGACGCACTCGAAACGTTGGGGGCCGACGACGCCCCGGCTGAGCAGGTCGCCCTCGTGCGAACGCTCCGCCGGATGGGGAACTCGTCGACGGAGAAAGAAATTCAACAGAAGGTGATCGATCTGTTGCGTCGCAACAACGACAAGACGTTTGACGGTTCGCTCGATCAATCCCCGGACGAGCGGTTACTGTCGTCGATCAACGGCTGGTCGGAATGGGCCGAGACGTCGTATCCGGATGAGTGGGCCAGACAGACGGGCAGCAGCACCGAGGACATCGATTCGCTCACCGCTTTAATCGACACGATCGACTGGTCGAGCGGCAATGCGAATCATGGTGAGCAGCTGTATCACAAGCGATCGTGCGCCCAGTGTCACGGCGGACGACGTGCGCTCGGACCGGCTCTCATCGGCTCAACGCGTCGCTTCTCCCGCAAGGACTTGTTCACCGCAATCATGATGCCCGACCGGGATGTGCCGCCTCGCTATCAGGCGACGCTGATCGTGACGAATGACGGGGAAGTCTACACCGGCTTGGTAATCTATGAGTCCGTCGACGGTCTCGTCATGCAAACGGGTGCGAATCAGACACTGCGGTTCGAGACGGATAACATCGACGTCCGCCGCCGCATGAACACATCACTGATGCCCGCCGGTCTGTTGAAAGGCCTCACGCCAAATGACCTCGCTGACCTGTACGCGTACCTGGAGACATTGGGTGCACCGTCGGTGACAGCGAAACGGGAATCGGCGGAAGGGAGTAGCGAATAGGGAGTAGTTCGCTTTTCGTTACCACTACTCCCTCGAATCTCAGTCCACGCACATGTCGTGTTACATCGCGTCGTCCGGTGGGAAGAAATCCGCCACCGGAAACTCGAACGTGGGAATGATGTCGGTGGTCGTCATGAGGTCCTGGTCCGTGCGCAGATGGGGATCAGAGTTCGCGCGATGAACCGTGACAGTTCGTCCACGAGGCATGACGACCCAGACTTCCGCGACCCCTGCATGCAGCCAGTCTTGAACCTTGCCATCGACTTCCCATGCCAAGTCGTTTGGAGACACGACTTCGACAACGAGGATTGGTGTAACACGACAGAACCCTCTGTCCGGGGGGCCATCGGGTAAATCCACCTTGAGGACGAACGACGCATCGGGCTTCCTGACGCGCTGGGGATCATCGAAAAAACACTGGAATCCATTGTCAGCAGGGAACGCCCATCCGAGTCCAGCATCCTCGCCTGTTTCGCTGAGCCGACGGTGAATGCGTCCTGCAATCCAACTCGATTCACTGCTCACGTGTCGCTCCACAAGCTGTCCATCAATGAGTTCGAAATTCACTCCATCCGTCATCGCCAACAGGTCATCAGGCGTGAATGGGGTGTCCGGTGCAGTGCTCATGACGATTGCATCTCGCGTTGAAGTGCCACAGAGAATCCTATGATATCACATCCATCCATCGGTGAATCAACTTTTTTGTTCGGCATGAGATCAATGCACGCGCATGCCGGGCTTGGCGCCGTCGTCGGGGTTAAGCAGGAAGATGTCCTTGCCGCCGGGGCCGCTGGCGAGGACCATACCTTCGCTGAGGCCGAATCGCATCTTGCGAGGAGCGAGATTCGCACAGCAGATGACGAGACGCCCGACGAGTTGCTCGGGGTCATAGACGCTCTTGATGCCGGCGAAGACGTTGCGGGTTTCGTCACCACCGAGCGAGAGGGTGAGTTGCAGCAGCTTGTCCGCTCCTTCGACATGGTTGGCTTCGACGACGCGCGCGACACGCATGTCGACCTTCATGAAGTCATCAAACGTGCATTCCTCGCCGCTCATTGGTTCAGCCGCGAGCGATTCGGGGCCGTCGTTGTACTGGTTGAGGGTTGAGGGTTGAGGGGCTTCGCCTCCGGGCAAGGTCTCCTTGGAATCGTCGATCATCTTCTCCACCTGTTGAGGGTCCACTCGTTTGAGCATGTGTTGGAACTGGTTGACGGTCGTTCCGAGCAGTGGTGACCGAGCATCATCCCATTGTCGGATCGGCTCGCTAAGCAGCTCGTCAGTCTGATTGACCAATCGCGGCAGCACGGGGCCGAGGTACACCACGATCTGCCGGAAGAGGTTGAGGCCCACCGTGCAGACGTCGCGGAGTTCATCCTGTCGTGACTCGTCCTTGCGTAGCGTCCATGGCTCCTTCGCTTCGATGTACTGATTGGCCCGATCCGCAAGCAGCATGATCTCTCGAATGGCCGCACTGTAATCGCAGTTCTCATACAATTCGGCGATGCGATCGGCGGCGTCTGCCGCCTGCTGGAACAGTCCACCGTCGTCCGGGTACTCATTGGACAATGGTTGATCCGCGACGAACTTCGCACATCGGCTGGCGATGTTGACCACCTTGCCGACGAGATCGCTGTCGACTTTTGCTTTGAACTCGTCGAGGTTCAGATCGAGGTCGTCAACTTTTGAGCTGAGTTTGCTGGCGAAGAAGTATCTCAGATACGACGGGTTGAGATGGTCCGCGTAGGTCGACGCCTGGATGAAGGTGCCCTTTGATTTGGACATCTTCTCGCCGTCGACCGTGAGGAAGCCGTGGATGTGGACCTTCTCCGGCAGGTTGAGACCAGCCGTCTTGAGAATGCCGGGCCAGAAGAGGGTGTGGAAGTAGGTGATGTCCTTGCCGATGAAGTGATGCACCTCGCAGTCGGGCGACCGCCACCAGACATCAAGCGATTCGCCATGCTCCTTGCACCACTGATGCGTGCTGCCGATGTAACCGATCGGGGCATCGAACCAGACGTACCAATAGTTACCCGGGAAGTCCGGAATCTCGAAGCCGAAGTAGGCAGGCGGGCGGGTGACGTCCCAGTCGCGAAGTTCATCGCCGAGGAAGTGTCCCTTCAGGTAATTGGCGATCTCCGGCTGGAGGTGTTCGCCGGATTGGGTCCATTCGTCGAGGAACTCGTGCAATTGCTCCAGTTGGATGAAGCGGTGCGGGGCCTCATGCAAGATGGGTGTCGCGCCTGAGAGTCTGCTCTTCGGGTCAATGAGTTCCTTGGGCGTGTAGTTCGAAAGACACTTCTCACAATGGTCGCCGTTCTGGTCGGGCGTCTTGCAGACCGGACAGGTCCCTTTGACGAACCGATCCGCGAGGAATGTCTCCGCCTCCGGGTCGTACAGTTGCTCGACCGGCTTCTCGATGACGAGTCCGGCGTCGGTGACCGACTTCCAGATCTGTTCACACAGTTCGCGATTTTCGTCGCAGTGCGTGCTGCCGTAGTTGTCGAACTCGATATCGAACGCCGCAAAGTCGCGAACGTGTTGTTCGCGCATGTCGGCGATCAGTTCCTCCTCACTGCGACCTTCCTGACGGGCACGGATCATGATCGCTGTGCCGTGCGTGTCGTCAGCACAAATGTAGAGGCAACGGTGGCCGCGCAGCTTCTGAAACCGCACCCAGATATCGGTCTGGATGTACTCGACGAGATGGCCGATGTGGATCGGCCCGTTCGCGTAAGGCAAAGCAGCGGTGACAAGAATTCGGCGTGACATGTTGAGTCTTCGGGGAGAGTCCGTTCAGGGCGATGGCATTCTAGGAGAGAGACAACCGAGCCGAAAGCGTGGTTCGGCTGGAAGCAACCGAGGCGACCGCAAACGAATCGGGCGAAGTCTGCCGGTTCGCGGCTGATCGCATGCTGACTCGGCGAACTCTGATTGACAGGGAATGAGCGATTCGGGAGTGTTCGCGGTCGCTTTGATGGAGTTCTGATATGCATGTCGTGTCTCGCTGGCCATACCGTGTCGTCCTGTTTGTGATGCTGTTCGCGGGAATGGCAAATGGCTGCGCCGCGGTGAGTCTGTTCGACCAGCACCACACTCACCATCATCATTACGACCAGAAGAGCTCGGACATCGCGGGTCGCCTTGAGTCTCTGGAACGACAAGTGGCAAAGCTGAACGCGCCCGAAAAGACAGGGGTCGCATACTCGTCGCATCAGACGACGGAGTGATGTCAGTCACTCCAGATCGTGCCGCACAACGCGAAACGATCGTTGCCATATGCGACAGCGTTCTCTTGATCGTGGCTTGAGGCCCTGCTGTTTCCGTGTCGCTGCTTGACCGGTGCCGGTTCGCGGTCGTAGCATGGGGAGATTCCTGCTTTTTTGATTGTTTCTCTTCCATTCGGTGCCGTGTTTCGCGGTGCTACTCTCGCACACTTGAGGGAATCGGTGAATAAACCTGACGACTCTTCCCCGACGAATCCGTCTGATTCTCCCGTTGAAGAACCGAAGTCGACCGACGACGAGCAAACAGCCTCGCCCGTTGATGAACAGAGCAAAGACCAACCTGAAGCGACTGGGGGAAGTGCGGAATCGACCGACGCGGCTGCTCAGCAGGACGAGGGGCTTCCGGAGTATGAGCCGCTCACACCTGAGTTAGTCGAAGAGGAAGCGATTCGCGGCGACTTCATGTTGCAATGGTCAGCCGTGTTGATCGGAATCCTGCTCGCCTGGACGGTGATTGATCGCACGGAAGTTCTGGTCCACGTGAAGACGGGGCAGTATCTCCTCTCGCATGGCGTTCTGCCGCCGGGGCAGGATGTCTTCTCCGCAACGGCGGAGGGGCGTCCGTGGGTCAATCTGTCGTGGCTTTGGGATGTGTTACTCGGTTTGATCTACAACACACTCGGAGAGACCGGGTTGACTCTCCTGTCTGCGGGGATTTCCTTTGTGATCTTCTGGTTGATTTCCCGGTTGTCGTTGCCGGGGGTGTCGACATGGTGGGGAGCTGTCTGTGCTGTGCTTGCGGCGATGGCCTGTTTTCCAAGTCTGACGGTCACTTCGCATATTGTGACGCTGCTGGGGATGACGGTCACTCTTTGGCTGTTGTATCGCTGGCAGTGGGACGCTCAGCATTCGCTGTGGCCGATCGTGGGCGTGTTCCTGCTGTGGGCGAATCTGGATGACCGGGCGTGGATCGGCGGCGTGTTGCTGCTGGCATTCACGCTGGGCGCCTGGATGGACAGTTTTCGCACGCTGTCCGATGATGCCCGCAAGCTGTCGGTCGGGACGCTGGGACTGGTGACGCTGGCGAGCCTGCTCGCGATGCTGGTGAATCCGTTCTTGTGGGAGACATGGTTTTCTCCGTATTGGCTTTACAGCGTGGAATACCCCATCCTGAGGGAGTATGTCTCCACGGACTTGCCATTCATGTTCGAGAAATTCCCGGCCGTCTCGCCCCGATTTTGGAAGGATGTTGGATACTTTAACGCCTCTGCACTGCTGTTAATGGCCATCTCGAGTGTGACGCTGTTGCTGAACCGGGATCGGTTGCGACTGTCGTCCGCCTTCTCGCTTTTGGCGGTCAATCTGATTGGTATCGCAGGCGGGCGCGAACTCGCTGTTGCCAGTCTGATCAACGCAGTCGTCTCCACGGTGAATGCTCAGGAGTGGTACCGTGCTCACTTCAGTCAAACGTATACACTCGACGCGCGCGAGTTGGCGTGGTCACGCGGTGGGCGGGCGGTCACGGTGCTCAGCATCTTTGCGCTCGCGTTTGCAACGGTCAGCGGACATCTGATGGGCGCGAACGGCCGTCGAGTCGGCATGGGGTTCGCACCTCAGCTGGAACGCGTGATCGAGAGTTACCGTTCAATCACCGACGATGCCTACAACAACCGTGCTTTCGTCTTCCGGCTGGAACAGGGTGACGTCCTCATCTGGTGTGACTGGAAGCCCTTCATTGACAGCCGTGTTCGACTGTATGGCGGAAAGGACTCACTGGCGGACCTGCATCTCGACACGCGATTGCGAATGCGTTCCCGCGATCCTCAGTACGCCGAGATCGATCGCCAAGCGTGGGAAAAGGTTTTCGACGAATACAAAATACATCAGGTGATGCCTCGCCTGAGTGGAGCGTCTCCTGATTACATCACCTATTACGACCTGATGATGAGCCCAAGTTGGCAACTGACCAAACAAGGCGCTGCGACAGCCGTCTTCACTCGTGCTGATACAGCTGACTCGGACCTGACAGCCTTCTTGAAGAGTCATGACGACTCGTCGTACGTGAACACGTTCCTGCGTACGGAGGCGGAGGGGGTTGAGGACGTGTTACCCCGAGGCGTTTGGCCTCAGGCACCGTCGTTCTACAACTCCAAGCTCTTTCTCCCGAATGAAGTGCTAACGAATGAGACGCTCCTCGCCGAACATTACAGCGTCCTGCGTAAAGTTGTGCTCAGCCGACAGGAGATCAATGTGGCTGTCGCGTTGGCATACGGTGCGATTCGCAACGCTCGAATTGGACTACGGGAGAATCCCAATTCGATCACGGGATACCGCATTCTCGCTGACGCCTATCAGTTCCTCGCAGAGATCGAATCAGCTGTGCAAGCGGGCAAGAACCTGCCGCATCCGCATGCGTGTCGTTACTACCAGGTGATCACAGCGAACCATCAGGTGCTGAACTGCGATCCTGATGACGCCGGCGCGAACTATCAGTTGTATGAGGTGTACCTGACGCAAGGTCGCAACGACCTCGCCTTGAAGCACCTGCAGAAAGTCGTTGAGCTGACGGGCATGACCACCGTCCTTCCTCCAGAGCACCCCCAGCACGCCAAGCAACGCGAAGAGAACGATGCCCGACTGGTCGACCTGGAGACACGGGTGAACTCGGTCCGGGAACAGATCGCATCGGCCATGCCGTCTCAGGCGAATCGTGCTCAAGTGGCGCAGACGGTTTACTCCGCGGGGTTTCCCCTGCTCGCATTGGAGGTGCTCGAAGCGGACTTGACCATCGTTGCAACGAATTCAAACGCCCAGATCCTGATGGGCACGCTGTTGCTGGAAGTGGGACGATCCGAGGAAGCATTGACACAGTTCGAGTCACTCAGGCCGACCCCCGTCAAAACGCAATCGGTCGAGTGGCCCACAATGGACGCACACTGCAATCATGCCGCTGACGATCTCGTCGTTGCGAAGGCGACCCTGACGGAAAGTGCAGAACAGGTGATCTCATCGATGACAACCGCTCTGCTGGAGACAGCGCCGTTTCGCTTCGTGGGACCGCTTCCTTCGCCGGAGGGAGAACTCATCTGGAATGAGGCGGAGTTGATGGCTCCCCTTCAACATTTTCAGACAGCCGCCGTGCTGAGCACGTCCGTCGAAGACAGGTTGGAGAGCAACGAGCTTTACCGTGCTCTGCTGTCGATTGAGATGGGGCAGATCAAGGACGCCCTGGCGTTGTTCGATTCGATCCTCACCCGCCGTCCGAGCTCCCCAGCACGGCCGATGATCGAGTTTTATGTGGCAATCCTCGACGGGCCGCCGATCCCGCCGCTCGATGAAGCTGCATCCGCCGAAAGCGATGCGGAAATCTTCACTGACGAGGCAGCCGATTCCGTCAATTCAAAGGAGGACACCGAATCCACGACCGACGAGCCGTCTGCGGATAGTCCGTCTGATGATGAGGAAACGGAATCGGACGCGTCGCAGGAGCCCGACCTCTCGACGCTGCCGCCGACAGAGGACGCGCTGAAGTCAAGACCACTCGTGCCGGACGACGAGAGCGACGAAACCGGCGAGTGAACCGATCGACGCTGTCAGGCCGACTCTCACATTACCGGTCGAGTCCGAGATCCTCGTAGATCAGCGTGTTCAGCCGACGGAAGCGTTCGTTGTGGATTGGTTCGGGCGGGCACCCGTTTGCGATCGCCGTCACAACGAGTGCATGTTCCGGGTCGGCAAATCCGATCGTCGACCGCGCTCCGCCATGTCCGAACGCCCGGTTGGAGCAATGCCTGCCGAATCCGTACGGCACGGTGTCAGCACCGTATCGATTGGAATCGACGATCACGCCGAGACCGAAGTCGACGGTGTGCTTGAATGTCTCGTCGAAGATTTCATGACGATGCCGCTGCGTCATCAGGGCGACCGTCTCCGGCTTGAGAATCTGCACGCCGTTTCTCGTTCCCTCATTCAGCAGTATCTCGTAAAAGAATCCCAACTCGCGGATCGGACCACGGCAACTGGCTCCCGGCGACGGGGCGGCAGACACCTCCGGAGAATGGGTCCGCAGAATCTTGAGTCCGGACGGCTTGTACGCATACACGTGACAAATGCGATCGCCATACGCATGAAGCTCCTTCTCAGGGAGTGCCATCCATGAGTCCTGCATTCCGAGTGGACGCATAATGTCGTCGCGAACAACGTCCGCAATCGCACGTCCATCGAGGCGGTGGACGATCTCGCCCAGAATGTACCAACTCTTGCCGGCATCGTAAGCGGCTCGCTCACCCGGCACCCAGTCGTCCTGTAAGGCAACCTTGCAGAGACGGTTGATGATCACTTCCCACGCATCGTTCGGCCAGCCAATGACGATGTTCCGCAGTCCAGCTGTGTGGTTCAGTAGATGTTTGACGGTAACCTGCTCCTTCCCGTTCGCTGCGAACTCCGGGATGATCTTCGCAACCGGGGCATCAATGTCCAGCCGGCCGGTTTCGTACAGCCGCATGATGGCGACGGCCGTCAGCGGCTTGCCGGCGGAGACCCAGAACGTGAGAACGTCACTGGTCATCGGCACGTCGTCTCGCGCTTCGCCGAGTCCCCCGTCAGCGAGGATCTCGCCATCACGTGAGACATACAGCTGCACCCCTTTGTGCAACCCTTCACGGATGCCGTCCTCAATGTGAGCCGACGCACGCGGCAGCACTTCGTGCAGGTCAATCGCCGGGATCGACTGGTCGGTTTCGCTCAACACCCTCGTGCTCCGTATTTGATGGGAAACAGTTTCCGATCAGGAATCAGAGTCGGTCAAGCACTTGCGAACTCCGAGCGGGGACGAATGACCGTCTTGTTCATTGACCGCCCTGAAAAACTGCAAGTCGACCACAGGAACGTCAGCCTGATCGCTCGCGGGCACGCCTGACCGGAATATGGGATAGCGGATGACGAAACGAGATGCCAGTCTGTTTCTCACGGCTGATCGATCTTCCGGCCTCGGTGCCGATACCGTCCTGATCCCCGCCCGTGTATTCTTGACGCAGGAGGCAGCACCTCACAGCTCGCGCTTCCGGCTTTCACCTGTTCACCCGTCGGAGAATGTCTGACCAATGAGATTCACCAACGTCTTCTTACTGCCCTTCCTCATCGTGTGCCTTGCCCCTGCGGCATGGGGAGCGGAGACGCCGAACGTGCTGCTGATCATCTCCGACGATCAGGCGTGGGGAGATTACAGCTTCATGGGGCATCCGCATATTCAGACGCCCAACCTCGACCGGCTTGCGGCAGAGTCGCTGACATTCACGCGCGGGTATGTGTCCGACTCGCTTTGCCGTCCATCTCTGGCGACCATCGTGACGGGCCTTTCCCCGCATCAGCACGGCATCGTGGGGAACGACCCGCCCCCGCCGGACGAGTTGGCCGATCAACCGAAGGGCAAGCAACGACAGAGTCCGCTGTACCGCCAACGGCAACTTGAGTATCTCCATCACATCGACAGAGTCCCCACCATTGCGGGTATGCTCGGCGACGAGTTGGGGTATCTCTCGCATCAGTCGGGCAAGTGGTGGGAAGGGCATTACCGTCGCGGCGGTTTCACACATGGCATGACACACGGTGACCGCTCGCGCGGCGGTCGTCATGGCGACGACGGTCTGACCATTGGCCGCGAGGGACTGCAACCGGTCTTCGACTTCATCGAACTCGCACAGAACGAAGAGCGACCGTTCCTGGCATACTACGCGCCCTTCCTGCCTCACACTCCGCACAACCCACCGCAGCGGCTGCTCGACAAGTACCGAAACAAGACGCCTCACCTGCCGGTCGCCAAGTACTGGGCCATGTGTGAGTGGTTCGATGAGACTGTCGGCGAACTGCTCGACCATCTCGACGAGCAGGGCCTCGCTGAGGACACGCTCGTGCTCTATGTCACCGACAACGGGTGGATTAACGACACGCAGGCGAGTCGTTACGCCCCGCGATCGAAGCGGTCTCAGTACGACGGCGGCATCCGCACCCCCATCATGGTCCGCTGGCCGGGGCACGTTGAACCGAACATGGACCGACAGCATCTCGCCAGTTCGGTCGATCTCGTCCCCACGATTCTTGCAGCGACCGGACTTGAGCCGACGGACGAGATGCAGGGAATCAATCTTCTCGACGCGGAGGCTGTTGCGACACGGCAAGCCATTTACGGGGAAATCTTCGAGCATGACATCGTCGATATGACCGATCCGGTGCCGAGCCTGCGGTATCGCTGGATCATCGACGGACAATGGAAACTCATCGTCCCGCACGCCGATCGTGAGCCGGACGCGAAGACCGAGTTGTTCCGTATCACGCAGGATGACTACGAACTTCGCGACGCCGCGGCTGACTATCCGCAGGTCGTTCAGGAGTTGACGGCCAAACTCAATGACTGGTGGAACCCCGCTGCGAAACCGCAAGCGGTGAGCAAATCCCGAACGCCGACACCCGACACCCGATCCCCCAACATCGTGTTCTTCCTGTCTGATGACCAACGCGCCGACTTCCTCAGCTGTGCTGGCCATCCAATCGTGCAGACGCCGTTCCTTGACGATCTCGCCCGCCGGGGCGTCCGGTTCGAGAACGCGTTTGTGACGACCGCCATCTGTGCAGCCAGTCGGGCAACGCTGCTCACCGGACTCTGGGAGCGGTCACACAAGTTCACGTTCGGCACGCCTCCCATCGCGGAGGAGATCGTTCAGCAGAGTTACCCCGTCCTGTTGCGCGAGGCCGGGTATCGCACCGGGTTCGTGGGGAAGTTCGGTGTGCAGGTCCCCCAGGGATCACAGAACGAGATGTTCGACGTGTTCGAGCCGATGAACCGCAATCCGTACTTCAAGGAGCAACCCGACGGCTCAAGGAGACACCTGACGGACATCACAGGAGATCGGGCGATCGAATTCGTGCGCGGGTGTGATGACTCACAGCCGTTCTGTCTCTCGGTGAGCTTCAACGCCTCACATGCTGAGGACAGCGACAAGGAGAATCACTACCCATGGCCACCCAGTGAAGCGGGCTACTATGCTGAGTCGACCATCCCGCCGCCGCTCGTCGACATTGAGCACTGGCGAACGCTGCCGTCGTTTCTGCAGAACAGCATGCACCGCGACCGCTGGTTCTGGCGATGGGATACGCCCGAGAAGTATCAGCACAACTCAAAGGCCTACTTCCGCATGATCACGGGCCTCGACCGCAACATCGGCCGTGTCTTGAACGAGGTGGCACGAAAGGGTTTCGACGATAACACGGTTATTATCTTCATGGGGGACAACGGTTACTATCAGGGCTCACGCGGCTTCGCGGGCAAGTGGAGCCACTTTGATGAGGCACTGCGAGTCCCCTTGATTTTCTTTGATCCGCGACTGCCAGATGCCCGACGAGGACGCGTCGATTCGCAGATGGTCTTGAATGTCGATGTCCCGGCGACGATTGTCTCCCTTGCAACTGGTGAAGTCTCCACTTCGTATCAAGGGAGGGATCTGACACCCTTGCTCATCGGAAATCCGCTCACGACCGAGTGGCGGACCGACTTCTTCTGCGAACATCTGTTCGATCATCCGGATATCCCCAAGTGGGAGGGGGTGCGGGACCA
>JAGQPX010000294.1 GCA_020426505.1 Planctomycetaceae bacterium | reverse complement strand
GGAGTTGCTGCTGTCCACGAGAGTTTGGTCCGCCGTGCCGCTGACGGCCTTGAAAGCTGGCGATCGAACCTTGATTCATGAAGTCGTACCAGCTGCCGATGGTGAAGCAGGGAACGTTCATTTTGTCGAAGTGCAGCGTGCAGTCCTCCGCCTGCCAGTACTCGTCGTAGTGCGGATGTTCAAACCACTCCGCGAGCAGACGCCGGTTGTCCTCGGGGTTACGACAAACATCTTCCAGACTCTTGAATCGCACAGGTCGGGTGGTGCCGCCAATGCGATACCCTTCTTCAAACAGGCTCAGCCCGGTGTCGGTCATGTACTGGCAGACCAGGTGCGGCGGCTGCGTGACGGCCAGATAGTTCTGAGCGTATCCTCCCTGCGAACTGCCAAACGTGCCGACCTTGCCCGTGCTCCACTCCTGCTCAGCCAGCCATTCACATGTGTCGTACCCATCCTGAAGTTCGCCCCACTGCAACGCTCGATAGCCGACCCATGTCCCTTCTGAAAGATGCGTGCCACGGAAGTTGACCATCGCCACCACGAACCCCTCTCGGGCGAACTCGGCTGCCGACAGTCGCGTCGATTCGCCACGCAGGGACGCATACCGCTGCTCGAAGACGACCGGCCACGGACCTTCTCCAGACGGGAGATACAGGTACGCGGACAAGTGCTCGCCGTCCCGCATCGGAATCATCTCGTGACGCTCGGTGACGTCACCGAAATGGAGTTCTTCCTCAGCCGCGAGCGGCATTGACACGAGCAGCGATGTCAGACATAGAAGTGCGGTCTTCATTCAGCCTGTCCTTAAGGTTGAAGCGTGTCCGTCTGAGCGGAGGCAGTTGAGTCTGGTTCGTTCCGGCGACTTCGAAACTCACCGATTGGGTAGCCCTGCTCATAGGAGATGACGTATTCGCCATTCGTTGTCGGATAATGAACGGCCACGTCTTGTGTCTCGAAATTCGTCGGGCCGGGGCGCACGATCACATCGGGGCTGTCGGGACGCAGGTACTTTCCGGCGACCTGAAACACGATGGCCGTGCGATCGCCGAGCGAGTGACCGGACGTGGTGAAGACAGTGCCGTCGACATCGTCCGGCGTGATCCAGTGCGGCTCGACTGTCAGCCCGGCTGCCTGCAAGTTCGCGACCATTTCCCGCTTGTCATCCGGCAGGCACATCACATCGTCGACGCCATGCACAATGACAATGCGACTCGTCGATCCGTGCTCATCCATCACAGTTAAATGCGACGGGTTGCCAATGAAGCGAATCTCCTGTACATCCGTCGCGAGGTAGTTCGGGCTCTCCGGGTCACGACTCCAGCGAGCGTTGAGCGGGCTGCCGTCGGGGAGGTCGTAGGCGATGTCGTCTGTGAGCTTAGCCATGCCGCACATGTCGATGATGCAGGCGAACGTTGACGGCGCGAGCTTGTTCGCCATCAGCGACACGTTCCCGCCGCCCGATCCGCCGGTGGCGTAGATGCGTCCCGCGTGAAAGGGTCGCTCGGCCTGCTGGAGTCGACCGAACACGAAGTGCAGTGCCCGCAGGGCGTCGAGGGCTTGCAGGTAGCCAAAATCGTAGGGTTCCGGGTCTTCGATCGAGGCTTGGCGTCCGCTCTGCAGGTAGTTCACACAGATCGCTACGACGTTGAGTTCGTCGGCCAGCCGTTTCGGATCGGCCGTGCCCACACAGTCGGTGCCGCCCCAATTGTGCAGCGTGAGCATCAGCCCGGTTTGCACATTCACATTGGCGAGTTGGCCTCCCGGATAGTGGATGAGGGTCCGCACAGTTCGTGGTCCGGGACGCCGGGGCCATTCCTGCGCAGGGATCTCGACAGCCCCATTGACCTCCGGCAACGCGGGCCACTCGTGTCGCAGCCAGTCACGAAAGATCGTCGAAGCATCCGCCTCGCTGTCTTGCGGTCGGTCGATCAGTGTGAGGTCCTGAGCCGCGACTAACTGTCGCACCAGATCATCATGCTCACCCTCGGCTGGCTCGACTACATCCGGATGCACAACGAGCACGTCCCACTCCTGACGTCCAAAGCTGAGCGACCAGTTCATGATCCAGGCAAACGAGCGAACGAACTCCTCACGAGAGGCAGCCGCCGCACCGCGAGGGACTGCGATGATCACCAGGTCCGGCTTGAGTGCACGCACCTGCGACTTTGCATCCTGCTCCAACTCGGGGACCGTTTTCCCGTCGACATCCCACGGCACGACGTCGACGGACGCGTCCCTCGCAATCTGTTGTAACTCCTCACCGACTGACTGATCGAAAGGCGGCATCGCCAGCACCTTGACCGACTCACCGGCCCGCAGCTTTGCCAACGTGTGTGGCATCGCCAGTCGCAGGGGAGCGACACCGGCAAGTGAGGTCTCGCGACCAGTGATAGTCTTGGCGATCTGCTCAGCGATGACCTTGTGCCCGTCATGATTCGGGTGAATCTCGTCGCTCATGAGCAGTCGCCATGCGAGGGGGTCCTGCTCCCGCAACGCCTGATACGCAGCGTACGTGTCACACAAAGCTGTGTTGGTTTCCGCCGCCACCTCGCGAACGACATCGCAGTATTGCTCCAGTTTCTCGACCGGGCGACTGTCGGTCGTGATCACCGAATTCGGCGTGCAGAGGACGACTCGCGCCCCAACGCCCCTGCACTTCTCAATGATGGTCTTCAGATTGGTGCGGTACTCATCGAGCGGCACGCGCGTCATGTCGTTGAGACCGAACATGA
>JAGQPX010000293.1 GCA_020426505.1 Planctomycetaceae bacterium | reverse complement strand
GCTCGAGTTAACGAGGCGCCGCACTAAGCAGCGTCAATGCCTTCCTCAGTGAGGAAGACGACGGATCGTTCATCACAATCGCCTGAGCATTGTGATTCGTTGAACTTGTCGTGGGGCAGAGTTGAGTCTGCGACGTTCGGGCCGACAAGCGACAGAACCAATACCACTCCGGATTCGGGAGATCTCCCAACGTCGTCTGCTCTGTGACGTTCGACTTCTCCCTGCGGCACCCAGCCCGAAGTGACTGGGCGACACAGGGAAGCCTTCACGGAAGGCGTCAGCAAGACTCTTCTCCGGCAATCGTTTCTATCGACACTCGACGATCAGACCGGCACAGTGGGCGCGATTGTCAGGGCGTTGATCAAAGCATTGTTGTAAAGCCCTCCAAGTGCTTCCAAATCGACGGTCAATTGCCCGTCGGTGATCATCACCTCATATGTCATTTGGTGGTAGTTACCGGCGGTTGTGGAGACCGTATCGACAACAACCCCCTCCATGCTGAGCTGCATGTTGTCTTGCGTGAATTTCTCGTCGCCCATCAAGACCGAGATATCATATGTCCCGTTCGGAAGGTCGACGAGGAAGCTCATTGAACTCTTGGTGTAAGCAAAATCTCGTTCCAATTCATCTCCGGCTCCACGATCGAGGCTCCAGTAGACATCCCCGGTGAATCCGAATCCATCAGAGACGTTGTAGGTGTCCTCGAACGTGACTTTGGTATACGTACTCTCCAATGGGGAGAACAGGGTTCCAAAATCGTAGCGCAATGGCACATTCGCCTCATCATCGAGCGTTGTGACTTCAGCCGTCACCTCGAGCACTGGATCGTATTCGTCTGCCGAGCTGCCATCGATCACACTGAAGACGATGTTCGAGATTTGATCTCCGTCAAAGATCGCCTCATCCGCACCTGTTACGGTGACTGGTTGCGGGGTCGCGTAGTTTTCTGGGGTGAAAGTGAGCGTCGTCGGAGAGACAGTGGCTTCGCCTGTGTCGTCGCTGGAAACCATCAACGTCACGTCCGAGGTTGGAGCCGCGGTCAGAGAGACCAACAGCGTATCGGTCGTGCCAGATTCGGAGACGATTGTTGTCCCGTCTGTCGTCATAACCAGTATGCCCGGTTGCAGGTCGCCGATTCGAGCGACTTCAAGCGAGTTGATGATCGCGTTGTTGTAGAATCCACCAAGTGCTTCCAGGCCGACAGTGATCTGACCATCAACGACACTTGTGGTGTATGTCTGCTGATGGAAAGTATTCTTGGCAGTCGTGACAACGTCGACAATCTCCCCCTCAAGGGACAACTCCATATTATCCTGAACGACTTTGTCCCCCATCAGGACTGTGACCTCGTAGATGCCATTCGGAGCATCAATGAGGAACTGGGCTTCCTCGCGAGTTGCCACAAAGTCTCGCTGCACATCATCACCGACGGACCGCTCGAAGTCCCCAAACAGCGAACCCGTCCAGCCGAAGCCGTCGATGGCGTTGTAGGAGTCTTCCGCAGTCACTTGCGTCATGCCCGCTCCAACAGGAGAGACTGCGGTTCCGAAGTCGAATTTCGCACCGAATCCGACCGCGATTGCCAGCGAGGCCGTGTCATTGGGATCTGGCGGCACATCCGGATCATTCACCAGAACATCAACATCGAGCACCGGATTCGCATCTGTGTCGAGGACGGTCCCGGCCTTGACGAACAACTCGGTTCCGTCAATCTCGAAGTCTGAGGCATCGTCGCCGTCCAATGACAAGACGTTCGTCCCGATCGCATCGTCCGTCACGACGATGTCGGCGACTTTGATCCGGGAAGCCGTACTGGTGTCGTCGGAAATGAAAGTCGTCGTGTTTTCAAGTGCCACGGTCGGCGGAAGATTGGGCACACCCTCCAAGCTGAGAATGTAAACTTCTCCACGATTCGGCCCACCGTCGTCGTCGAAGAGAGTCCCGACCGCCAGTTCGCTGAGATAGTCTCCATCCAGATCTCCGACATTGGCCAATGAGCTTCCAAAGAAATCGACGTTCGTCAAAGTCCCGGTGAAGTTCCCAGCGGTGTCGCTGATCTTCTGGTGAGAGCCCACAGTGCCGTCCGAATTAAGGAACAACACATAGACCGCTCCCCGGTCACCGCCTCCGTCATCGTCTCGTTCCGCGCCGACTGCGATGTCCGTGACACCATCTGAGTCCAGGTCTCCGAGGCTGACGACGGATGTCCCAAAGAAGTCCGAATTGTCCAGCGTGCCCGTAAATCCACCGACTCCGCTACTGATCTCCACGCTCGACTTCACCGTGCCATCAGTATCCAGACTCAGAATATAGACCGCACCCCGATCGCTCCCTCCTCCGTTATCTCCACTGGCTCCGACGGCAAGATCGTTCACCCCGTCACCATCAAAGTCGCCCAGACCGGCCAGCGACGATCCAAAGTTGTCATTGTTTGCGAGGGTTCCCGTGAAGTTGCCAGCGAGGTCGCTGATCTTCTGTTGTGAGATGACCGTCCCGTCACTGTCCAGAAACAGGAGATAGACGGCGCCACGGTCTCCGATCAGCTGACCGTCATCATCGAATGCCGCTCCGACAGCCAGGTCGACGTTGCCATCACCATTAATGTCTCCCGTTCCCGCAACCGATGTCCCAAAGCGATCAAAGCCCGAGATACCGGCGAATCCGCCCATCCCCTCGCTGATCTTCTGGTGCGATTTCACTGTCCCGTCGGTGTTCAAGAACAGCACATAAACAGCACCAGAGTCGAGTGCACCATCATCATCGTTCATCGCACCAACGGCCAGGTCGGTGACTCCGTCGCCGTCCAAGTCTCCCAGGTTCGCCACCGAAGTTCCGAAGATGTCCCCGTCATCTAACGTGGCGGTGAAGCCTCCTTCGGTGTCGCTGATCTTTTGAAATCCCTTCACAGACCCATCTGTATTCAGAAAGAGGACGTAGACTGCTCCACGATTTCCGGCCGGGTTTCCGTCATCGTCCCCGTATGCACCGACGACCATGTCTTCCACACCATCGCCGTCAAGGTCTCCGATTCCGGCGACTGCACCCCCCAAATGATCGCTGTCTTCCAAGGTGGCCGTGAAGCCCCCCTCGGTGTCACTGATTTCAGAGAATGAGGTGACCTCGCCATGAACCCCCGCGAGCAAAACCCGTCCTTCCAGGGCTTCTGCCGCATGAAATGTCTGTCGCCGCGGATTGCGACGCTTGCGCCGGGAGCGGAAACTCGCCAATTGAGTCGTCTTGGTGCGGTAGCAGCGTAACCAGTCGATGATCATAGCAATGGCCCTTTTCCTCAGAATGATCGATTTGCGACAGCAAGAATAGTATTTTTTTGCGTCATAGGTGCATTTTCAATCACAAGCCTAATGCCACTGCGACGGCATTGCAACGCGAAAATCTGGCAAAACCCACAAAATTGTATCATTTAAATGCGCATTTGTTGTGCAATACTGCACTACACATGCGCGTCATATCCAGCAATTACTGAAATGAAGCAATACGATACATGCGCGACTAATAGCCTTTTCAGGCGGCTTTCTGCCCCCGTGTGTCCAATCAAGACCGCAAATCTTTGGGCCCCTCTTCAAGTCAAAGTCGCTTCCACTGGCTGCCCCCTTCAGGAGAAGAAAATCCTGATTCAGGCCCTCCCTGGCCCTCACCAGACACGATTCGCTACGGAAATGTGCCTCGAATCGATACCAGGCAAGTGCAGCGAAGAAGGCTCATGCGACGCCGTGAGGTTGACTCATGGAAAGGCACTCTCGGGCCATCTCAAGGCGGTGATGCCATCGAGATTCAAATGGCCTCGGTTGGGTGGATCATCACCCACTCTCGCGACTCTCAAATTAACTCGACTTCGCCGAGATCCTGAACGGCAGAACGGCAAGGCGGGCAGTGGAGGCGAATCGCTGCGAATTTGCGGAGGTGCTCGTCTTGAATGTGCTCTTGCAAATCGCTCGACAAGCTTCGCAAAGCGGTGGGTTCTCGCGGTAAAGAAAGTCCGTCTCCGTTCGGTCAAAACCTCGCTCCCAACTTCTGCGTCGGTTTGCAAGCCCTGATGAGTTTTGCGAAACTTCCTTTTCTGCTCGGCGGACCTCGATCGACTTCCTCAATGACTCGGAGCAAGGCTCTCATGGCGACTGCACAATCCAAGGCCACCAAGGGCAAATACAACGTCATCGGCACTCGGCCGATTCGGCATGATGGCGCGGACAAGGTCACGGGGCGGGCGCAGTATGGGGCCGACGTCAAACTGTCCGGATTGCTCAGTGCGTATATGCTTCGCAGTCCACACGCGCATGCGAAGATCAAGTCGATCGACACGACGGCAGCCGAGGCTTACCCCGGCGTGCATGCGGTCGTGACGAACGCAGACCTGCCGCCCGCTCATGATCGAATTGCGGAGCTAGGAGAGGGGGCCGTCAACATGGCTCACCTCAGTTGCAACGTGCTCGCCGGACCGAAGGTGCTGTACAAGGGACACGCAGTCGCTGCGGTCGCTGCGGACAATGTGCACATTGCTCAGGAGGCGGCCAGGCTGATCAGAGTTGAGTACGAACCTCTGCCGCCCGTGCTCGATGTCCGCAAGGCGATGGAGGACGACGCACCGGTACTCAACGACGATGTGAGAACCGAAGAGTTCGGCGAGATCATCGGCAAGAAGCCGAGCAATGTCGCCAAGCGATTGTTCTTCGAACAGGGCGATCCGGACAAGGCGTTCGAGGAAGCGGCGGTCGTGGTCGAGCGGGAGTTCCACACGGCGACCGTGCATCAGGGGTACATCGAGC
>JAGQPX010000058.1 GCA_020426505.1 Planctomycetaceae bacterium | reverse complement strand
CGTAGGGGATCATGTTTTTGTTGACCGTGATGCCCGCGCGGTCGAGGGCCTTCTCGGCGATCTTGCCCGTCACTCCGTCCATGGTCGTGACGTCGCACAGCATCAGGTGGTTGTCGGTTCCGCCGCTGGAGAGTTTGAGGCCACCTGACATCAGCGTTTCGGCGAGAGCCTGAGCATTGGCGATGACCTGTTTGGCGTAATCCTTGAACGACGGTTGCAGGGCTTCGTGGAAGCAGATCGCCTTGGCCGCGATGATGTGCATGAGCGGTCCCCCTTGCAGGCCGGGGAAGACGGTCTTGTCAACGTCCTTGGCGTACTCTTCCTTGCAGAGCACGATGCCTGAGCGCGGACCTCGCAGTGTCTTGTGAGTGGTGGTCGTCACGAAGTCAGCAACCTCGACCGGGTTGTTATGCACGCCGCCCGCGACGAGACCGGCGTAGTGAGCCATGTCGACCATGAGCTTGGCACCGACGCTCGCAGCGATCTCTGCGAACTTCGGGTGATCGATCTCACGCGGATAGGCGGAGGCCCCGGCGACGATGAGCTTGGGTTTGTGCTCCTTCGCGAGTGAGGCGACTTGGTCGAAGTCGATGCGATGATCGTCCTGCCTGACGCCGTAGTGATGCACGTTGTACAGCTTGCCGGAGAAATTGAGATGCATGCCGTGCGTGAGGTGTCCTCCGTGGGCCAGGTCCATCGCCAGGATCGTGTCTCCCGGTTCGAGGATCGACATGTACGCGGCCATGTTCGCCTGCGACCCTGCGTGCGGCTGCACGTTGGCATGATCGGCCCCGAACAATTCGCACGCCCGGTCACGAGCCAGATTTTCTACAACGTCCGCGTACTCGCAACCCCCGTAGTAGCGTCGGCCGGGGTACCCCTCAGCATACTTGTTGGTGAACACGGTTCCCGCAGCCCGTTGACAGGCCGCTGACGTGTAGTTCTCGGAGGCGATGAGTTCCAACCCCTCGACCTGCCGCTTGCGTTCGTGCTGAATGGCGTCGTAGACAGCGGGGTCAGTGGCAGCAACGGGGCAACTCGGTTCGGTCTTCATCGTCACGGGACTGGAGCCTCTCGTTCATCAAGAGAATGGTGTTAGTCAGATGGTTATAGCCCGTGTCCGTGAGGTTCGCCACCAACGATTCCGCAGACCAGCCGCGCCCGTCAGGAAGCGGAAATGGACTGACGCATAACGCTTTTCAATGTTCGACTGCGTGTGAGCATCCGCTTCCTGACGGGCGCGGCTAGTGGGGGACTGTGAAGATTGATCCCAATTCCACTTGACAGGCGACGGCCATGTGTATTACTGTCGCTATACACTAATGCGACAGGGATATGACATCTTCACCGCTCAATTTCGAAATTCAGCCCTCCTCGGGGATGCCCATCTATCGGCAGTTGATGGAGCAGGTGCGGGCGCTGGTGGCCAGTGGACGGCTGGAGCCGGGGGATTACCTCCCCAGCGTGCGGCAGATGGCGGGTGAGCTGGACATCAACATGATGACCGTCTCCAAGGCGTACGCACGGCTGGAGGCGGAGGGTGTCGTCGAGCGGGAACGGGGCCTCGGCATGCGGGTGACCAACAACGTCCCGCAGGAGAGTGCCGCCGACCGCAAGGCCGAGTTGCGTGAGCACGTCGAGGTCATGGTGACCCGCGCGAAGCAGTTGGGACTCACGGACGATCAGATTCAGGCAGTCGTCAAATCCGTTTTGAAAGAGTGGCCGTCATGACTGAGTGCATTATCGAAGCAAAATCCGTTCACAAGCGGTTTGGTAAACACAAGGTGCTGACCGGCGTCGACCTCTGCGTGCCGCGCGGAGCGGTCGTTGGCCTGCTCGGTACCAACGGGTCCGGCAAGTCGACACTCATCAAGTGTCTGCTCGGCCTGCTCAAGCCCGATGCAGGCGACATCCTCACGCTGGGTGAGGACCCGTGGGACTTCACGGCTGTGGCAAAAGAGCGACTCGGTTACGGTCCGCAGGAAGCGAAGCTCTACCCGTGGATGAAGTCGGGACAGATCGTCGATTACACAGCCGCGTTTTACCCGAAGTGGGACGGCGCGTGGGCGACGGAACTGATGGACCGCTGGGATGTCGAGACCGACAAGCGAGCCGGCACGCTGTCGGTCGGACAGTTGCAGAAGCTCTCGCTCGTGCTGGCCCTCGGCCATCGTCCGGAGTTGCTGGTCCTTGATGAGCCGGTCGCCAGTCTCGACCCGAAGGCCCGCCGCGAGTTCCTGCGGTCACTGGTCGAGATCACGGACGACGAACAACACACGGTCCTGTTCTCGACGCACATCACGTCCGACCTCGAACGCATCGCGACGCACGTCGCCTTCCTGCGGGACGGCGTCATCAGCTTCTTCGGCGGCCTCGACGAGCTGAAGGAACAAGTCAAACGCCTCCGCATCACAGCGGAGATTGATCTCCCCGCGACGTTCAATGTGCCGGGAGCCATGCGGATTGAAGTGAACGGCCGCACAGCCCTCGTCGCCATCCCCCAAGTCAGCGACCCACTAGTAGAAAGTCTCCGCCACGACTGGCAAGCCAACGTCACGGTCGAAGACCTGAACCTCGAAGAAATCTTCCTGGAGTTCCACGATGCGTGAACGATTGCTCGCTGTCGCCAAGACATACTGGACCCGCCCGCTGGTATGGGTGCTGGGGGTGATCTGGTTGGGCTTCCTGATCGCACCGTTTATGTTGGCGCAAGGAAGCCGAACGCGACCGTCGCATCCCGTCATTGAGCTGCCTCCTGCAACGATCAACAAGTTGGAGCAACTGAATTACGTTCGCGAGCATGGTCTTGAAGCCGAAGTCAAAGGTCTGCGGCTGGATCGCTTGTGGGCGGATTTTGCACGGGGGGACGCCGTCTGGAACGAGGAGCGGCAAGCGTGGGAAGCTTCCGCCTTGCCCATTCAGATGGATGTTGCCTTCGATGTCGTTGAGGAACTCCCCAATGTCGACGTCCTCGTTTGCGACCATTTGCTGCTGACTCCCACTGGTCTCACGCGACTCGGTCACCTCACACGGATCTCGCAACTGTCATTGTCCGGTGTGCAGTTATACGACGAATCCGCCGCACTCGGATCAGGGAAAGCTCAAATCCACCGGCTGGCAGCGGACGATCTGGTGGCTCTCAGCCGACTGACTCAACTGGAGGTGCTGGACCTCAGTCAGTGTGATTTCACAGGTGGGCTTCACCATCTCGCGGGCTTGCCCAAGTTGCACACACTAATTCTGTCGAGTTCTGAAAATCTGAATGACGCAGCACTGGCCGATCTGGCGCAGCTGCCTCACTTGCAAACACTGGTGATCTCGCCGATCTACGTGGGAAGGCAGAAGGGCTATCCGGAGAAAGTCGTCACGGATGAAGGACTTGAGACACTGGCCAACGTGCCACAGCTCAGTACGGTCTACGTGGGCACCTCTGGTGCGTTCAGTCAACCTGTGGACAAGCTCCAGGCAATTTTGCCGAATGTCAGCGTGCGGCGAGGATTCTATGACGAAAAACGTGTGCGGACATTCGTCATGCTTGAACTGCAAGCCTGTGTTGTTCTGAGTCTACTGCTGTGCCTGCACGTCCTGGGGCAGTTCTCGCTGCCGACCGCTCATTTGGTGCCCCGGTTTGCGACGGCTCACTTGCAACATCCTATCTTGCTGATGGCGATCCATATTGCTGTGCTGACAGCGTTGGCCGTTTCTCACAAAGCCGCACTGCTACCAAGCCTCAGTTTGGTGACCGTCAGTCTGGCCATCATCTTGTGGCTGGGGTACGGAATCACTTCCGATTCTCCACGGCGTGTCGCAAGCGGGAGCACGAACGGGCAGTGGATTGCTCTTCCAATACTGATACTCGTGTTCGGCTCGTTGCCCATGACGTTCGCGTTTCCGACCCAACTGGATGCGTTCCTGCTGGGCGATGCGGGTTGGTTAGCCTCCCTGTTACTCCTGTTATTGGGAGGTGTGGGGGTTCTGACTTGGTGTCAACGCTGCACTGGCGAAGCTCAGCGATTTGCAGCAGTGGGCGTGACGACCGTCTTCAGTTGGGGCGATCATGTGCGGCATCAGCATGATCTGCAAGCGAAAGTTCTCAGTTCGAAGAAAGAGAATCGTTGGCTGCGATTTGGCCGCAGATTCCTGGAGGCAGCGCTCCGTCAGCCGCGCATGGGACATGCGGTCTCACTTCGACTGTGGCGTGCTGGAGTCACGCGAACCGAACTGTTTATGGCGTACATGGTCGTTCCATTCCTTGCCCCTCTCTTGTTATTTCGATGGAGCCGGATCGTACCACAAAGCCCGTTTGAGTCAGGATCAAGTGATCCCTACATGGCCTTCTTACCGGTCTTGATGATGATCCCCTTGATGGGCCTCTGTCAGGTCGGAAACAGCTGGCGACAGCGTCTGCCCGGCTTGGGGGCAGAGTCACTTCGACCAATGACACGTGAACATCTCCGTCGGTTGATGTTTCTCGGTGTCGCATGGGATCTGGTGCCGCCGCTTGTAGTTTTTTGGGGGATCGTCGGAGTGGTCATCTCCAGAGGTTCCCTCCTCGATGAAACGATGCTGGTGCAAGTCGCCATCACCGCCTTGAACCTGTTCGGACTGATCGGCTTCTATGTATTCATGATGTGGATGCTGCTCATCCGCCGCTGGTGGATCATCCTGCTGGTGGTCGGCGTGGTCTATATCGCGGGCATCGTGGTATTCCTCAGCGTGAAAGTTACGAAAGGTGATATCTGGGACAGCGTCACAGAAGTTCATGTTTCGTTGATGATCGTCGGGGCGATCATGGGGCTCGTAGCGTGGCTGTATTACACGTGGCGACGCTGGGGGACGGTCGAAATTGGGATGTTGGATCGTTAAGAATCGTAGACGGTGTTGTTGCCACGAGTGCGTCATACGTGCCGAACTCCGGACCAGAGTTGGATGCACTCCTCTGTCGATTGCGTGAGTTGTTCAACGAGCATGCAAAAGTCGGGTTCGTTACGATGCAGTACCGAACAGAACTGTATCTGGCGAAACGAACTTGATTGAACAACGAGAGTGCGTGCTGATGAACATCTCTCTCCGATACGGTTTGCATCCTCTGCGATCAGGGGCCTCATCCGTCACTGCGATGGCATTTGCCTCTCTGGTCCTTGCGGTAGCCACCGCGAGCGGAGGAGACGAACCGGCCAACTCAAACGCTATGGTCGATGTCACCACGCATCTGCCCGACCCTCACGTGCGGGACGGCTCGGTTTGTTATCAGCCTCAGTTGCAGGCGGCGATGGACGTGGCGGAAGAGATGGGTCGCAATGTCGTCTTTCCTCCGATGACCTATCTGCTCGACGATCCGGCGGGGTTGCAGGTGCATTCGGGGCTGACATTGGAGTTGCGGGGTGCGAGGTTTGTGTGGACGGAAGAGATCGAAGCCGATGGGCAGACGTTTGTGGGAGAGGACGTGCATGACGTGACGTTTGTCGGCGGAGAAATTGTCGGACGGAACGATGTGTGGAAGTCGGGTGTGAATGTGCGGGGGGTCTATTTGACAGGAACGTGTGAGCGGATTCGCGTGCAGGACATGCATGTGCGGGATCTCACGAGTAACGGAGTCGGTATCTTCGGTGTCGATGGTGAGACACCTCCTCGTGATATCTGGGTGGTGGACACGATCATCGACAACTGTTGCAACGTGTACGGCGACTATCAGGCTCCAAAGGGCGAACTGCACGGACCGGAGAAGGGAAGCGCGCGTGAGGATCAGGGGTCGGTGGCGTTCTATTACGTGGAAGACTTCGTCGTGCGGGGGTGCCGGTTCTCGAGGTCACGCTCGGATGGCACCCACTTCTATCATTGCACGAATGGTCACTTCAGCGACAACCGAGTCGACCGCTCGAAGATGGGGGGCTATTTCCTCGAAGGCTGCGAGCATGTGCTGGCGACGAATTGTGTCATCCGCAACAACGGCTCACGTGGCGTGACCATCGAACGGGGCAGCGAAGCCTGCACGCTGGTCGGATGCACGATCGAAGGGAGCGGTCGCGAGGGGCTGTGGATTCCGGACAGTCGTCGCTGTGTGATCACGGATAATCTATTTCGTCTCAACGGTCGCAAGCCGAACAACATTGAGCCGCGTCGCATCTGGAATGCGAACATCACCGTCAACGAAGCGGGACACGATCCGTCGGGGTCCCCGACAGAACATTATCTGATCGCGGACAACATCATTGAGACCGATGCGTCGCAGATTGCTGCAATCCTTGTGGAGACGAATGACGACCTGTCTAACATCGTGATTCGAGACAATGTGTTGATCGGCGAGAATCGCGAGATACTGATTGAGGGTGAGTTCGCGGATCGTGTGCATGTCTCTGGACATGAGTGAGCATCGGTTGTATGCCAGCCCCAGCGGCGCTCCCCGCTCACCCTGATTCTTCGCTGACGCTCAGAATCTGTCCCTCTCCCTCCGGGGGAGAGGGAAGACTTGCGGACACTACAGACGTGGGGAGCCGCGCGGTATGCTGGGTTGCGCGTTCTCTCTCTGAGCCTGTGATGTCTGAATCAGCCACTTCGTCCGTTCCGGAGATTTCCAGTTCGCTTCCTTTGCAGGGGGAGCGGGTGACGTTCACTGGTACGTTGGGGGCCATGACGCATGCTCAGGCGGCTGAGGTTGTCGTCCAGCACGGGGGTGAGGCGACCGAGCATGTGAGCGGGCAGACGACGATGCTCGTGGTCGGTGAGGAAGGTTGGCCGCTGGAGGAGGATGGACAGCCGTCTGTCAAGTTGCAACAGGTGACACAGCGGAATGCGGAGGGGGCCAACATCCGCATCGTCAACGAAGCGGACTTTCTGCATCTCGTGGGGCTGTCCGAGTGTCGAGACGAAGTGCGAAGGTTGTACACGCCGGCCATGCTCAGCCGGTTGCTGGATGTTCCCGTGCACGTGATTCGCGGCTGGGAGCGAGCCGGGTTAATTCGACCGGTGCAGAAGATCTATCGGCTGCCGCACTTCGACTTCCGCGAAGTCAACGGAGCTCGCCGGCTGTCGCAGTTGCTTGAAGCAGGCGTGCCGCGAGTGGAGATCGAACGCAGCCTGCGGAACCTGCCTGCACACCTGGGAGCGGGCGAACGACCGCTCGAACAACTGGAATTACTGGAACGCGATCACCATGTCGTTGTTCGTGATGAGCATGGGTATGTCACGCCGAGCAGCGGGCAGCGGTTATTTGACTTTGAGTCAACACATGACGACATCACGACGGGCGACACCTCTTCGGACGATGATCAGGCCTCGGTCCCGTTTCTACGGAAGGTCGAGTCCGAACACTGGTCAGCACGTGACTGGTTTGTCGAAGGCTGCAGACTGTATGTCGACGGCGAGGTCGACGCGGCGATCGAGTCGTTCCGACTCAGCCTGATGACCGAGCCGGACAATCCGGAGGTGCACTTTCATCTGGCTGAGTGTCTTTACCGGCAGAAACACACGCGGGCAGCACTGGAGCGGTATTACGTCGCTGCTGAGATTGACCACGAGTACCTCGAAGCATGGACCCAGGTCGGCTGCGTGCATCAGGAACTGGGCCAGTTGGAGTCAGCTCTTGATGCATTCGACATCGCCCTCGATGTGCATGCGGACTACGCGGACGCCCACTATCACCGGGCCGAGACCCTCTACGAGATGGGCCGCGCCGACGAGGCGGTCGACCATTGGCAGACGTACCTCGAACACGACTCCCGTGGCCCATGGGCTGACACAGCACGGCAGCGGCTTGCAAATCTGCAATCTGAGATTTGAACGGTTGGACCAATGGCAGACCGCGAAAAATCTGAAACGAGTCTCGTCCTTCCTGCCGTTCTGTTGGTGGTCGTTCTCTACGTGGGATTTGCAGTCGCCGTCTTTGTGGACGAACAAGTCTTTGGGACCATGTTCGTCTATTCTCACTCGCCCAAATGGCTGATCGACGCATTGCGTATGGCATACTGGCCGGTCCTCAAACTTGTTGGCATCATTCCCTGACGAAGTCGCTGAGATCGATGGTTGACAGACTGCAAACGTGTTGACCCTTCGTTGTATGTGTTTTCAGTTTGTCGCATCTGCGATGCGTCGCGAATCAAGCATTGGAATGGATGAGTGATGACACAGTCTCCAGGGAAACCGAATCGCCTCATCGACGAGTCGAGTCCGTACCTCCTCCAGCATGCGTATAACCCGGTGGACTGGCATCCGTGGGGGGAGGAGGCGTTCGCGCTGGCGGTGGAGCAGGACAAGCCGGTGTTTTTGTCGGTGGGGTACAGTGCGTGTCACTGGTGTCATGTGATGGAGCATGAGAGTTTTGAGAGTGATGAAATCGCGGCTCTCATGAACGAGCACTTCATCAACATCAAGGTCGATCGCGAGGAACGGCCGGATGTTGATCAGATTTACATGTCCGCTGTGCAGCTGATGACGCAGCGGGGCGGGTGGCCGATGTCGGTGTTTCTCACTCCGGACAAACGTCCATTCTATGGCGGGACGTATTGGCCGCCGACGTCACGCATGGGCATGCCAGGGTTTCGTGAGATTCTGTTGAAGATTCACGAGGTCTGGACCGACAGCCGGGATGAAGTCACAACAAGTGCGACCTCGCTGGTCGAGGCCGTCAATCGAATGGCGGCACCGGCGTTTGAGCGGTCGGCTCTGAACGAGAGCGTGCTGCGGAATGCGATGTACGAGTTGCTCAAGTCGGCTGACCGCAGGCATGGTGGATTCGGCGGGGCTCCGAAGTTTCCGCATCCGATGGATGTGCGGGTGCTGCTCAGATGCTGGAAGCGATTCGGTGGCACTGCTTCGGCTGGGGATGCGCGTACTGAGATTGCCAGCGGTCACGCTGCCGAAGCAGTGGCACGGGAGGCGTCAGAGGCACTTGATGTCGTCACACTGACTCTCGACAAGATGGCACGCGGCGGCATTTACGATCACTTGGGCGGCGGATTCCATCGTTACTCGACCGATGCCCGCTGGCTGGTGCCGCACTTCGAGAAGATGCTGTACGACAATGCGTTGCTGGTGCCGGCGTATCTGGAGCTTGGTCAGGCGATGCAAAGTGATGGATCGGCTGAGCCATGGCCGTTCGCTGTGGTGCGGGAGACGCTCGACTACGTATTGCGGGAAATGGATCAGCCGGAGGGCGGGTTCTACGCGACGCAGGATGCGGACAGTGAGGGGGAAGAGGGCAAGTATTTCGTCTGGAGCGAAGCGGAGATTGATGAGCTGCTTCCCGATGCCGACGCGGACAGGTTCAAGTACGCCTACGACGTGACGCCCGGAGGCAACTGGGAGGGGAACACGATTCTCAACCGGCCGAAGCCGCACGACGAAGCGGCCCGTGTGCTCGATCTGGCCCCGGACGATCTGGCGGACATACTCGCGCGATGTCGTCAAACGCTGTTCGAGGCTCGTGAGCACCGGGTCAATCCCGGACGGGATGATAAGGTGCTCGTCTCGTGGAACGGGTGGATGATCTCGGCGATGGCGAAGGCATCGCAGGTCTTGGGAGAGACGCGGTACGCTGAGGCTGCCGTGCGGGCGGTCGATTTCGTTTTGGGAAATATGCGAAACGATGAATCGTTTTTTTTGCATTCGTTCAAGGATGGGCGGGCGAGATTCAATGCGTATCTGGATGACTACGCGGCCTTCATCAGTGGATTGTGTGATCTCTATCAGGCGACGTTCGATCCGCGTCACCTCGTGAACGCGCGGGAGCTCGCAACGCATATGGTCGAGCGTTTTGCGGACGAAGACGGCGGCGGGTTCTACTTCACTTCTCACGATCATGAGCAACTCATCACACGCACCAAGGATTCGCAGGACAACGCGACGCCCTCCGGCAGCGCTCAGGCGGCGACTGCCCTCGTGCAGTTGGGCCGTCTGACCGGGGACGTTGAGTTGGTCGAACGCGGACGGCTGACATTGGAGTCGTTCTCCGGGTTGATGAGTCAGCATCCACGAGCGTCCGGTCAGGGATTGCTTGCCGTCGATGCACTGATCGGTCCGTCGTTGGAGATTGTGATCGTGGACGGCGACGACTCGTCGGTCGGTGATGAGTGGTTAGCAGCCGTTCATCAACGCTTCCTGCCGAACAAGGTCGTGTTCCGGCGAGCAGCCAATGTGACCGATGAGCAACTGCCGCATGTGATTCCTCCGCATCTCGCAGGGCGCACAGCTCTTGATGGCCAGACAACTGCATACGTTTGCCTTGACATGACCTGTGGACCTCCGGTGACGTCGTTGGATGAGTTGCTGTCTGCCATCAGTGGCGCGTGAGCGCCCTCCCATGACGTCTGCTCCGTCCTTCATGCCGCACGGTTTTGCATTTGTTCCCGCAGTTTCGTCAGTGACGGGTGCATCCATTGGCGACAGAGTTCGGTCATCGGGATGCGCTTGCGGGCTGCCTCCTGTCGGATAGCCTTCCAGTCGGAGATGGGGACGAAGATCGAGATCTGTTTGCGGATTTCGGGTGTGGGCATTGGTGGTCGCTTGTTGAGTTGAGATCGAAGCTGTTTGTCGATCGGGAATTCGTGACTCACGGATTCACCACGGAGACACCGAGGCACGGAGAGGCTCATCGAGTGATCATGTGAGTTCGGTACGTTGTGGCGACTGTCTAAGGCTTCGGGTTTATGCGGCCCGGTTTCCTTCATCAGGTCGTGAGCCGGGCTTCTTCCTTGATCCGTTTGATCGAGGCCGTTCGTCTCTCGTTTGTGCGGTCGGCAACTCGTCGCCGGCGGAGAATGGTGCTTCGTACAAGGGGTCATTGTCTTCATCGAACGGGTCGTCGAGTCGAAGGTGATCGGGGCCGCGAGGGTTGTCGAAGGCGAAACGGGCGGTGCGGACCATGAGCGTCTCCTGCGGGAAGAGGAAAAACTGGCGAAGCCCGTCATCCGTGAGGGGCTTCCGCCAGTCAGTGTGCCGGGGGCGACCTCAATGTCGCTGAAACATCCGTTTTTCAGGGTTTGACGTCCTGTCCACCCCGGCCAGACGGTTGCAACGTCAACCGTCCTCACACAAAATACGAGTGGCTGAAGAAAACCTTACAGCCGATTTTCAAAAAATATAATTTGAGGAGATTTCGCTCAATGCGTTGCTGCAAACAACTTTGTTCGATCATCACGATGATTGCTGTTCTCGCTTTGCCGATGGCCATGATGGGCTGTGCAGATCAGTCTGCCGCCCCGACCGGGGGAGAGACCGCTGCCCCGGCTGGAGCGACAGCCGATCCAGGTGAGGCCGATGACATCGGCAAACCCGAAGGCGGATCTGCCCTCCCGTGATCACGAACCGGTGATCGAACTTTGCAACAGCCCGTCTCGGTCCCCTCGAAGCGGGCTGTTTTGCTGCGCCGCGATGCGATCCTTGTCCGGCCTGCGGCGCTCGTATATCGTAGATGCTGACGGATACCTGTGAGCCTGCCTCGAACCGTCATCACCTGCCTCCCTCCGAGCCGTGTCGACCGATGTCTGACGCTGCCTCCTTTCACACACGAGTACACACGATGACTCGCTTCCTCGCTTTGTCGACAGTTGTCTTGTCAGGAATGTTGTCAGTTAACCTTGTCGCAGCCGGCGACTTCGACTGGCCCAACTGGCGCGGCCCGATGATGAACGGCCAGTCGCCTCTCACGAATCTCCCGGACGAATGGAATCCGAAAGGTGGGGAAGGGAGCAACCTGATCTGGAAACGAGAAGACCTCGGCACTCGTTCGACCCCGATTGTGATGAACGGGCTGCTCTACACTCTCGTCCGTCATGAAGCGGGCACCCCTCAAGATAGTGAGAAGCTCGTTTGTCTCGACGCAGCAACAGGGGAGGACAAGTGGGAGCAGATGTTTCCGGTCTATCTTTCGGATGTGCCGGCCGAACGTGTCGGTTGGTCGTCGGTTGTTGGCGACCCCGAATCCGGTGACGTGTTTGCTCTCGGGGTTTGTGGCTTGTTCCGCTGCATGGACGGCGAAACGGGGGAGATCAAGTGGGAACATTCACTGCACGAAGAATACGGCCTGCTGAGTACCTATGGGGGGCGGACCAACTTCCCGGTCGTCTTCGAGAACAACGTGATCATCTCAGCGGTCGTCATTGGATGGGGCGAGATGGCAAAGCCCGCACACAGGTTCATCGCTTTCGACAAACGCAATGGCCAACCGGCGTGGTTTACCGGCACTCGTCTCTTCCCCGAAGACACGACTTACAGCATGCCCGTTTTCACCTCATTCAATGGGCAGGCCGCCATGGTCTTCGCCTCGGGTGATGGGGCCTATTACGCGTTCCAACCTCGCACGGGCAAGAACATCTGGACGTACAATGTGTCCGGTCGCGGGATCAACCTGACGCCACTCGTGGACGGTGACCGCGTGTACGGCGGACACTCCGAGGAGAACCTCGACTCGACGGAAATGGGGGCTCTGTTCGCACTCGACGGGACGCTCGACGGAGACATCACCTCGCGAGGAGAAGTCTGGAGAACCAGAGAGCTGTTTGTCGGTCGCAGCACTCCCGTGCTCGTCGATGGCAAGCTCTACGCGATCGATGATCGCGCCAAGCTACACATCCTAAATCCGGAATCGGGTGAAGAACTGGGACTCGAACGTCTGGGAAGCGTTCAGCGCAGCAGCCCTCTCTCTGCGGACGGTAAGATTTACACCATCACCGAAAACGGCGTGTGGTACACGCTCAAGCCGACCGACGATGGAGGCGTCGAAGTCGTGCACAAGATGCGGCTCCGGGGGGATTCCAATGCGTCGATCATTGCAGCAGACGGGCACCTGTTCGTTCCGCTCAGCAGTGGAATCTACTGCGTCGGGTTTGCTGACGCCGAACCGCAGGGTGAGCCGACAGAACTTGTGATCGCCGAGCCGCCGCGTGAGAGCGATCAGATTCCTGCTCAATTGCAGCTCGTTCCGGTTGAATCACTCCTGGCACCAGACCAGCGGCAGCCTCTTCAAGTGAGACTATTCAACGCTGCGGGACAATACATCGGCGTTGCCAAACCGGGCGACGTCACATTCACAGTTGACGGCCAGGGCGAGGTGAGCCCGGACGGTGTGTTTCAGGCGACGTCCGATCCGGCAGCTCATACAGCGATCACGGTGACTGCTGCGGTCTCAGGGGTTGAAGGACATGCGCGTATTCGCATTGTTCCACCGCTGAACTGGTCGTTCGACTTCGACGAAGGACAAATCCCTGTGACCTGGGTCGGTGCCCGCTACCGGCACATCCCCCTGGACTATGATTTTTGGTCAACGCTCAACGAGTCGGATCCTCAAGCCGCCGCACTGTACATCTTCTTGCAAAGCGGCTTCGTCAACTTTGCTCGACTGTCGACCACATTCGACGACACAACTCCCGCGCAAGGCTGGACCTCACTGCTCGATTTCCTGGATCTCGGTGCGAACAATAAGCCCAAAACTGTCGAAGAGGCACAGTCGAAACTGGGGGCCTCGCTGCAGGCACTCGTCGACGCGGGCTATCTGGCGACAGTTGACTGGTCCACCTGGGAACGCACGGTGGACGAGCAAGTTGTGACCGAGCCGCGACTCGCAGTCACGCGAGGTGAGAAGCAGATCGACGGCAATGGAGTGATGTGCAAAATCTCGACTATCCCCAAGGGAGCACGCTCTCAGGGTTGGATGGGACCGCCCGCCCTGAAGGACTACACCATTCAGGCGGACGTCTACGGCTTTAATCGAGACGGTACGCTCCCCGACATTGGACTCATTGGCCAGCGATACACGCTCACAATGATGGGAACTCACCAGCAACTACAGATCCGCACGTGGACTCCCCAGTTGCGAATGGCGGTGGATGCACCGCTGACGTGGGAGGCGCATACGTGGTACACACTCAAGTTCCAGACGACCACGGAAGATGGCAAGGCCGTTCTGCGTGGCAAGGTTTGGAAACGTGATGAGGACGAACCGGCAGAATGGCAGATCGTCGGTACCGATGACCCCGGCCAGCATCAGGGAAGCCCCGGCCTCTTCGGCGACGCGAAAGTCTCTGAACTGTTCTACGACAATCTGACTGTGACCGCGAACGAATCAACAGGTGACTGACAGAAATGGCTTGCCGATTCGCTGGACCAACAGGCGATCGAACGTCTGCGAGTCTCGCTAATCCGCAAGCGATCAATCACCCAACCGGCAATTCAACATTCCACGGCGACTCGCAACCTCCGAGTCCCGATATCTCAGCGAGACATCTCATGAAACACCTTCTCCTGTTGACGACTTGTTTGACCCTGCTTGCTGCTGGGTTCGTGCCGATGATTGCCGACGATGCGGAGTCGGACTACGACCCTGTCGCTCTTGCACTCGAAGACATCGCCAAGCTTGACGTCGGCGATCATGACTGGCCGCAGTGGGGGGGCTGGTATGGCAAAAACAACACGCCGGATGCAGAGAATATCCCCAGCGAATGGGACGTGACCACCGGTGAGAACATTCTCTGGTCCGCTCCGCTCGGCTCGCAGACGTACGGCAACGCGGTCATTGCCAACGGACAGGTCTACGTCGGCACGAACAATCATCACGGGTACATCGCCCGATACCCCAAGACGGTCGACCTTGGCGTGCTGGTCGCTTTCGACGAGAAAACGGGTGATTTCCTTTGGCAGCACTCGTCACCAAAGTTGTCCACGGGGCGTGTGCATGACTGGCCCGATCAGGGTATCTGCTGTGCTCCGTATGTCGATGGCGAGCGACTGTGGTTCGTGACCAGTCGTGGCGAGGTCCGCTGCCTCGATACGCAAGGCTTCCGTGACGGCGAGAACGACGGTCCTTACACGGCAGAGGATGTCGAAGCCGAGACCGAGGCGGACGTGATCTGGGTCTACGACATGATGGGTGAGAATGGCGTCTCCCAGCACAACATGTGCAGTTGCTCAGTCACCTGTGCAGGCGACTTGCTGTTTGTCAATACGTCCAACGGTGTCGATGAGTCACACATCAACATCCCCGCCCCAGACGCACCCAGTTTCATGGTGATGAACAAGAATACGGGCGAGGTTCTCTGGACGGACAAGTCGCCCGGCACCAACATCCTGCACGGACAATGGTCGTCACCCACCTATGCTGAATTCGGCGATGTCAAACAGGTGATCTTCGCCGGCGGCGACGGCTGGGTCTACAGCTTCACTCCCGAAGGCGATGGCAACGGCAACGCAACGCTGCTCTGGAAGTTCGACTGCAATCCCAAGGAGACCAAATGGGAACTGGGCGGAGCCGGCACCCGTAACAACATCATTGCCACGCCCGTCATCTACGACGGCATGGTCTACGTTGCAGTTGGTCAGGACCCCGAGCACGGCGAAGGACTTGGCCACCTGTGGTGCATCGACCCGCTCAAGAAGACCGACGGCTCCGACGTGAGCCCGACGCTTGCACAGGACAAGGACGGCAACCCGCTGCCGCCCCGTCGGCTGCAGGCGGTCAACACCAACAACGGAGAGCAATCCGTCGAGAACCCGGATTCCGCAGAGATCTGGCACTACAGCGGTGGCGACATCAACGGCAATGACGAGATCGATTGGGAAGAAGAGATGCACCGCTCCTGTGGCACCGTCGCGATCAAGGACGACATCCTCTACATCTCCGACTTCAGCGGTTTGTTCCACTGCCTCAACGCCCGCACGGGTGAGCCTTACTGGACCTACGACCTCTTCGCCCAGGCGTGGGGTTCGCCGCTCATCGTGGATGGCAAGGTCTACATCGGCGATGAAGACGGCGACGTCGCCATCTTCGAGCATCAGACTGAGTCAAACGAACCGATCGCAGAGATCAACATGAACAACTCCGTCTACTCAACCCCCGTAATCGCCAACGGCGTCCTCTACATCTCCAACAAGTCGACCTTGTATGCCATCAAGGACGGTGCACAGAGTGTCCCGGCGGAGTGAAGGGGTTGTGGCTTCTTACCAACCAATTGCCACGCCGCCCTGGCCGGTGTGTTGGAGGTGTTTCGTCGTTAACTGGACGTCGTAGTCGAAGAAGACCGTGATGTCATCCATCGTCGTGAGCGTGATGCCGGTGCCGATATCGGCAAATTCATCGCCCAGACTGGCACCGGCGATGGGGAAGGCAGCACCGCCCGTGGCAAAGGTGGCGTTGATCACGCGGCCTGTGTCTACGATTTCCTGAATGTAGGCAAGGCGGAGACGGGGAGTGACGAGACTGCCTCGTGGTCCCCGGAACGAGCGGCCTGCATCGACACCCAGGATCGCACGAAGCGAGTCGAGTTGCTCCGCCTCCACAGCGAGGTTGGATGGGGCGGCAGCTGATTCACGGTAGCCGTCCAGGTCGAGGAGTTGATACTGCAACGCCAGATGTGGCCGCACGGACCAGCCTGAGAGACAGTGACATTGGCCGACTTCGATCAGTGTCAGCAGGCTATGGCTGTCGAAATCGCCGCGGGCCGTGCCTGTCGCCGTCGCCCGTGTCGATGAGTAACTGCCGAAGTTGTAGCCAGCGATCGCGGTGAAGTAGGTCCCGTCACCAAAGCGATGATTGCCGTACAGGGCAAAGCCAATCCCGTGCAGGTCAGCGGTGCTTGCCGCGTTTTCGCCTTCGGTAGTGAAGATATTCCCAGCGATACCAAGCAGGGATTGTGGTCCCATCACTTGTTGAATGCCGAACGCTGTGCCACCGAAGCCATAGTCAAACCCGCCATTGACGTCGCCACTGGCTCCGTAGCCCGCCATCCACAGATTTCGCTGCTCGACCGGACTTTGAGCGCGGAGGGTGAGATCGGAATGCCCAAACGGAATGTCGGATTCAATTGGGACAACGTCGTTCGAGCCGATCCGGATCAATGATCGACGCGTGTCCGTGTTGATCGGCACCCGTCGAGGTCGTCGAAATCGTGGCGTTGTGTCGGTCCGCAGTCGACTGGCGAGCAAGCCCAGAAACTGGCTGTTCGCCTGAATCTCGACGATCGGCATGCTGACGAGAATGTCTCCCCCGGTCGCGTCACCGGCTTGAGTCACCAGCAACTGCCAGAAGTTCAGCGTTCCGCTGTCGTTTCCGAAAACGTCATTGACAGTGAGCGTCCACACGCCAATCGTGTCTTCGCCGTCGAATGCTGAGAGCGCATTCTGTGGTGCATAGGTGCCTGTCGGGATCGGCTCGCCGGCTGGAAAGGCGGGGATCGTCCCGGGGAACACGTCGGTGACCTCGTCGTCAAATAGATACCCCCCATCGACAGCCGTCAGATCGTGGGTGATGTTGCTGGCGAACAATTCGACCATCGTGCCACCCGGTGAGGTAATCGTAGCGTCGAGGTCGCCCTGATACGTGTGGTTGTAGTCGAGATTCACGTTGAGATCGCCAATCGTGATCGAGTCAGCGACGGTGATAGTCGATGTGGTGGAGCCGAGTGTCGTCCCCGGTGCTCCGATTGGCAGCCCCAGCGGGGTATCAGCTGAGGTGAATGTTTGAGCCTCCGACGCTGCTGTGGACACAATCAGCGTGCTGATGGTCAGCAGCCCTAGGATGATCGATTTGGCCATGACGCGAGCCTCGTGCGTGGATAACGATCGGCAAAGGATGGGCGACGTGCAGAAGCGTCTCGACCCGCACTGCGAGATGAACTCGAAGTATCCATTCCATCGTCGCAGCATGAGTGTCCGGTACAATCGCAACTCGTGAGCCGCATCGACCGGATCAATCGCGATAATCGGAACACCAATGCGAGCGTGACGCGGTGGTCAATCGTGCATAATCGTCATATCTTGACAGGTGGCGAGTTCTTCAGGGCCCTGCCAACGTTCGAGCTGAAGGAGTTGGAGCCTCGATTCTCACCCCCCAAAGAAGATGTGGAAGATCACACGAACGGAGACCGGTGATGAAAGACCAGTTGCAGCACTATGAGCACAAACTCGACTACGAGATCGACTCTTGGGATCTACTCGTCACGATCAAGGCGGGTGAGAATATCACCGTGATCGATGCACGATCGAGCGAGGCTTACGAACTTGAGCACATCCCCGGTGCGATCAATGTTCCGCATCGTAAGATGTCTGAGGAGACGACTTCCGGGATCGACAGGACCTCGCTCGTCGTGACGTACTGCGACGGCATCGGGTGCAACGCATCAACCAAAGGCGCCATCAACATGCTCAAGCTCGGCTTTCGTGTGAAAGAGTTGATGGGTGGACTCGATTGGTGGAAACGGGATGGACATCCCACGCATCTCTCAGGCGCAAATTCCGAGACAGCTTGCGGTTGTGATTGAGATCGAGGAGTGACGCAGAATTCACAGAATCTTCGCACAACCAGTCTAGAGTGAACTCCGTTGTCGGCGGTGAACTTTTCACTCTCCGAGCGGAGCTGGCTCATGACTCTCGACTGGTTTGCGATTGTTTCCGGTTTCTCTGCCGGACTGGCCCTGTTTCTGTACGGAATGACCGTGATGGGGGACACCCTCGCGGAAGTGGCGGGAGAACGCATGCAGCGGGTCCTCGCTCGCTTTACTTCCAATCGGTTTGCGGGCATCGGCACTGGCACCATCGCCTGTGCCGTTCTGGACAGCTCATCAGCGACTGCCATCATCACGATCGCGCTGGTCAACGCTGGCATCCTCACTTCCGTCGCTGCGCTGGGAGTTGTGATGGGAGCCAACATCGGAACGACTCTCTCCAGCGTGATCATCGCCTCCGGACTGATCAAGTACTCGGGTTTCATCTTGCTAAGCGGCTTGACACTCCGCGTGTTTGGCCGTTCTGTGATCCAACAAAGATACGGCACGGTGATTCTCGGTCTGGGCTTGATCCTGTACGGGCTGTTCACCATTGAACACGCTGCGGAGCCATTGCAGGCATTTCCCCCGATTGAAGCCTGGCTGGCTCAAATGAACAATCCGTTCCTGGGGGTGTTGGCAGGCGCAGTTGTGACGGCCATTATTCAGTCATCGTCGGCCACCGTGGGCATCGTGATTGTCCTTGCCGGTCAGGGGATGCTCACGCCGGCTGCAGGAGTCGCAATCATGCTCGGTGCAGAGATCGGCACATGTGCAAACGTGTTGGTTGCGAGCATCGGACGCTCACGAGCCGCCGTCCGGGTCGGTCTGTTTCAGTTGCTGTTCAACGTGACAGTCGTTGCTCTGTTCGTCTGGCTTGTCGGACCACTGACGATGTTCTCCGCATGGACGGTTGGCGTGGACTCGCACACCGCATCGAAGTCTCTGATCGCAGCTGCTCATGTCATATTCAACGTGATCAGTGTGCTGCTGTTTCTTCCATTTGTTCCAGCGACCGCACGACTCTTGACTTGGCTGGTCCCGGATCAGACTGATCCAGCTCATCAAGAGAAGGCGGACGATCCGGGAACCGAATCATTCCACGACGTTGGGATCGACAAGCCGGTTCTGGCTCGGTCATACTGACAGCGAGATGAAGCCGGTCGCTGAGCGGCTTCTCGTTCCAGTGCAGTGGGAGTCTCCGATGGCCGAGTGGGTGATGCTCATTCTGTTTCTGCTCCTCACCTTCGGAGCGTACGCATTCAATCAACGGTTCTACGAGTCGCAGACCCTCCTCGTCTGGGGTGTGGCCGTCTTGATCATGTCGATCAGTGTGCTGATCTACATCTTCACCAAAGTCCAATCCGCCAGCCAGCCGTGGGCAGGCCGGTACCAGATCGAAGAGCAGGGGTGATTCAACGTGCATCAAACATTGAATCTGAGTTCATTAACTCTGGCAAAATGCAGGTTACTTGATCGACACCAATCTCGACGTGAAGGAGAGGCAGATGTTCCTAACTGTTTTCGCGAGTCGTTTCGTCGCAGTCGTTGTCATTCTCTGCACGGTTTCATCGAATGCCATTCACGCACAGGAACTTGCGGAAGTCGATCTGACAAAGTCGGTCGTCATGATTCATGCTGAGACACGACCGCGTGGTGTCAGCCGATACTTCCCGGCGTTTGTCGTCGAATCGAATGAGACGCGGTCGTTGCTCGTGTCTGCGTCGTGGGGAGGAGAGCGATTCCCGCTTGGTCTATTAGGGACACCGATCGGAGCGATTCATGAGTTGGACACTCTCGAACCGATCGAAATCCTTGGATATAATGAAGAGTTGGGCATCAGTATCTTCTCCATCAAGAAAACTCTTCCTGTGTGGCAGACCGATCTCATGGTTGCGGGCATCCAGCAGGGAGACGTCCTGGAGGAGCTGATTCTTGACAACAAACACTACCGAAAGCCGCCCTACGAAGTCCATGCGGTCGAGCAGATTCAACAGATCTACAATCGCCGGACCACGGAAGGAAATGATGTCGAAGTTGTGGGCACGATGATCATCAGCGGAAGGTTGGCCTGTACCCCCGGATCGCTCCTGCTTTCCGACGGCAAGCTGGCAGCGATCTACCTCAATAACGATGTCAGGGAAGCGAGAATCGAACGGCATGTCCTTCCGATCGAGCTCGCCATGGACAGGTATCGGAAGTTTGTCGCAGAATGAACCGAACCGGCCTCAACTCTTGACTGGCATGGTCGGCGTGAGCCGCATCGACTTATTGATCCTTTGGATCACCGCTCGCTAATTTGGGAATGACCCGAAGGTGTCGTGTTGTTCGGTTGTCTGTGGTCTGCTCTCCGCATATCGTGGGTGATTCCTACCTCAACCCACCCACCCGGAGGCCTTCTTCATGAGACTGCTCACCTTCCGCGTTCTGACAGCTACGCTCTGCCTGCTGTCTTACTCGATTACGTTCGCTCAGGATCTGAAGCTGCCTTCAGTGTTTGGCAGTCACATGGTCATGCAGCGGGAGATGCCAGTCCCGGTGTGGGGGTGGGCGGCTCCCGATGAGACGGTCACCGTCAAGTTTCGCGATCAATCCAAGACCGCGAAAGCTGATGCAGACGGCAAGTGGATGGTGAAGCTTGATGCGCTCTCCCTCGGCGAACCCGCGACGCTCACTGTGTCTGGCAATACCGACGAACTGACCTTCGAGGACGTGCTCGTTGGCGAAGTATGGGTGTGCAGCGGTCAGTCGAACATGCAGTGGTCAGTCGACCGGGGGCTTGACCCGGACCTCGAAGCAGCTGCCGGGCATCGTCCGAACATTCGCCTGTTCCGGTTACCGTTGGTTGCGGCGACGGAACCGCAAGACGATGTCGATGCTGAATGGACCTATTGCACACCAGAGACACTGCCCGCCTTTACCGCAGTGGGTTACAACTTTGGACGCACCTTGCAGGAGGTGCTGCAGGTTCCCGTCGGTCTGATTCAGACGGCTTGGGGGGGGACACGAGCCGAAGCGTGGACGAGTCCTGAGATGATGGCATCCGTCGAAGAGTTGAAGCCGATCATCGACACGTGGAACGAGCGGGATGGCGCCTACAATGCTGAAGCGGCTCAGGCGAAATACGATGCCGAACTGGCCGAGTGGGAGAAAGCCGACGCTGCTGCGAAGGCCGAAGGCAAGACACCGCCTCGCAAGCCGTCGATGGAGCAGGACCCGCGTCAAAGCCAACACCATTTCAGCACGCTATACAATGCGATGATTGCACCGCTGAGCCCGGTCGCCATTCGTGGGGCAATCTGGTATCAGGGTGAGTCCAACGCGAGCCGCGCCTACCAGTACCGAACCTTGATAGCGTCGATGATTCAGAGTTGGCGGGACGACTGGAAGCAGGGGGACTTCCCTTTCTATCAGGTGCAACTGGCAAACTTCCGGGCCATCACTGACGAAGCCGTCGGCAGCGACTGGGCCGAACTGCGTGAAGCACAGACAATCGCAGCCCAGGCCCTTCCCAACGCGGGCGTCGCCTGCATCACTGACATCGGTGCCGCACTCGATATCCATCCCAAGAACAAACAGGACGTCGGCAAACGACTGGCCCGGCTCGCCCTCGTCGACAACTATGGCTACGGCGACACGATTACTCGCAGCGGACCGACATACGATTCTGTCGAGTTCAAGGAGGGGAAGGCCTTCGTCAAGTTTGACACACACGGCTCCAGCCTTGAAACATGGTACCGCGAGCCGCTGACCGGCTTCATGATCGCGGGGGAAGACCGCAACTGGGTCTGGGCTGATGCTCAACAGGTCGTGAATGGCGACACGGTCGAGGTGTCGAGCAAGTATGTCTCGAACCCGGTGGCGGTCCGTTACAACTGGGCTGACAACCCGCAGGGAAATCTGTTCAACGAGAAGATGCTGCCGGCGTATCCGTTCCGCTCGGACGACTGGCCCGGTGTGACCGCGAACAATGTGAAGCCGTAGTCCACACCGAAGACTGAGCGATTCGCACCCATGCACCCCGGTTGCTTCATACAGCCGGGGTGTTGTTTTGTCGGATGCAAATGAGTTGTGCGAAACCGCAAGCGAACTTTGTGGATGTTCCACTTGATCGCGACCTGAATGTAGATCTTGCAATTTGGCCTGAACCGCTCTTGAGCCAATCGGCAGAATCGGCTATTCCTTCCGCCTCTCACAGATGTCCGGGTCTCGATCCTCGTCGAGACCGGTCGGCGACTCCTCTTTCGCTGACGGGCATCGACCATTTCCCTTTTGCACAACTTGTTCAGCCGTCACCGAATAGTGTATTCGTGCTCGGCCGTCATGCAGGAGCCCGCAGCCATGCGCGTCTCATCGTCACTCATTTTGTCCCTCTGGCTTCTCTTGTCAGATTCAGCCTCTGCGGCGGAGATTGAGTTTCCGTACGAAGCGGTCGTGCAAAGCGACAACGTCGTTGTGCGAAAGGGACCGGGCGAGCGCTACGATCCCACCATGAAGCTCTCCACGGGCGAACGTGTCACTGTGCACAGGCATGATCCGGGAGGCTGGTATGTCATTTCACCTCCACCCGGGAGCTTCAGTTGGATCAACGCAAGCTATGTTGAGACGAGCGATGACGGTCGAGGGATTGTCACGGTGCCGCCGACCGGAGATGGCCTGCCACCCCGAGTGGCCGTCTACGTTGGTAGTCAGTTCAACAACGAGCACAACGTCATCAATCGACAACTCACGACGGGCGATGAGGTGACGATCATTGGTGAGAAAACTCAGCCGACTACTCAGGGGCCGACGAAGTTCTACAAGATCGAACCGCCCCGGCTGGAGAACCGATGGGTGAAGGGGGACTATGTGCTACCACTGTCTGAAGTCGGAAACCTGACTCAATTCAGATCGACCGCACCGCCTGCACGCGAGATTGTTTCTCCGTTTGATGAGCCGATCACAGAGTCCGGAATCCCCGCGTCAACGAGTGCGTCGCCCGGCTTTCCGGTCGTGAAGGAAGAGACGCCATTGGAGCGTGAACTCATCCGCGCGATTGACAGCAACGCGGCGGTGAAGTCCGGCACGCCCGCTCCTCAACTGGAGCGAGATCGTGCGCAACTGCGACAACTCGATCAGCAGATGCGGAACATGCTGGCCCAGAATCCGGGAGCATGGTCACTTGATGCCATGGAACGATCCTATCGCGACCTTCAGGCGTCCGCGTCCCCTGGAGTGGCCGGCATGATCGACGCACGACTGGAGACACTCGCGGCCCGTCAGAAGATCAAGTCGGAATACGACGCCTTTATGCAGGTGACGACGAAGACTGACATTCGAGATGCCGAGTTGCTCTCGCTGCAGAATCCGGAGATTCCCACAGTCCAGATCGACACCGGGCCGGTGCAACTGGGCCAGCCTCAATCGATGCCCGTCCAACTGGGTCAGCCGATCGGAAGCGAGACGCAGCCATTCGTTGATGGAAATCTGCAGGTGCCGCCGGTGGGTGACGTCGAGCAAGTCGATGTCGCCCAGCTTGACGGAGCAGGGATCGTGGCCCGCATGCCGCGACCTCAACCGGGACTGCCAACGTATGCTCTCGTCGCTCCCGATGGCCGTTTGCTCGCCTATCTGCAGGCGGATCAAGGCGTCAATCTTGATGCATACCTCGGCAAGTCGATGGGTGTCGTTGGGAAAAGGACGCACGAGCCACAACTGCAATCGGATCTGATCGTCGTACGGCAACTCACCCCAGTGCGTCTCGAGCCACCCACTCAGGGGGGATCGTAACCGCCTGGATGAAACGGATGGCATTTGCAGATCCGCCAGATGCCTCGGCACGTTCCGCTGATCGCACCGTATTTGCGGACTGCCCCAATGAAGTACTCACTACAGCTGGGATGAAAGCGGCACGTCGGGCCGAGCAACGGGCTGATGAAACGTTGGTACAGACGCACACAGCCGATCAGCAGCAGCGAGGGCAATTGCCAGAGCGTGCGTCTGGACATGCGTCACCTCTTTTCCTCTGGCGAAGGTGACACGGTCGTTGCTTGCGACAGGCGTTTGTGCAGCTTGCGAGTCAGTCGCACGAGCGATGCCTGATAGTCCTGCAGTTCGGCTCCGGAGCCAACGCGCGGGATGAGAATCAGGTCGAGCCCTTCACCGATCTCGTGTTGTTTGAGTCGGTAGGCTTCACGGAGCAGCCGCTTGATCCGTGCCCGCCGGACCGCGTTGCCATGTTTTTTGGAAACACTGAGGCCTATGCGTGTCGTGCCTTCAGGATTCGCATCACCGAAAATGAGCAGATGCGAGTCACTCGCCCGCCACTTCCTGGAGTACACACGTTGAAAGTCCGCCGCGTGCCTGAGGTGCCGCGACTTCGGAAACGTGAAGGCCTCACTCACGAGTCCGTCTCACGATCAGGTGCGGGTGTCTCATCTCCATCCGTTGAGTGCACTTCAGTGTCGACTTCCTCGGGCGGCGGACGACGCAGATACCACAACTCGTCCTGTTGAGTCGGCGGGTGATCCGTCGTACGTGCAACTCGTCGTGCATGCGCCCCCCACATCATGGTCATGCCGATGAGCGCTACTCCCATGATGCCCACGCCCCCAAGCAGCATCAACAGGATTGAGGCGATGCTCTCTTTGCGTTGCTCCTCGTTAATGGCCTGCTGATCTGCATTGGAGGTTAGATCATTCTGCTGTTCAACGGGATGCGTGTCAGTCGACCGATCATCCTTAGCTGTCAGTTTCGTGGTCGTCATGCTAAACGTGAACAGCAGGATTAAGAGCAACAACCGTAGCCGCACCAGACTTTGCTTCACCACAAGCCCTCCCGTGGAGAGAGCGGGGCCTCTGTGGCCAAGTCGGTCAGCAACTCTTTCGCGCGCTCGCTGACGTCCTTGGGGACGACCACTTTCGTCACAACGAGCTGATCGCCCCGTGAGCCTGACTTGGGATCGGGAAAACCTTTGCCGCGCAGACGAAGCTTGCTTCCAGAAGATGTGCCGGGAGGAATCGTCATGGTGACTTGCGAATTGTCGACGATCGGGACGTCGACTTTCGTGCCGAGCGCCGCTTCGGTGACCGTCAATGGCAGATCGAGGAGGACATGGTTCCCCTCTCTGCGGAAGTATGGATGCGGGGCGACATCAACTGTGATCAGCAGGTCTCCGTCACGTCCGCCCGCATAGCCGGGGTGGCCTTTTCCGGTCAGGCGAATGACGGATCCGGAACGCACACCAGCCGGGATCTTGACATCCAGTCGCTCTGACGTCTCTCCATGATGCAAGGTGATCTCGTGCTTGCCTCCCTGGGCGGCAACCTGGAAGGGGATCACGATGGTTGTCTCGATATTCTGTCCGGGGCGGGATGTGTTTCGGCCCCCTCGGCGTCCTCCAAACCCGCCTGAGAACTCGCCGCCCAGGATGTCTCCCAGATCGACTCCGCCGCCGAAGATGTCATTGAGATCAATCGGCCCGCCTCCGAAGGGCGAGTGTCCCTGTCCGGCATGTTTGTAGGCAGAGCCAAACTGGTCGTACTGCTTGCGTTTGTCCGGATCGCCGAGAACATCGTAGGCTTCGGCGGCCTGTTTGAAGCGTTCACTTGCTGTCTTGTCGTCCGGCTTAACGTCCGGGTGATTCTCACGGGCGATTTTCTTGTAGGCCTTGCGAATCTCATCCTGAGTCGCGGTCCGCGGGACACCGAGCGTTTTGTAGAAATCATGCATGGGAGGCATCGTTCATTGGTCGTCGATCAACTGGCATCCTGCCGCAGCGATCTCGGCTGCGAATCTCCGCTATCATAGGTCGAAAACCGCAGATTGCGTAGCCGCGACAGGAACTACTCGACAATGCGAACCTGAGGCGTTCGCAGTCGGGCCAATTCGTCAGCCAGTTGACGGACGCCAGCATTGCCATTGATTCTCAGCTGCGCACCGTCATAGATCACATCAAGATTCGTCGTGACGACCAGATCACCCGGTTCAAGACCGGATTCGACCACCACCAATGACTGCAGGGTCCGTCCAAACTCGACTGGACGTCGCTCGACAGTGGCCTTCAGGGATGTCGATGAGGTGTTATCGGTCGAATCCGCTGCGTCCTGGGGAATCGCGATGAACAGAGTCCCTTCGACGACCGCATGTCGTGGTACGGCGATGACATCTTCTCTGACCGCGCCAAGGATCCGCGCTTGCACAAACGTTCCGGGGAGCAGGGGAGTGTTCTGTTCCGCATTGTTCACTTCGGTGTAGATTTTCACCGTCCGGGTTCGTTCGTCTGCTTCGGGGGCCTGACGGACACCGTTCAACGGATCGCTGAACCAACGAGGCTCCGCCGTTTCGTTCTCGGCGAGTGCCACTCGGATCTGTTGGTCGTCGTCGCTGAGCGATCCGACTTCCAGGTAATCCGAAAGTTGCAGTGACAGCGGCACCTCGACTCGCGAGGGATCGGTCAGACGGACGAGCGGATCGCCTTGCCGGACGAACTGGCCTTGTTCAACGAAAACCTCGCTGATTGCTCCCGGGAAGGGGGGGTAGACTTCTGTCCGTGTGAGATCGATCTGGGCAATCTCCAGGTCGGAGAGATGAGCATCGCGGCGGGTGGTGATCTGCTGTTTGCGAACGTCAAACAGACCGATCTCATTTTCCAGCCGAATGACCGCATCTTCGTAACGCCGCATCTCCAGTTCGGCTCGACGCATGGCTGTGTCGGTGCCGACGCCCTTCGTTTTGAGATCGCGAGCCTTTTCGAATTCGGCCTTTGCTGTTTTGAGATTCGCTTGATCCGTCTTGAGCAGCCGTTGATTGTTCTCATTGACTTGGGTGAGTTGTGTGAGTTCCACATCGTCCTGAGCAAGAAGTTTCTTCGCCTGCAGGACTCGTTCCTGATACGTCTTGGGATCAACGCGAACGAGCAGATCGCCTCCCGAGCGGACGGACCTTCCTTCTGCGTCCTCGGTGACATTCGGAGCTTCGACCGTGTGCCCCACGTCGAGTCCGTTGGCCTCGATGATCTGACCGGAGACCTCAGCAGACACGAGAATTTCGTGGTCCGCCCGCGCGGTTCCGAAGGCTGTGATCACGCGTTGCAGATCAACCGGCTGGGCCTCAAAAACCGTCACGCTGTAGGTCTTGAAAACGGAGGCATCTTCCTGTCGCGGTGGTTCTGTTTTGAAGGACGCCAGCCATTCGAATGTCGTCGCTCCCATGAAGAGGACCCCAGCACCGATGAAGAGCGTGAACAATGTCCGATACCGACGCGGTTTTCCGTCGGTTGTCGAGGACTTTGTCGACGCCTTGAAGGGCTCCGAAGGCGAGTCATGCACAGAGGTCATAAGCGGGTGACGAAGAAGTGCTTCTGGTCGGCGGCAATATGCGAGATGACAGACTGAGGGCCATAGTGGCGTCGAACCAACCCCCGTCGCCCACGAGTATTCTAGGCGAGCGGTCAAGATGAATGAAGGGCGCTCAAACGGAGAGGGCCGGGCGATCGATCCGCAGGAACTCGATCGGCAGAGACGTCGATCCCTCACAGGCAAGATCGGCCAGCACCTCGCCGATGACGGAGGTGAACTTGAATCCATGCCCGGAAAACCCAGCTGCAAGAATCACGTTCTCATGTTTGGGATGTCGGTCAACGATGAAGTGTCCATCCGGTGTCATCGTGTACATACAGACGGCATGCCTCGCGGCATGAGGCGAAACGCTCTTCATTGTCCGACGCACGAATTCGCTGACAGGTTCGCTGTCAAATGGGTAGCACTCCCGATCAAGTGCGAGTGGGTCCTCAACGGTTAGACCTCCTGTGTGCTCCGCCAGTTTCACCGTTTGACCAACGATCGACGGGAATCCATAGAAACAACCTTGCGGTCTCTCGAAAAAGAAGGCCGTCGCCTCGGACCACACGGGCGAGCTGACCCCGTGCCAGAACAACAACTTCCGCAGAACGGTGAGGGGGAGTGAAAGCTCGTTCAACACTTGTCCGCTCCATGCTCCAGCGGCAATCACGAGTCGGGTTGCCTGATAAGTCTCTTTGTCTGTGATGACGCGGACAGTGCCAGGATCAGCCGACCACGACACAACCGGCTGATCGGTGACCACTGACGCCCCTGCTGCGACGGCCTGGTTCACAAGTGCAGACACACACGACTCAACCCGCAGATACCCGGCCTCCGGCTCGAAGACGACCGCGTCACTTTCCTCGAAGTTGAAGAGCGGGAACCTTTCACGTGCTTCATCAAGTGAGACGTCATCAACCGGTACGTCATACTTATTGGCAGATTCACGAGCGCCGCTGATCACTTCACCCTCGGGCGGTCCGGCAAGGAACAGTCCGCACTCCTCATACAACGACTGACCGGTCTGCGATTCCAACTCTGACCACAGCTCATAGGCACGCAGCAGCAGAGGCACGTAGTCAGGGTGCTCGAAGTATGCCTTGCGAATGATGCGTGTCTCACCATGCGAACTGCCTCGATCGTGAGCGATCCCGAACTGGTCGATACCGAGCACGTTCAATTCACGCTGAGCGAGATGGCACAACGTCGAACTCCCGAATCCGCCCAACCCAAGCACGATGGCATCATAGACGTTCGTCATGTCTCACATTCCCAAGCCGACGGCTTTGCCGTCGAACGTTTGCTCGCATGGGTTCATCGATCGTGTGATTGACCGACGGCCGAGCCGTCGGCTCGGGATGAACTACTCTGCACCGAGATTCACGCGGACGATCTCCTTGTCATTCCGTGCGTACACGCTTTTGTTGGCGAATGCTGGATGTGACCAGATCACGACTCGTCGTCGTTGCAACGGTCGAGTCGGCTCCACCAGCAGTGATCGGCTCTGCTCCTCGTAACCGTCGGGTGACAACTTCGCGATGATCAGTTCGCCCTGTTCATTGTGGAGAAAGACACGATGCCCCGTTTGTGGTTTCGCGCCATCAGGTTCGTGAGGAATGAGAAACGCATTCCACCACCGCCCCTTACCGGTTGCATCGAATGTCTCCCACAAACGCTCTCCAGTCGCCGAATCGAGGCATCTCAACTGACCGTAACTGCCGACGCCGTAGATGTGCGTGCCATCGAAGATGGGCGTGCACATGATCGCATGCAGTCCATCGGTGTCGACCTCACTTTCGCTCTTGCCTTTCCACAGAATCTCGGCCCCGGACGCGTCGGGAGCAACCTTGAGCATCATTGAGCCGTTGTAGAAAGCCGTCACAAACAACCGGTCGCCGTGTTGGCGAGGAGTCGAGATCGTCAGACCGGACTGAATGGCAAACGTCACTTCCCAATTGACTTTGCCGTTTGACGGATCGAGTGAACTGATGGCTGACGGATGCCATTGAATCAACTGTCGCGAGCCTCCGAAGTCGAAGATCATTGGTGGGCAGTAACCGATATCCGCATCATCGAGCGCCCGCCAGTTTTCGTCTCCCGTTCGTTTGTCAAAGCTGACGACCAGCGCGTCCGGTCCGCCGACGAGCGTGATCAGTTGGTTTCCTTCCACCAGAGGCGACGCAGCCATGCCCCAGATGGGCAGCTTTGTGCCAAAGTCGGTCGGGAAGTGCTTCTGCCAGATGATGTCACCGGTCGCCGCATCAAAGCAGAACAGGTGTCCGACTGCTCCGATCGTGTAGACCCGCCCCTCATCGATGACGGGTGTCGCCCGTGGGCCCGCAGGATAGCTCACCGTGTACTGGCACTCGTATTCGTGCTTCCATAGGATCTCGCCGTTTGCTTCGTCCAGACAAAGGACTCGCTCGCGACCTTCACTTCCTTCGCCATGTACACGGTCAGTGACGTAGACGAGCCCCTGCGTCACCGCCGGTCCGGCATAGCCTTCCGCGATGGGTGTCGACCACACGCGAGGCAGCGTCCCTTCAGGGAGTGCATCAATGAGTCCTGTTTCTCGCCAGACGAGGTCACGCTGCGGCCCACCCCACTGGGGCCAGTCGTCGGCGTGAACGACAGGTCCGCAGAGCAGCGCCATCATGAATACAGTCGCTGTGAGTCTCATATTGAGTGCGTCCTTTTCGATTTCGACGAATTCACCACACAGTCTACCAGCTGTCGTCTTCGTCCGTGCTCCGCCAGAGGTACCAGCTGGCGATAGTGGCGTACGGTCTCCACGGTTCAGCGATCGGCTCTGCCGTCTTCTGATCGGGGAGTTCGTCAAGTCCATACAGGTCACGGATCGCCGTACGGATCCCGAGGTCGCCGTGAGGAAAGACGTCCAGACGACCGAGAGAGAACATCAGGAACATCTGAGCTGTCCAGACGCCAATGCCTTTGACTTCGACGAGTTGCTCGATGACACGATCGTCTGTGTGTTGTGACAATCGGTTGAGTTGGAGCGAGCCGCTCTGCACTCGTGCTGCCAGGTCGTGCAAGTAGCTCGCTTTCTGAGGCGAAATGCCGGTCGACCGCAACTCGTCGACGGACATGGCCACGATCGTCTCCGCAGTAATATGTCGTGGTCGAACAGAATCTTGGAGTCGCGTCCAGATGGACGCAGCGGCCTTCCCAGAAATCTGTTGTCCGACGATCGCACGTGAAAGTGACTGGAAGTACCGTCGGCTCCGTCGCATGGTGAACGGCCCCATGCGATCAATGACATCGCACATCACCGGGTCCGAGGCTCGCAGATGCCGCACGGCTCGGCGGACGACCTTGGGGTCAAAGCTCATGAGGCGTGTCCTGTGGTTTTTGGTGAATCGTCAAGATTGGCAGCCGCAATGGCGTCGATGAACTCACTCAACCCTTTTGCCATCTCGTCGCCAGCGACGTGCGCCATGTTGTTGTGTCCGGCCTCGGCTAGTTCCACGAATCGTTTCTTGATGCCGTTTGATGACTTAGCGGGGGCCGCCTCAAACAACCGTCGTCCCTGGTCGATGGGCAGAACTTCGTCGAGTGTGCCGTGAAAGATCAGCAACGGACAGGTGATGTGTGGCACGCGATCGATTGAGGGATACCGGTCGACCAGAATCCGTTGCACCTTCAGCCAAGGGTAGATGGCTGCGACCGCGTCCGGCATTGATGAGAACGTTCCTCGCAAGACGAGCCCTGCCGGTGGCGTGCCTTGTTCGCAGAGTTCCATCGCCAGTCGGGTTGCCACGCCGCCCCCCAGAGAGTTGCCCACGACGATGATCCGGTCAGCAGACACCTTCAACGATTCGAGGACGAATCGCCAGATCGTATGAGCATCGGCTGCAATGTGAGGCTCGGCTGGCTTGCCGGGATTCTCTGCGTAACCTCGGTAGTCGACCAGTAATCCGTCGCACCCTACGCGATTGAACAACTCCAGATCACGCAACCGACAGCCCCGATGTCCTGAGTTGCCAGGGAAGAACAGACAAAGCGGACGCTCGACATGACCGTCCTTCGCAATCGAATGCCATCCATGCAGTTCGAGTCCGTCATCGGTCGGCACCCGCACATCTTGCACGGTGCCGGAGGGAACGAGAGATGCGTCCAACTCGACATTGCCCCGCAAAGGACGGTACATGAAGCGACGTTGAATCCTTTTGATCATCTCAGTTCCAGCGGAATGAACTCAATGCGGAACATCGGTATCTTAGCAACCAGTACAACATCGCCGTAAGTTTGACAAGAACTCATAAGGCTTGCCTGATGCAGATCATTCCGGTACTCGATCTTCTCGACGGGCAGGTCGTGCGTGGTGTTGCCGGTCGACGGGAGACGTACGCGCCGATCGAGAGCAGGTTGTCACGTTCGTCGGCTCCGCTCGATGTCGCACGCAGCCTCCGAGACACCTTTGGGTCGAATCGACTCTACTTTGCTGATCTGGACGGCATTCTGCACGAGCGGCCATGCTGGACAGTGATCGATCAACTGAATGCAGATGGATTCGAATTGCTGGTCGATGCAGGACTTCGGGAACCCGGTCTCGCGAGACAGCTCATTGAGCGAGGCATCTCTCAAGTCGTCGCGGCGCTGGAGACGTTGCCGGGCATTGATGAGTTGCAGAACATCGTGAGCGAGATTGGCCCGGAGCCGTTGGTCTTCAGCCTCGACCTCATGCAAGGGAATGCGATGGGAAGCCGCGAGGGATGGCACGAACTGGTACCACAACAGATTGTCGATCGGGTCTGTGAAACCGGCATCAACTCGTTGATCGTACTCGATCTGTCGGGTGTGGGTGTGAGCAAAGGTGTCTCGACTCTCGATCTCTGTCGTCAACTGATCGTACGTCATCCCGAATGCCGGATCATCACTGGAGGCGGAGTGCGCAACATGGACGATATCCGAAATGCATCGACGCTTGGGCTCGATGGACTGCTGGTCGCCTCGGCGCTCCATGACGGCTCAATCTCAGCCGTGGAAATCACGAAGTTCACCGAGTCCCGGGGCACACACGAAAATCGTTAGAATCTTTCGAGAGTCAAAAAATGGTTTGACAGCCGAAAACCGTGGCCTAGTGTTGTGATGCCATATCTCAAGGCGATCATTCTCTGCCAACTGGGCCGGTTCTGGTTCAGGACACGTTGATGCAAATCGCGGCTCCGAAAATCCTTGTTGTCGAAGACGCCTACGTCACCGGACAAATTCTGCGACATGGTCTGGAGCACGAAGGCTTCGACGTCTGTGTGGCCCTCAACGGGACTGAAGCATTGGCTGCCCTCGACGCTCATCGGTTTGATCTGGTGATTTCGGATTTCCAGATGCCCGACATCAACGGCGATGAGCTGTGCCGACGGATACGGGCCAGCGAGCGGCATGGCAATGTCCCGATCGCGTTCTGCACAGCGAAGGGATATGAGTTTGACACCGAAGCCATCTCGTCGGAACTCGACATCTCCGAGGTGTTCTTCAAACCGTTCAGTGTCCGGGCGGTCAGCGCATTTGCCCATCGTGTGATCCACGGCTCATGTGCCATGGCATCTTGAGATGGCAATCGCCGGTTTTTCCTGCTCTCCCGTTGGCGCAGCTGCACTCAGGCGGCAAGATAGATGTTCCCTGTGACTCTGAGCTGTGCATTACTCTCTATGATGCAGTCCTCAGCAGTGACGGGTTGATACTCCCGCCTCAAGCCAAGGGGGTCCTCCCCGATGAACGTTCGGACAATCTTCCTGAATGTGCCTCCCTTCCTGCGTGGGAGCATCGGCCAACTTGCCATGAGTTTGGGTGTCGTGTTTGCGACTGGACCATCGACCGTTGCTGCGCCTCCCGAGTTTGATTGGGACATCGCACCGTTGTTGATTCGGCATTGTCTGGAGTGCCACAACGACACTGCGAAGACAGGCGGACTTTCGTTGATGTCAGCGGAGGGAATGCAGCAGGGGGGCGACTCCGGTCCCGTGCTCGTCGCTGACTCGGCAGACGAGAGTCCGCTATTGCAACGAGTGCGGACGGGTGAGATGCCGCCGCCGAAAGAGGATGAGTCACAGGCACTCCCTGCCCACGAGTATGAACGGCTTCGACAATGGGTCGCTGCGGGAGCCAAATGGCCCGATGGGCGTGTGCTCGATCCTTACGAACAGACGACAGAGTCACGAGCCGGTCGTGACTGGTGGTCGCTGCAACCGATAAAGCGCCCGCAGGTGCCAGTGGATTCCGAACACGATTCAACAATGAATCCGATTGATGGATTTATTCGTCGTCCTCTCACCGAACGAGGTTGGCAGTCGGCTCCTCCCGCTGATCGCCGGACTCTGCTGCGAAGAGTGACATACGATCTCATTGGGCTGCCGCCAATACTCGACGAGTATGTCGCCTTCGAGCAGGACGACTCGTCGGATGCCTACGAGCGGGTTGTCGATCGACTCTTGGCATCACCTCAGTTTGGAGAACGTTGGGGACGGTATTGGCTTGACCTCGTGAGGTATGCGGACACGTGCGGTTACGAGCGGGATCAGGAGAAAACAAGGGCTTGGAAGTACCGCGACTGGGTCATCGCGGCCATTAATGACGACATGCCGTATGACCAGTTTGTCCTCGCACAGTTAGCAGGGGACGAACTGCCAGACCGGGATGAGAGCACCGTCATCGCGACCGGGTTTCTTCGACTCGGCACGTGGAACGATGAACCGAATGACCCCCAGGAGTACAAGTACGAACGACTCGAAGACATGGTCCACGCGACCAGCACGGCATTCCTTGGACTGACAGTCAAATGTGCCCGCTGTCATGACCACAAGTTCGACCCGATCCCGCAGACCGATTACTACCGCATGGCGTCCGCCTTTTGGGCCGGTCAAATCGAACCGCGTGATCGCAAGTATCTCGGCGGTCCGAGCCCTGAGGAATTGGGCTTTGACGTCTTCGGCTGGACCGATCGCGGTCGAGTGGTGCCTCCGCTTCATCTCCTCAAGAATGGTGACCCCAAGCACCCGCTGGAAATTGTCGAGCCGGGACAGCTGACAGCCGTGACGTTCCTCGATGATTCGATCTCACCCCCTCCCGCAGAAGCGTCCACAACTCAGCGTCGTTTGCAACTCGCTCGCTGGATTGTCGATGAGTCCAATCCATTGACGGCTCGCGTGCTGGTTAACCGCCTCTGGCAGCACCACTTCGGCGAAGGTCTCGTTCGCACCCCCAACAACTTCGGCTTCAACGGCGATGCCCCCACACATCCGGAGTTGCTCGACTGGCTCGCCGCTGAGCTGATACACCCGATGAGTCAAGGGCTGAGAGACAAGGGTCAAGAGCCATCAGCCATCAGCCATCAGCCTTGGAGTTTCAAACGACTCCACAAGCTGATCGTGATGTCCGACACGTATCGACAGTCAGCCGATCATCCTCTGCATGACGAGTACGCTGGGATCGATCCGGGCAATCGACTCTGGTGGCGATCCAACCGACGACGGCTCGACGCCGATGCGCTGCGGGACTCGTTGCTGGCCGCCAGCGGTCAGCTCGATCTCACCACGGGCGGACCAGGATTCAAGCCGACGATTGACCCGGAAGCGCTGGAAGGTCTGTCCAAGAAAGGGGGCGCATGGCAGGCATCGCCCCCAGAGCAGCAACTTCGGCGAAGCATCTACACGTATCTGCAACGGTCGTTGCTGCCGCCGATGCTCACCGTCTTCGATCAGCAGGACACGACGCTGCCGTGCGGTCAACGGGACGTCACAACCGTCGCTCCGCAGGCGCTGGCCCTGATGAATAACGACTTCGTCCATGTACGCAGCGAAGTGCTCGCTGGACGACTCATTGACCAAACGGACTCAGTTGATTCACAGGTCAATGAGGCATGGCGAGCCATCCTGAGCCGCGCCCCGACAGCCCAGGAACGACGGGCCTCGCTGGACCATCTCCATTTGATGCAACAGAGATTTCAGCAGCAACGGGAAACTCCACCGGAGAATCAAACACCAGACGTGTCCCCTCAACTGTTGAGCGAGGGGCTGACGCTGCATCTGTCAGCCCGCGACGGCGTCACGACCGACAGTGATGGTCGGGTGGAAGGTTGGAGTGACCTATCACCCTCCGGTCATCATGCGTCTCAACCGAACATCGAATCACGACCATTGCTGGTTGATGGTCGTATCCGCTTTGAGGGTCAACAGTGGCTCGCACTCGATGGGCAACTGCTCAACTCGCCAGAGCACACATTGTTCGCTGTCGTCACCGACAAGGGAACGACTGGGCATCGCGGCATCATCTCTAACTGGAACGGAGCTGCCAGCAATTCGACATCGTCGGTATTCCTCGGCCTCACAGGCGAATCAACCCTTCGCTTCACCGATGCCTTCGGCAACGCGGGTAGTGTGACGAATCGTGATCGGCCGTTTCTGCTTTCAGCCGTCTCCGGTCCTTATCAGGCGACCGTCCACCAGAATGGAGAGTTGATTGGTTCACAGTCGCAGATCACCGGCCGCAATCTGTCAACGCCGTGGGTCATCGGACAACAGGGGAACATCAACGGCGAATACTGGCAGGGAGACATCATCGCCATCGTCGCGTACGACCGAGCCTTGTCCGACACCGAACGTCAACAGGTCGAACAGTGGCTAATGCGAGAACACGACATCGAAGTTGAAGTTGCAACCCCCACCGACCCGGCACTCCTCGCCCTCGCATCGCTGTGTCACGTCCTGATGAACACCAATGAGTTTCTGTATGTTGATTGAAAGTAGCCGTCGCGCTCCGCGTGACGAGCGGAGTGTTTGAGGGACCCTCAGTCTTGAATTTAACCGTTGTTGGTATCTCGCGGAGCGAGATGGCCACACTGGAGTAAACCATGTCACAACAACCTCGATTCCCGTGCGGTCACACTCGACGTGAGTTCGTCTGGGAAATGGGTGCTGGGTTCACCGGCACGGCTCTGACGGCCTTGCTTGCGGGGGATGGGTTCTTCAATCAGTTGCAGGCGGGTGAGCTGCCGCTTCCTGACGGGCGCGGTTCTGAGGGGCTGATGCCCAAGAAGTCACATCATCCGTCGCCGATCAAGAGCGTCATCTTCCTGATGATGAACGGGGCTCCGTCGCAAGTTGATACGTTTGACTACAAGCCCGAGCTGGAGAATTACGCGGGCAAGGATCTGCCGCCCGACAAGGAGTTCATCAACTCGGGCGGTCGCAAGAAGGGGTTTCTCACGCCTGCGTGGCGACCGTTTCGACCGGGGGGCGAGAGTGGCCTGCTGATCTCCGACTACTTCCCGAATGTTCGTAAACATGCAGACAAACTAGCCGTGATCAACTCGTGCCACACGGACAGTCACGCTCACGGCTCGGCTCTGGTGGCAATGAACACGGGGAAGACATTCATCGGTCGGCCGTCGCTCGGCAGTTGGGCCGTGTATGGACTTGGCACGGAGAACCACGACTTGCCGGGGTATGTCGTGATTCTCGACAAACGGGGCGGGCCGATCAGCGGGCAGCCGAACTGGTCCAGCGGGTTCATGTCAGCCGCGTATGCTGGCACCCTGTTCCGGCCGACGGGAACGCCCATTCTCGATCTCGCCGGTCCCGAGCATCTCGACCGCAAGGCTCAACGCGAGCAACTCGACCTGCTGGCAAAGCTCAACGAAGAGCATTTGTCGTCACGCAAAGGGGGCCAGCAACTGGTCGACCGGATCAACAGCTACGAACTCGCCTACCGCATGCAGGCCGCCGCTCCAGAAGCGGTCGATCTGTCGCAGGAAACGCAGCAGACACAGGACGCCTACGGCATCGGTCAGCAGCCAACTGATGAGTACGGTCGCAACTGCCTCATTGCAAGGCGGTTGGTTGAGCGCGGCGTGCGATTCGTTCAGCTGTACTCCGGCGGCGGACACCTCGAAGAGACATGGGATGCCCATGAAAGCATCGAGAAGAATCACGGTCGGCACGGAGCCGAGGTCGATCAGCCGATCGCAGCCTTGCTCGACGACCTCGACCAACGCGGCCTCCTCGATAGCACACTCGTCATCTGGGGGGGCGAGTTTGGCCGTATGCCCTTCAGCGAAGGGAAGGACGCCCCCGGCCGCAATCACAACCCGTACGGCTTCTCAATGTGGCTCGCGGGCGGAGGCGTCAAAGGCGGCATCAAATACGGCGAGACCGACGAGTTCGGCTTCGAGGCAGTCGTCAACCCGGTCCACCTCAGCGACCTCCACGCCACCATCCTGCACCTCATGGGCTTGGACCACGAGTTACTGACCTACTTCCACCAGGGCCGCAAAGAGAGCCTGACCGACGTCCGCGGACACGTCGTTGAAGGCGTGCTGGCATGAGTTGCCCCGTCCGTTTGTCGAGAATAGTGCCACGGGCACTTTGGTGAAGCGGCGTTTGGGCGCCAAAACGCCTACGTTTCATGCACGGTCCGCCGCTGGGGACGCTACACTTAGCTGTCCCCCGCTATAGATCAATCGCCCTGTTTGACCCAATCCTCGTTGAAGGATGTGTGTTTGATCGTGCGGAGATACCACGAGTAGCTCACATGAATCGTGCCGTCGTCTGCCTGGGTGATTGACGGATAATCGAAGCGGCCATCGGGAGTGTCTTCGAGTTGGCGAGTCCACTTCCAGGTCTTGCCATGGTCGGTTGAGATCGAGATAGCGAGCCTGTCGCGAGGTCCTGCCTCTTTGTTGTTGGAGACGAGAGCGAGATTGCCGCTGTTGAGCAACAACACATCGACGCCTCCGCCGGGATGCAGGCGGTCTGTCAGCTCGGGCTCGGACCACGTGAGGCCTCCGTCAGTTGAGGTAGACCGTTTGACGCGGTGTCGTCCGTCGCTGTTGCGGAAGTAGGCGTCGATCCGCCCGTCGGGAAACTCGACCAGTGCCGGCTGGATCATGCCGATCGACGGGACCGGGTCGGAGTAGGTCCAGGTTTCGCCGCCATCCGAGGTGAGGGCCATCATCGGGATGTCGAAGTTCTCGTTCGAGAGAGGCAGGATGAGCGTACCATCGTGACGAATCAGCGGATGGGCGCGGGGCATCCATCCGATGCGTTGAAAGCGGACTTCCTCCATCCGTTGTTGCAAAACCTTCACGAAGGGTCGAGCACGCTCCGCACTCTCGCCGTACTTCTCCTCGAATTCTGCATCGTCAAGTGCCTCTTCGACGCGATCAAGGACCTTGTCCAATCCCCACGGGCGGGGCATCAGCAGGCTCGACTTGCTCCAGACCGGTGGGCCCGGTTGATCGTAGTCGGAGGAAATCTTGAACTGGAGGATCGAACCGCTCCACGTCCACTGGGGAGCAGCGAGCATCGTCGTGTGGAACAGCCACAACCGGCCCTCATGATCGATCGCCATCGTGGGGTTGTTGTCCGAGGTGCCGAATGTGTCGTTCATGACGAACGGCTTTTCCCACGCATCACTTCCTTTGACCTTGCGGCTGCCCATGATGCGGACGTTGTCGTGCTTGTCGCGATCCTCGGTGTAGAATCGGGGATCATCGAGCGGCTCGCCGTTGGCATACCAGCAGGCCATCAAATCGCCGTTGGGGCAGACGACAATCGCCGACGCATGCACGTGCATGCCATCCGGCTCAGCTGGTGGGAAGATGTACTCTTCGTGATACGTCGGCTCTGCAAAGGCGGTTGCGGCGAGCAGCATCCCGGCAATCAATGCGAGCATTGTGTGATGAGCGGAATCGCGAACGTTCATGTTGCGTGGTCCTCAGTGCTGTTGTCGGTGATGAGTCAAGGTTTGCTGTTGGATGCGAGGTGTGACACCAGATCGCTAAGACTTCAAATCTGATATCTCAAATCTCAGATTTGAGATATGACATGAGGTTGTCGGTTACAGAGATGCGAGTACGACCCGTAAATGGGCGAGGTCCTTCCTTGTCTGTTCAATGCACTCCTGCGTGGTCATGTCTTTGAAGCTGTTTCCGCCTTTGTACTCGCTGTGAAGCGTGAGCACTTCACCATTGCCGAAAGTCTTAAGTGCTGCAAGAAACGCGCGCAGATCGGCTTGTCCGTCAGCAATGGGCACCTTGAGCGGTCGCCAATGACGCTGTCCCGATTCACTGGCTTCATGTTCTCGCCACTGAAAGTTCTTGATTGACGAAATGTGTATCCACGGGGCCAGCAGATCGAGCCCCTGCTTCCAGCCGCCCTGACCGCCTTCGATCGTCATGTGCATGGGGTCGACGTATGCACCGATCATGTCAGGGGACATGTCTTTCAATAGGAGGTAGAGTTGAGTCCCGTGCGACGGGATCGTGTTACCCGAATGAATGTGCATACAGGGGAGCACGTCATGCTTGTGAGTCATCTGTGAGATGTCATCGAGCTGACGGCGGATGTCGTCCAACTGTTGACGCAACGAGCCGAACTGACCGTAGCGGAAGTACCCCAATTTGATCCGCCGAATGCCGTGCTCGCCTGCGGTGGCGACGAGCCGTTCGTTGACGGCGTTTGCCTCAGTAATGCCGGTGGTCAGCATGGGGATCGAGACGCCGTGATCCTTAGCCGCCTGAGCCGCATCGGGAAGCTGACGAGGTGCATTCTCCGGGGAGATGTGTCCGCCCGGTCGCACGGTGAGGTCAAGACCGTCCAATCCCATGTTGCGAAAGAGCCCGCAAACTTCAGGGATCGGCATGTCCTGAAAGCTCTCCGTGAAGGCACAGATCGTCGGATCGAACGCGTCCGTCTCTGCCGACCATGCCATCGGAAGCTGAGATGCCAGCAACGCCGTTGCACACGCACCGGAGCCTGCCAGAAACTGCCGACGATTCCATGCGAACAGTTGGGGATCGAACATCAAATCCTCGCTCAGGATGCGTGGTGGGCCGTAGTTGTGATCGAGCCATCATAGACGGCCTCACCGAGGAGATGCGACAGAGCGCGGGGGATATCGACGCTGCGAGAGATCAAATGGAGTGGCGGTTGTGTTTCCTCGAAGGTCCGGGATAATCAAAAGTCGAGGCGACTATCGTCCCGCCTGACATCCACGCACGCTCCTCACCTCTTCTGCTGGTGATTCATGAAAACGCATGTCGCTCTCACTTTGATCCTGGTTAATGCTGCATCCTCCGCAACGGCGGAAGACTGGCCGATGTGGCGACATGACGCGGCTCGCTCGGGATCGACGCCGGAGCAACTGGCCACAACTTTCCATTGGCAGTGGACGCGAGAACTCCCGCCGCAGCGACCGGCGTGGCCTGCGTCGCAGTTCAAGTTGCAGTTTGATGCCTCGTACGAGCCGGTTGTTGCGGATGGACGTATGTTTGTCGGCTCGACGGTCAATGATTCGATCACGGCATACGCCGTCGACACGGGCGAGCAGTTGTGGCGGTTCTACACCGATGGTCCGGTCCGCTTTGCTCCCGCGGTTGTGAATGACCGGGTCTACTCGGTGAGCGATGACGGACAGCTCTACTGCCTCGATGTGACGACGGGCGAACTCCACTGGAATTACAACGGCGGACCGAAGCACCGACCGATCCTGGGCAACGGTCGACTCGTGTCGACTTGGACAGCTCGCGGGGGTGTGGTCGTGGACGGAGGCGCCTGCTACTTCGCAGCGGGTATCTGGCCGTCGATGGGAGTGTTCGTTCACGCAGTCGATGCAGCTTCTGGCGAACGCATCTGGGTCAACAGCGAAACGAGTGCTCAGTTCATCACGCACCCACATGGTGCCGACTCGTTCGGTTCGATCTCACCGCAGGGGGCGCTGCTCGTGAGTGGCGACAATCTGCTGGTTCCCGGTGGTCGTACGTTGCCGGCTGTGTTTGATCGCGAAACGGGCAAGCTCAAGCATTTCGACTTCGGCGGCAAGGGAAGCGGCGGTCACTCGGTGATGGTCGCAGGGCCGTTCCACGTCGTCCGCAATCAGGTTGTGCGGACAGAGGATGGAGCCGATGTGGGAGTCATGTTTGCGTCCCACTTCGCAGACGGAAAACTTCTGGGGACCGAAGCGGGAGGCAAGTCCGTCGTGTTCACGACTGCCGACGGCGAGTTCAATGACGTCACCGGGAAAGATCGCCGCGGGAACGAGTTCACCCGGACGGTGTTCACTCCCGCTAGCACGGGAGGCTTCACTCCCGCTCTTCCCGGACACATTCAGTTGCAAGCCGGTGGACACCTCTATCTCTCAGCTGAGCGTCAAGTCGCCGTGTACGATCTGGAGCAGGCTGTTGATCAAAAGGGTGAGGTGCAACCGGTCGCGACGCTCGACATCGGGGCCAACGCGACATCGATGCTCGCTGCCAACGACAGACTCTTCGTCGTGACGGACGATGCTCGGATCCATTGCTATGGAGCAGATCAACCAAACAGGCCTCAGATGTACAATCGGGAAGCGACCGATCCGGCTGTACAACAGGCCGATGCGACGATCGACGAAGTGAAATGGTTACTCAAACAGGCACCATTGTCCGGTGGCTATGCTGTCGCGCTGGGTGCGACCGATCCGGCCCTCTTGACCGGCTTGTTGAGTCAGTCCGAATATCAGGTGATCGTCCTCGACGATGACGCGACGGCTGTCGATGCGCTGCGGCGGAAGTTGGATGACGCAGGACTTTACGGCACTCGGCTGTCGGCTCATGTGGGAACCGTGGAGGCGTACCATCTCCCCCAGTATCTGGCCGATCTCATTGTGAGGTCCGACGAGGCGGAATGCTCCGCTGAGCAGGTGCAGGCGATCTTCCGTTCGCTCAGGCCATACGGCGGGGCCGCTTGTCTGCGGACAAGTGCGGCCCAACATCAGTCACTCGTCGCGGTGGTCGACAAAGCCTCACTGGAGAACGCGGAACTGACGCGTGAGGGAGAGTGGAGCGTTCTCCGACGCGTTGGTGCATTGCCGGACTCGGGTCGCTGGACGCATCAGTACGGCGATGCGACGAACAGCGTCGTCTCCGCTGAAGGCCGAGTGAAGGCACCGATGGGCGTGTTGTGGTTCGGCGGGCCGGCCAATGACAAGGTACTCCCGCGTCACGGGCATGGCCCCTCGCCGCAGGTGGCAGGCGGACGGCTGTTCATTGAAGGTCCCGACATGTTGCGGTGCGTCGACGTCTACACCGGCCGCGTCTGGTGGGAACGCGACCTGCCTGGCCTCGGGGCTTACTACGACAACACGGCTCATCACCCCGGAGCAGGTGAGATCGGGAGTAACTATGTCTCGGTCGAGGACCATGTGTATGTCGTGTACGGGACCGAACTGCTCGAACTCGACGCTCGTACCGGTGAGACGACCAAGACGTTCTCTCTGGGGGATGAGGATCGCGGCGCACACTGGGGAGGACTGGCCGTCTCGGAAGGCGTCTTGGTCGTCACGGCTGACCCGATCTTTGTGAAGGGGGTCGGACCTCAGAAACAGGCCAGCGTGCCCGACGGTGCGCACGCGGTTGTTCCTCCACATGCAAAGTGGCGATACCTCGGCGGGTCGGACCCAGCTGACGGTTGGACGCTGCCGGACTTTGATGACAGCGACTGGCGAACAGGTGAGGCCGGCTTTGGCTACGGCGATGGTGACGACCGGACTGAACTCGAAGAGATGCGCGGCAAGTACGCCCGGCTGTATGCCCGTACGACGTTCGATGCGGATGCCGTTTCCGATGCAGCAAGCCTCAAGCTCATGCTCAACTTTGATGACGCGTTCATCGCCTACCTCAACGGACGGGAGATCGCTCGCATGCATGTGGGTGAAGGGAGTGGAGCCGATGCGAAGCTCAGCGGCTCGCATGAGGCGGAAGGGTACGAGGGCTTCTCCATCACGGACGTCGATTCACTCATCCGGCCGGGTAAGAACGTGCTGGCCGTCGAAGGGCATAACGACGGGGCAGGCAGTAGTGACTTCAGTCTCGACCCCTATCTGGTTGGTCTTCCGCCGCAGTCGGATGAGACGCCGAAGGTGGTCGATTTTGTCGAGCCGACACGTTACTCGACGTCGAGCGGCCAACTCGTCGGCTTCGACCGGCACACCGGCAGCGAACTCTGGCGTCGACCGGCTGCGTACGCCTATCGTCACAACTCAGTCTGTCTGTCGGATGACACAGTCTATTGCATTGACGGCATGACTAAGCAGGCGTTGGCCATGCTCCGCAGGCGGGGAGTCGCGACCTCGTCCGCACCGAAACTGTTGGCGCTCGATTTGTATTCAGGTGATGTTCGCTGGTCGACGGAGGAAAACGTGTTCGGCACGTTCCTCAACTATTCGGCTGAGCATGACCTGCTGATCCAGGCCGGCAGTGCAGCGAGAGACCGCGCGAAGGATGACGTCGGCGAAGGCATGATCGCCTACCGGGGTGCCGATGGCGAAGTGGTCTGGGAGCGGATGGAGCTCAAGTACAACGGGCCATGCCTGCTGCTCAAAGATCGGATCATTACCAATGGCAGTGGAGGGTTCGCGATCAATCTGCTCACCGGCGAGGAGACCGGCTGGGGTTATACCCGCATGTACGGCTGCAACACGGCGATCGGCTGTCAGACGATGCTCACGTTTCGCTCAGGAGCCGCCGGCTACTTTGATCTGGCGGGCGACAGCGGCACCGGCAACCTGGGTGGCTTCCGCAGCAGCTGCACGAGTAACCTCATCCCCGCAGACGGCGTGCTGAGTGCTCCGGATTACACTCGCACCTGCCTGTGTGCCTACCAGTTGCAAACGTCACTCGCCTTCGTGCACATGGAAGACGCAGACTCATGGACGTTCAACCCCGAGAGTGCGATCGAAGCACCTCTCACCGCTGTCGGGTTGAACCTCGGCGCCCCGGGCGATCGACGCGGCGAGGACGGTGTGATGTGGTTCGAGTATCCTGCGATCGGTGGCCCGTCTCCCGATCTCGATGTCGACACCGAGCCCAAACAACCGGACTGGTTCGTCAAGCACTCCTTCCTCTCCAGCGATGAACAGACCGGCTGGATCACCTCGTCCGGAGCGACCGATCTCACCGAACTAGAGTGGGATCTCGAAGACCTCGTTAAACCCGGCACCTACACAGTGCGATTAATCTTCGCAGCCCCGGACGAGCTATCCGCCAGTGCAACGTCGATCACTGTGAACCTCAAAGGCAAAGAGAAACTGTCACCTGTTGAGATCGAACTCAGCGGCCACGCAACGGTTCGCGAGATCAATAATGTCAAGATCGACGACGAACTGGAACTCACCCTCTCCCCCGGTGGCATCCTCAGCGGAGTCGCGATCATCGCCGAGTGAGCGACGTTCTCCCTCCCAAGCCGACGGCTCTGCGGTCGTTCATCAACTCTGGTTCGTTCGACGGCAGAGCCGTCGGCTTGGGAGAGTTTGGTCAGACGAGAATGTTCTGCAACACCCGGGACTCTTCCACACCTGTCAGGCGCATGTCGAGGCCCTGGTAGGGGACGCTGAAGCGGCGGTGGTCGATGCCGAGCAGGTGCAGCATGGTGGCGTGCAGGTCTCGGACGTGGACGACGTCTTCGACGGCGTTGTAACCGAGGTCATCGGTCGAGCCGTGCGTGACGCCACCTTTGACTCCGCCACCGGCCATCCACATCGAGAAGCCTTTGATGTGATGATCGCGACCGATGCCTCCTTTGCCCTGGAACATGGGCGTGCGGCCGAATTCGCCGCCCCAGATGATGAGCGTGTCGTCGAGCATGCCTCGCTGTTTGAGGTCGGTCAACAGGGCCCACGTCGGCTTGTCGGTGAGACCGCAGCAGATGTTCATGTACCGGACCAGATCGCCATGATGATCCCAGCCGCGATGGTAGAGGTGAATGAACCTCACTCCTCGCTCGGCCAGTCGGCGGGCCATCAGGCAGTTGGAGGCATACGACCCGTCGCCGGGGACTGCTCCGTACATGTCGAGAATGTACTGGGGCTCGTCAGACATGTCGACCAGTTCGGGCACCGAAGACTGCATGCGGAATGCCATCTCATACGCAGCGATGCGGGTGTTGATCTCGGGATTGCTCACCGCAGAGTTGCGATGGGCGTTGAGCTTGTTGACCGCATCGATGAGCTGACGCTGTTGTGATGAAGTGACACCAGGAGGGTTACTGAGATAGTGGACCGGGTCGCCGCTCGCGTTGAGTTCGACCCCCTGATACCGACTCGGCAGGAAGCCAGCATCCCATTGCCGGGAGGCGATCGGCTGCGGGTTGCGGCCGCCGACGCTCGTCATGACGACAAAGCCCGGCAGGTCGCTCGACTCGCTGCCAAGGCCATAGTTGACCCACGAACCCATCGAGGGACGCCCGCTGATGGCAGTGCCCGTGTTCATGAAGGTGTGGGCCGGGTCATGATTGATCTGCTCGGTGACCATCGACCGGATGATGGCGATGTCGTCGGCCAGCTTGTGATGCCAGGGGAGGAAGTCGCTGATCTCCTGTCCGCTCTGTCCGTATCGACCGAACTTGGCAAGCGGTCCCTGACACTTCAGTTCCTTGCCCTGAAGCTGAGCAATCGGCTGTCCTGCGGTGAACGACTCGGGCATCGGCTGCCCGTCCATCTCCGCCAACTTGGGCCGATAGTCGAACGTCTCCAGATGGGATGGGCCGCCTGCCATGCACAGGAAGATGACCCGCTTGGCCTTCGCCGCATGATGTGCCAAGGCATCAGCCTGCACGTTACCCTGCATCAACGATGAGAGGGCCACGCTCCCAAGACCCACCCCGGTGTGGGAGAGAAACGTACGGCGACTCAACAGGTTCGTCAGATCATTCATGGTTGTTTGATCAGTTTCGCGTAATCGTCTCGTTCAGATTGAGCACGGCCCGGGCTACCGTTGTCCAGGCAGCCAGTTCGACCGGGTCTGTGGTCTCGTTGCGTGCGGTCAGACCAACGCCGAGCAGTCTCTCAGCAGCATCCGGGTCCTGCTCGAAGTGCGACCAGTTGTTGCTGAGCAGGTCCGTTAACACGGTCCGCTCGGTTTCATCGGGAGTTCTGGACAGTGCCGTCTCAAACAGGAAGTCGAGTCTCGCATCGGTCGACTCCTCCGCTTCGGCAAGTACCCGCGATGCAAAGGCTCGGGACGCCTCGACGAACGTGGGATCATTGAGCAAGGTCAGGGCAGCGAGAGGCGTGTTCGATCGGGGACGTTGGGCGGTGCACTCCTCTCGTGAGGGGGCATCGAACGCCTTGAGCATGGGGTGCAGGAACTGTCGTTGCCAGTGCATGTAGACGCCCCGCCGCCATTGACGCTCATCAGAGTCAGCGGTGTATGTTCGCGTCGGAAAGTTGAGATGCCGGTAGTAGCCTGCCGGTTGATACGGTCGGATGCTCTCACCTGACGAGCCGTTCACGAGCAGCCCGCTGATGGAGAGGGCCGCGTCGCGGACACTCTCAGCTGGAATGCGAAACCGTGACTGCCGGGCATACAGCCGATTGTTCGGATCGTGCTCTCGCGATTCGGGCGCGTCGAGAGACTGTTGCCGATAGGTGCGGCTCATCATGATGAGCTTGAGCATATGTTTGATGTCCCAACCGCTGTCGACAAATTCGACAGCCAGATTGTCCAGCAACTCCGGATGCACGGGGGGCTCGCCCTGTCCGCCGAAGTCATCGAGGTCGCCCGCCAGTCCGCTGCCGAAGCAGAGGTACCACAACCGGTTGACCATCACACGGGCCGTCAGCAGCCCGGCTCCGTCATCGGGATCGGTGAACCAGTTGGCGAGGTCAAGACGTGTCGCACGGTCAGCTTCAATGGTCCCCATGAATTCTGGCACTGCCGGCTCGACAATCGGCCCGCTGTCATCAAGCCAGTTGCCTCGCGGTAGCACCCGCATCGTGCGAGGCTCTTCGAGGGCGACCGTGATCATGGTCCGGCGTATCGACCGCTTGACGGTATCCCGTTTTGATTTGAGTTCCTTCACCTGTTCCTCAATTGGCCCCTTCGTTTCGTCATTCGCCTCCTTGAGTTGTGCTTCAGCTTCTGCGATCTGTTTGTCCAACTCCTCCAGCAGCTGTGATTGCTCATCGGTCGGCAGTTCCAACTCGGGCGGACGGTTGGTCGGCAGCGAGTTGCCACCCACCTTGAAGTGCTGAGCTTCGTCGACGTCCGCGAAGAAGGCAGCCATCGAGTAGAAGTCCTTCATCGTGAATGGGTCGAATTTGTGGTCGTGGCACTGGCAGCAGCCCATTGTGGCCCCCAGCCAGACGGACGAGACGTTGCGTACCCGGTCTGCCGCGTAAATAGCCAGATACTCCTTCGGCTGCACCCCCCCTTCATGTGAGGTTTGCAACAGCCGGTTGTAACCCGAGGCGATCTTCTGCTCGATTCCTGAGCCCTCTACGAGATCACCCGCCAGTTGCTCACGCGTGAATCGATCGAAGGAGATGTTCTCGTTGAACGCGTTGATCACATAGTCGCGGTACGGTGAGATCGCATGATCCTGATCACCGTGATAGCCGACGGTGTCCGCGTAGCGCACAAGGTCGAGCCAATACATGGCCATCCGTTCGCCGTAATGGGGTGAGTCCAGCAGGCGATCCACCAGTTGCTCATATGCCTGATCGCTATCGTCCTCTGTGAATTCAGCAACCTCTTGCGGAGTGGGCGGCAGGCCAACGAGATCAAAGCTCAACCGGCGTATGAGTGTCACCCGGTCCGCCTCCGATGACGGTTCCAACCCTTCACTCGTCAATCGATCCAGAATGAAATAATCAATCCAGTTGATAGGCCACTCGGTGTTGTCGACCGACGGCACGTCATGTCGCTGGGGGGCGACGTACGCCCAGAATGGTTGGTACGTGGCTCCCTCCGCGATCCATTGGGTGAGCAGGTCGATTTCCTCCGACGAGAGGCTCTTGTCCGTGTCAGCCGGGGGCATCCGGAGATCCGGATCCTCACTCGTAATGCGAGCAATGAGTTCACTTTCGTCGGGCTCTCCCGCGATGATTGACCATTCCTTGGCAGCTTCCTCAACGTCCAGACGCAGATCGGCCTCACGATGTGTCTCATCGGGCCCATGACAGGCAAAGCAGCGGTCCGAGAGCAACGGACGAATGTCCCGGTTGAACTCGACCTCACCCGCGTCAACGGGTGGCACAACCAGTGCGGTCAACAGGGCGATGGCTGAGAAAACGCAACGCATGACGGCTCCACGATTCTGTCAGATGATGTCACCATTATATCAGACATCACAGGCCGATGTGGAGCAGTACATCTCACTCAGTGGCCTCATTGACGACCCATGTCGACGTGTCCGGCGACGTCCATTGTCGTTCCTCGCCAGTCCAGAAGGCATAGATTTCGGTGCCCGTGATTTGGAATTGAAGTCGGACAGTTTGGCCAGTGAGTGCTGCGAGATTGTCAGCTCCCTGCCAGCCGATCTCATGCCGTACGCTGTCGGTAGTGATCGGTTGACAATTATTAAACGTGAACGGCTCGATCGGTGTCCCATTTTCGTCGACCACAGCGACTCGCAACTCGCCATCGATGACGTTGGCGTTCACATGGAGTGAGTCGTTCACCAGTCGCAGGGGCTTGGTTGTCAGAGTGCCAGTATCCGTTCCAGCGTCGAGAGAGACGAAGCCGTCCAGTCGCAGTGTGCCGAGACCAATGGCGCCCACGTGGGGACGGCTGCGGTGGTCGGTCGAGCGGCCGCTGTAGTACAGCCACAACTCGTCTCCCACGCGGACCGGACCGAGCATGCTGACGCTGTTGTTGGCGTAATCCCAGGGCACGCGGGGATCGAAGGGATCGACACCTGTTTCGGGGCTGCGGGATGTCTTGTTGCGTTCAAAGTCATCAGGCAGGGGAGTGAGTGGGATCAACGCTTCATCGCTCGGACGTTGCCAGTGTCGTCCGTTGTGACTCACCGTCAGTTGCACATCGAGCAGCCCGAGCGGCTCGTGCTGATAGCGATCCCAGAGGCCGAGGAACAGACTCTCGTAGTAGAACGGTTCCAGTCCGTAGACAACCTCGCCACTCTCCTTCCCGGTGCCGCACATGTAGGTGACCGGTCCCCAATTCAAGAAATCGTCACTCTGTGAATAACCTCGACCTCGCTGATTCTCGCCGTCGGGAATCGTGTACCAGTTCTTGGTGCTGGCGAACCAGTGTCGCTCAACCGGATGCCAATGGATTGTCGAGCGATCGTAAGCTGTGAGTGACATCAGACCCTGATCGGTCCAGCGGATGCCGTCCGGTGAGAAGTAGGCCCGGTGCCCGTTGTAGCGCACTTGAGCCTTGTATCTTCGCTGAGGATCAGGGTCGAGCGGATCGTAATGCACGCTTGCAACTCCCCAAGGACCGGGGATCACGATGTTGTTGTCCGTGCTGCCTTGAAACTCATGCAGGCCAAGCGACGGTCGTTCCCAGTGTAGACCATCACGGCTGGTCGCATACGCGATGCGGCCCGACTTCTCCAGCCGTACGGTGTAGTCGTCGTTGTACTTCGGCGTGAAGCAGAGGTACCACATGCGGAACCGATCCGCCTCACGCTGCGGGTCGTACATCACACTGCCGTACAGCAGCACACAAGGCTTCTCCCACGGCATCTCCGCTCGCAGGACGGGATTGGACGGATGCTTGTTGATCGGATGTAGCGTTCGTGAGAGGCCGTCCATTTCCTCGATCACCCAGCCATCGACAAACAATTGCTTGCGATTGTCGATCACGATTGACAGCATCGGTTTCGGGACCGGGCGATCAACCCGCGACGCCTGCGGGTTCATGATCGTGATGCCATGTTCGTCATAGACCTCAGCCACGGAGCAAGGCACGGCGAGGAAGATCAACAGCAGGATTGAAGATCGAATCAGCATGATTGTCTTTTCCCGTCGCAATGAATCAGGAAGTTCGACGAAGTAATCGTCACGAGGCGGATTCATGGTCAAAGATATACCCGTCAGGAGTCCAGCCGCGTGCAAGGTTGTAGGCCTCGATCTGTCGTTTGAGCGTTTCCTCAGTGAGAGCGGCTCCTGCACTCTCGCCGTTCGGGATCGCCTGAGTCAGGAATCGTTTCGGCAGGGTGTCTTCGTCGGGTGTCCAGCCTTGCCTGATGTTGTAGTCCTTCTTCGCGTTGACAATGCGAGTGGCGGTCTCTTGCAACTCGGCAACATCGATGTCCCAACCGGTCACGAGGTGCAGCATCTCGGCCATCGCAGCGAGTCGATCGTCGAAGACTCCTCGCAGGAACTTGCAGAGAATGAGCGAGTCCATCAGGGCTGCTTCGTTTTCAGTCTCGATTGCCAGCGTCACGTCACCGGGAGTCGCGAGCAGTCGGTCGACCTTGTCAGAGAAGTCGACCTGATAAGCGCCGGACCGATTGTGATCCGCGCCACGGGTGCCGACGGCGAAGCCAAGTGCCATTGTTTGCAGTGTACGCGGTTCATAGCCCGGAAGTTCGAGCCCCTTGACGTGAGGGGCGAAGTCTTCACTGCCTTGGCCGATCTGTTGTGACGCAAGTCGTGACCCTTCTGCGAGCAGATCGCCGAGACCCTCGCGATGTGCGAGGAGGTGGAGTGTTTGCAGTAGCGCATCGCCGTTGCCGAAGCGGAGGTCGGGGGCATCGATGAGGCCACGTTCAGCGCACTCCATGGCGAAGGCAATCGTGCCGCCGGCGCTGATGGTGTCGAGGCCCAATTCGTCACAAAGCGCCGAGGCACACAGGACCGTGTCCGGGTGAGAGATACCGCACAGCGGTCCGAGGGCGAACAGATTCTCGTACTCCATGCGCACGCCTTTGTCGCCGGGTGACACATGGAAGATGTGTTCGCAGCCGATCGTGCAGGCAGCACAGCTCGCGCGGGTACGGTCATGAGTGACGGACATCGTTTCGGGAGCGAGTCGCTCGGCTTCTGCGAACTCACTCTGCTGAAAGTTACGTGTCGGCAAAGTTCCGAGGCGATTGAAGGTCAACAGGTTGCTGACGGTCCCCAGTTCGCGGTACTTGGCCGTCGCCGGGCCGAACGATTTGCGGGAGAGGTCTTTGCTGTAGGCAATCAGTTCGTCGGAATGAGCGTATGTTGTCAGCCGGTCCCCTGTGACGGCGACCGCTTTGAGGTTCTTTGATCCCATGACGGCCCCGAGTCCACCGCGGCCAGCATGACGACCGTCGTTGGAGATGGTGGCGTAACGGACGAGGTGTTCACCCGCCGGTCCGATCGAGGCGATGTGGAACTGTTTCCCCAGTCGAATACGGATTTGGTTGGCCGCTTGCTGGCTGCTCAGCCCCCAAACGTCGTCTGCAGATTCAAACCTGACCGACTCGGGCTCGATGATAAGACACGCTGGTGAGTCAGCGTGGCCTGTGATGACGATTGCATCGTGACCGGTCTTCTTGCCGGCGATGGCAAAATGTGAGGAGGAGAGCGAGTCATTGATCCTCTGAGTCAACGGTGACTTCGCCATGACCGCGAACTTGGCGGATGTCGTCAGTGGGCTGCCGATGAGCGGGCTGAACACGAACAGCAGAGGTGAATCGGGCGTGAGTGGATCAATCTCGTGGGGTGTGTGTTGTTGCAGGAGCCATGTGCCGAGACCACTGCCGCCGATGTGCTGTTGCAATACGTCAGCTGGTAACTCGCGCACGACACTGCGCTGTGTTGACAGGTCAACGTGCAGGTATCGACCGTGGTATCCGTGCGGGGTGTCTGACATGGAACGATTGCTCAGCCGTCGGCTTGGGATGGCGCTATCCGCCGACGTCGGCGGCGAGGATCAGGAGGTGATCGCCGTCCTGAAGTGGTTGGTTGCGATCGTTGACGAAGGTGCGACTGTTCACGTTGGCGAGGAATGACCTCTTGAGGTGTCCATCATCGAGACACGCATCAGCCCATTTGGGGAGGAGACTCTCCAACACATCAAACGCGGTGCCGATGGTATGCGCGTCGATCTCGATCGACGCGACGCCTGCACGTTTGCGAGCGAGGCCGAAAAATTCGACGGTGATGGACATGAGGCTATTGTAGCGTGCGGAGGTCACTGAGTCCGATCTCTTCCCGGCTCGCGAAAGGCTCCGCGTAGGCAGTGCCGATGGTCCAGCCCCAGTAGCGGCCACGATCTTTGATGTCGTCCAGCAAAGTGGGATGCTCCGTCGATCGACCGGTGATCACCTGACTTGCAAAGCATTTTACCGCCTCCATCTTGCGATCAATGTGCGGACTGATGTCGACCACGAACGCAGGCTTGGGATGGATGCGGAGGTGAATGCTCCAGAAGTAATAGATCCGAGGCGGATGGAACGGCTCGCCTGGGAGGTCGGAACGGGAGAGTTTGGCCCAGAAGCGAGCAGCGTCGCAGAGAGCACTGGCTGCGACATGATCGGGATGGGCGTCCTCCCAATAAGGGGCGAGAATGATGCGCGGTCTTGCGAAACGAAAGATGCCGGCCAGTTCACGTCGAGCTGCCAGATCATTTTCGAGGCTGCGGTTTGGCAGTCCGAGATTGTGTCGCCAATCGAGTTCGAGCACTTTGGTTGATGCGGCTGTCTCTTCGGCGCGGAGTTGTTCGGTCCCATGAGGTGTTGGTTCGCCGTTGGTGAGTTCGAGGACGCCGACCGTCATGCCGAGAGATTTACATTGCAGGATCGTGCCACCAACGCTGATCTCAGCATCATCGGGGTGCGGTGCGACGACGAGAACGTCAAGCGGATTTGTCAGAGGTTGCATGGTGACGTCAAACATTCGGAGGCACCGGATCGACGTGCAGTAGTCGAACGTTCAGTAGGACTTGCTTGCGAGTCTTGACCGGCGTGTCAATGGAAAAAACGAGAGGATGTATGGTCTCAAAAACGTTTGATGATGCGCGTGATTATCCTTTGCTGCATTTGAGAACAAGTGGTATAGTCGCCTCCTTCTCAGCTGCTGTTTCGATGCGGCAGACGAACGGAATTCAAAAACGAACCACCGCCACATTGGAGGGTTCCTCGTGCAAGAGCAAGAGATCGAACTTTCGATCGGCGAAACGATCCAGATCGGGCAGCACTATCTGACGATCCTGGATATCAAGAATGGCAGCGTCAGGTTGCAAATCGAGCATGAGTCTGATGTGCGTAAGTTCAGCATCAGCGGGTTCGATGAGATTGACGAGGTGCTCCGCAACTAACCATTGCGGGTCGCTTCAGTGCTCTGGATGAGGCGGGCCATTCATCCCACGGTAACGGCCGCTGGCTTGAGATCGAAGACCTGTTTGTCGAGCTCTCGCTTGTGGGGACAGCCGTTACACTCCCACCAGGATCGTGCATCCTCGCGTGTCCAGCTTCCCGAGGCGTCGCAACGCAACAGGGCGCTACGAAGGGATTGTGCGTGAGGAAAGCGTGCCTCGGGCGACTTCTCCAGACAACGCAAAACGATCGCCTCCATCTCGGTTGAGATGTCGGGTTGCCATTCCGTCGGAGGCCGGGGTGTCTCATGAGCGTGTGCAAGGAGCACCTTCATCGAGTTTTTGTCCTCGAAAGGCCGGTGCCCCGTCAGCAGGAAATACGCCACGACTCCGAGCGAGTAGATGTCGCAACGGCCGTCGAGTCGTTCGTCTGTGAACTGTTCGGGGGCCATGAAGGACGGTGAACCTGCAATCGCTCCCTCTTGCGTCAGACGTGAGTCCTCCAGTTGGCGGAAGGGTTTGGCGAGCCCGAAATCCAGTAGTTTGGCCGTATCGTAGACATCACCGCGTCGGGCGGCGAAGATGTTGGCCGGTTTGATGTCGCGATGGATCAGTCCGTGAGCGTGAGCCTCACTCAGCGCGTCGCATGTCTGTGCGAGCAAGTGAATGACGCGTGCTTCGGGTAGCGGGCCATGCATCTCGACCAACTGTTCGAGGTTCATGCCCGGCAGGTACTCCATCGCGTAGTAGAAGGTGCCGTTGTCTGCACGGCCGTAGTCGAAGATCTCGATGCTGTTCCAATGGGTCAGCTTTGCGGTGGCTTGGACTTCCTGCTCGAATCGGGCGAGCGCTTTGAGGTCACCGGCTTTGTCAGGCTTGATGACCTTGACCGCACACGGACGTTTGAGCATCACGTGCTCAGCCAGATAAACCTCGCCCATGCCTCCTGAGCCGAGTAGACGTTTGAGCCGGTACTGACCGATCCGTTTGGCTTCGTAGGCTGTGCGACGCAGTGTGCCGATCGTGTGCACTCCCCAGACAGCAGTGACAGCCGAGAGGATCATGAGAATGACAATCGAACTCTCATATCCACGAAAGTGAGGGTTCTCATAGACGACCGTGTGGAAGTGTTCGGAAGTGAAGCGAACGTACGTGAGGAGCAGTAGCGGAAGGCTGGCCATCGTCCCGATCATGACGGCTGCCCGTTGCCACGTGTTTGGGATGAACAAGGCGTAAACGAAGATCAACAGCAGCCAGGGCGGCACGAGCGTCGGCAGATATCCGGCTTCGACACAGGTGGTCAGTTCGGTGTAATTCATGATGAGAAAGAACGTGGCCGATCCACCAAACACCAGCAACTCGATGACTCGAAGATGCCTCATCATGTGCTGACAGTTTGTGCAGAGGCGAAAGCCGATGATTCCGGTGAGGACGGTAATCGTCAGGTGGTCCCAGAACAGCATGCTGTGTGCGACCGTCTTGAACTCAGCCGGGAAAAGCAGGTTCTTGATGAAGAACGTCAGGAAGCCGGCAAACATCAACAGCGAGGCGATCTTCAACCGCTTCGCGAGCAACTGGTATGTTACTTCGCTCAGCCCCGGATCGCTCCCCTGGACCAGGGCAATCATTGGATGACTGTCAGCGGATGGCTCGCGCGCGGGCGAGGGCATCTCGATCGTCGGTTCTGACTGCGGGGGGACGGAGGACATCAAATGTGCCGTTCAGGCAAGTGACGCACGATCTCTTTTTGGTCGTTTAAACGATCCGGCTCTATCCTAGGCGCGCATTTGTGGCCGGTCGAGTCGCGAATCGGTAACGCTGCTCACAGATTGTGAAGTCGAATGGGGTGCGGGCTGCAAACTGTTATCTGGACAGAACATAGGCGTGAGGTCTGAGGCCGACGAGTTGGAAAGACGGGGCAAATCCCCCCGACCGACAACGACGACATCCTTCGATCGCCGCTCGTCAATGGCTACGATGTGCCATCGAATGAGGTCGTTCGGGCATTCAGGATCATCACACGGGAAGGGCAGATCATGTCGCACGTTCATGGGGGCAAACTGGCGGCTCGTGCACTCAAGAATGCAGGGGTTGAGTGCATCTTCACGCTGTGTGGTGGACATGTGATGCCCATCTATGACGGGTGTCTCGATGAGGGCATCCGCATCATCGACGTCAGGCACGAACAGGCGACGACGCACGCAGCCGATGCCTGGGCGCGGGTTAACCCCGGCAAGATTGGCGTCGCTGTGGTGACCGCTGGGCCGGGTGTCACCGATTGCGTGACCGGAGTCGCGAATGCCTGGCGGGCCAACTCGCCGATTCTCGTGTTCGGAGGACAAGGTCCGCTTGGCAATCTGCGACGAGGGTCGCTTCAGGAGATGGACCATGTCAGCGTCATGAAGCCGATCACGAAATGGGCTGATGCGTGTTACGACACGACTCGTATCGGGGAGTACGTCGAGACGGGCATCAAGCACGCCATCTCCGGTTCGCCAGGACCGGCCTACCTCGAAATTCCGATGGACGTGCTGATGAACACGACGGACGGCTCGACGATGAACGACCGTCCTATCTCGACCGTCCCGCCTGCCATCACTCCGGACGAGTCGTCAGCGGTTGCTGCACTGGAGATTCTCCAGAAAGCTGAGCGGCCGATGCTCATGGCGGGCACGAGTGTCAAATGGTCCAACGCTCAGTCGCAACTCAACGAGTTCCTCGAACGAACCAACATCCCCGCGTACGCCAACGGCATGGGGCGAGGTACGATCCCACGTGAGTCGAAGCATTTGTTCAACCGAACTCGTCGGGCGGCGACGAGTGAATGCGACGTCATGATCCTGGCAGGCACGGTGCTCGACTTCCGCATGGGGTTCGGTAAGAAGATTCCACCGTCGACGAAGATCATCCAACTCGACATGGACTACACGCTCATCGGCCACAACCGGCCATCGGACGTGGCCCTCGTCGGCAATCTTGCGTGCAGTTTCGATCTCCTGAATCAAACGATGGAGGAGCAGGGCATCTCACTCGATTTCAGCGACTATTCTGCAAAACTCCGTGCGGGTGAGGAGGCCGCAGAGTCGGAACTCGCTGAGCGATATTCTTCCAACGAAACGCCCATCGACTCACTCCGTCTGTGCAAAGAGATCGCGGATGCTGTGACCGATGACATGATCGTGATCGGTGACGGAGGTGACATCGTCGCACAGGCATCGAAGGTCGTGCCTATCCCTCGCAAAGGCTACTGGATGGACCCTGGCCCGCTCGGAACACTCGGCGTTGGCATGCCGTTCGCCATCGCTGCGCAGATTGCTCATCCCGTTAAACGGGTGATGATCATCTACGGTGACGGCAGCTTCGGCCTTAACGGCTTCGAGTACGACACGGCTGTCCGCTTCGGTCTCCCCATCGTGGGGATCGTCGGCAACGACGCTGCCTGGGGCCAAATGATGCGACCACAGGCCCACTTCTTCGGCGAAGAAAGACTCGTCGCGACCAAGCTCGCCTACACTCGTTACGACAAGATCGTCGAAGCAATGGGGGGGCATGGCGAGCACGTCACGCAACCGGAAGAGATCGCCCCCGCGATTAGACGAGCCTTTGACAGCGGTAAACCCGCATGCGTCAACGTCGAGATGAAGCAGGACACAACGTACGCCGGCGGCTCGTATATCTGACAGACGAGAGTAGCCATCACGCTCCGCGTGATGAGCGGATGAAGAGCGAGCTTGCATGGTCATCGACAGGTCACAGACCAAAGTGACATCACGCGGAGCGTGATGTCTACAGTGGCGCTACAGCGTCCCCTCTTCGCCGATGATCATCAGGCGTTCGATTTCGTTGTTCTGGAATCCGACCGCCATGGGTTGCCGCGTGCCGGGGAGGGTCACGACGTCATAGAGTTCGGTGACGAGTGAGCCATCGAGTCGTAGCGAGTGCGCGATGGCACCCGTGTTGAGGTCGATCACCTGGAGACCGCAGCGGGCTTCGGCCTGCTTTTGTTCGAGTCGGTCGTCCAATTCGAGTCCGTGAAAGCTGACGTGCCTCGGTTTGGAGAGCGTGGCGATGGCGTAATCTCCCTGGAACGAGAGTCCACGGAGATAACCGGGACAGAAGGCGACCGGCTCGAACTTGCCGGTTGAGAGATCGATCTTTCCGAACTCGCCGGTGCCCGAGTTGTGCACCCAGAGTTGCTCGTGATACCAGCGGGGTGAGTGGGGCATCGAGAGACCACGGGCAACGACCTCATTCTGCTGGACGTCGATGACACAACCACCGTCACGTCGGCGGTCGCGCCAACCATCATTGACATCCGACTCTGACACGGCGGTCACGTACGCGGGCATGCCGTCCTTCATGGCCAGTCCATTCAAATGACAGCGGTCCTCCGGCACGAGGGCGGAGAGGAAGGGCGGTTTCCACAACGGTACGAAGTTCGCGTTGTCGGAGATTGTTGCCAGGCACCCGAACAGGGTGTTCACGAAAACGAGTCGTCCATTCTTGTCGACAGCCATGTCATGTACGTCCAAATGACCGGTCGTGTAGCCGACGCGGGGGATGTAGGCGAAGTCATAACCCCGGTTGACCCAGGCGGGGATCGCTGAGTCGGGTTTCTCGGGATCGGGGGCCTGATGCGGGATCGCCTGAGTTGTCGATCGCTCCAGTCTCCAGAGTTGATAGCGGGAACTGAGCCAGATCGACTGGGCGTCAGGAGCGGCCCACATGCCCATGCAATGCTTGAACGTTCGCTCGAACAGCGATAACGAACGATCGGCCTTGCAGCCGACGAAGAAGACCTTCCCTGTCTGATACGTCGTGAACGCGAGGCTCATCCGCTGTTCGGTCAGCCAGTCGGTGAAGTACCGGGACGCCATTGCGTTGAGCCACGGCTTGCCGGCTTCGGTGCCTGGCGCTGGTTGTGGTACAGGCGTTGTTGATTGTTCGGCCATCGTAAGCACTCGTGTGATGATCGTGGTCGTCGGATGGTGGTCGGGCAGGAGTTGCAGTTTATCCGAATATAACGTCTCCGGAGACCGTTGACCCGTAATGGTTTGGAAACCAAGTGGTGGTCGATCTGATCACAGAATCATCAGATTGAAGACAGCAGGAGTTCCGGCCAAAAGATGCGGAACTCTTGCGGATTGAGGCCTATAATTCGGTAGACTTCCGTTCGAGACGGAGCATCTGTCAGGTCGGCATGCGACTTGCATCCGCTTCGAGCATCAACAACTCCTGTAGACGGCAATTTACAAAGCCGGTACAACGCACTCACCGTGGCTCTCGCAATCAAAAGTGTCGGTGGTAAGGCATCAACCGCCCCATGTTTCACACGATCGCCTCACTTCTGACCATGACCGCAGTCGCGCTCCACGCGTTGCTCGGATGCTGTACTCATCACACAAGTGAGTGCAGCGGACGACATGGTCTTGGTGAGACTCAAGTTGCGATTGACGTGGATGACCACTGCGTTCACGGGCATGGCCACGCTCATGTGAGTCCGGATGCAACTGATAACGATTGCTCCAATCACCATAATGGCCACCAGCACGGCGAGGGTGATTCCTGTGACGAACCCGATTGCAGTTTCGTCCTGGGTCCGGACGGTTATGACATCACATTGATACTGTGCATGTTGAACTCACTCTCTGTGATTGATGGTTCGACGATCACTCTGGTCGAGGGTGGTGAGCTGGCTTCCTCAGGTGAAGGCAATCGACCGCCCGACATTGATTCCCACTGTGAGCCCCTGCGCGAAGTGACGCAGGTGTGGCTGCTCTAACGGTCCGCTCTCTCAGACCAACATCAGGCATGGTCTCTGCGCTCCGCATCCATTCGTTGGTGTGCGTGTCTCGTCCGACTTTCCCTGAGATTGCATTGGTCTGATCGCTTACTGGAACGGAATCATTCCCTGCTGCGCGACTCCAGTTGCTCTGGAGCATTGCGATCATCCCTGCACTCGTTGCATGTGCTGGAAGTGTCATCATGAATCAACGCATTCCAAAAAACCTTGCGAAGTGGCTTTGGCTCACCGCGATTGTTGTTGTGGGAGGGGTCGGCCTCATGACGTGGAACAGATGGTTCCCGGCGACGATGGCATGGGTCGAAGGATCGGCTGCCGCCTTCCGATCAGCCCCGCCGTCCGACTCACACAGTCATGGACATGGGGGCCATGACGACTTGCATGCGGAGCACGATCATGGGTCCCATGCAGGGCACGACGATGCCACCTCGCTTGAACTTTCCGAACAGGGGCAGCGAAACATCGGTCTTACTTCGGAGGCCATTCGCCCGGTGTCGCTTGAGATCTATCGCAAGTCACTGATCGTTCCAGCTGTCGTTGTCGAGCGTCCCGGTCGCACGCGGGTGCAGGTCGCGACTCCAATGACGGGTGTCGTCACCCACGTCCATGCAGTGCAGGGCGAAGCGGTCGAGCCGGGCACGCTGCTGTTTCAGATTCGGCTGACGCATGAAGACCTGGTGCAGGCGCAAACCGACTTCCTCAAAACACTCGGCGAACTGGACGTCGAGCAGGCCGAGATCACGCGACTGGAGCGAGTCACTCAAAGCGGAGCGATCGCAGGAAAAGTCCTGCTCGAACGGGAGTATGCACGAGACAAGCTGGAGGCACTTCTCAAGGCTCAACGTGAAGCACTCCGATTGCATGGGTTGTCGGACTCTCAGGTGGAACGCATCGAAGACGAGCGTCGGCTGCTCCGTGAGTTGCAAATCTTCGCACCCTCGATCGACTCACATGGTGAGAGTGAGATGAGGCTCACCCGCAATCCGTTGAGCCCTGTTTCGTTCTCAGAGGAAGCAGAAGCCGAGGAGGAGCCGGTATCGCCGCAGGACGACCCGCTCATCTTACAGGACCTGAACGTTCACAAAGGACAGTCTATCAACGCGGGTGAGACGTTGTGCGTGCTGAGCGACTTTGCGGAGCTGTTCATCGAAGGGATGGCGTTCGAGCAGGACATTCAACAACTTCGACAGGCATCCGAACGAGGGTGGACCGTCGATGCGATCTTCGATCAGCCAGGTGAGAAATCGTTGACAGTTAAGGGGCTGGAAATCGCTTATCTGGCCAATCAGGTTGACGTCAGTTCACGCACGCTGCACTTCTACGTGCGACTGCCGAACGAGGTCACCAAGGACCGTCGTGCGGACGGAAATCGGTACATCGAATGGAAGTATCTCCCCGGACAACGTCTGCAACTTCGCGTGCCGGTCGAAGAGTGGCCGGAGCAGATCGTGTTGCCGGTCGATGCTCTCGCCCGCGAAGGAGCCGAGTACTTCGTCTTCCAACAGAACGGCAACCACTTCGATCGTGTCCCCGTTCACGTGAAGCACCGCGACCAATACGAGGCTGTCATCGCCAACGATGGTTCGCTGTTCCCTGGCGACGTTGTCGCCACTCGCGGCGCTCACCAGATGCAAATGGCACTCAAGAACAAAACTGGCGGCGGAGTCGATCCGCACGCGGGGCATAACCACTGAGCTGAGAGCGGAGAGGAGAGAGCAGATTGGGCTGAAAATGACTAAGAGGAATGACCTGACTGTTTTGATATTCCGGATGAAGATGAGGCCATGATGTTTCGATTTGAGAAGTTTGATGTCTGGCATCGCGCGATTGAGTTTGCAGACCTTGTCTATGAGGTCAGCTCGGCGTTTCCAGGCGACGAGCGTTTCGGTCTGACAAGCCAGATGCGCAGAGCAGCCGTTTCGATTTCTTCAAATATTGCTGAGGGCACAAGCCGCAATTCAGATCGTGAGTTTTCCCGATTTGTTGAGATCGCGTATGGCTCACTCATGGAAGTCGTGTCGCAGGCACGGATTGCAACAAGGCAATCATACATGTCCGAGCACGCACGAACCTCGCTGGAATCTGACGCAGAAGAAGTCGCTCGTATGTTAAGTGGTCTACGGACGAGCTTGTCATAATAGCCCTCCGCTCTCAACTCTCAGCCATGCTCAACTCCATCATCCGTTTCGCACTCAAGCAACGCCTGCTCGTGATGGCAGCTGCGCTGTTTCTGATCGGCTATGGGACTTATCAGGCGACGCAGGCGCAGATCGATGTGTTTCCCGATCTGAACCGGCCGCGCGTCGTGATCATGACCGAAGCACCCGGACTGGCTCCCGAAGAGGTCGAGACGCTGGTGACGTTCCCGATCGAGACGGCGATGAATGGGGCCAACGGGGTGCAGGCGGTTCGCAGTTCGTCGGGCATTGGGATCTCGGTTGTGTATGTCGAGTTTGACTGGGGCACCGATATCTTCACCGACAGGCAGATCGTCAACGAACGACTGCAACTCGTTCAGGACCGGATGCCCAAAGGGGTCAAGCCCACACTCGCACCCATCTCGTCCATCATGGGGCAGATTCTCATGCTGGGCATGTGGAGCGATGACGGCACGACCGATCCGCTGGAGTTGCGGACGCTGGGAGACTGGGTGGTCAGGCAACGTTTGCTCACCATCCCCGGCGTGTCGCAGGTGTTCACGATGGGGGGAGGCCGCAAGCAGTTTCAGGTGCTGGTTGACCCGGACGCGATGCTGCGGTACGGAGTCACGCTGCACGAGGTGAAGACAGCCGTGCAGAGCAGCAACGAGAACGCGACCGGCGGCTATCTCGATGATCAGGGTCCGAACGAACTCCTCGTCCGAGCTTTGGGTCTGGTGCAGACGATTGAGGACCTGCGGAAAGTCGTCGTGACCATTCGCGACGGGCAGTCGGTCAGCCTGCAACAGATTGCAAACGTCGTTGAGGGGGCACAGGTCAAACGGGGTGACAGTGCAGCATACGTCCGTCGTGACGAGTGCGACTTCTCCGGAGGTCCGGCTGTCATTCTGACAATCAACAAGCAACCCGGAGCCGATACGCGGCAGGTAACTGATGATGTCATGGCCGCGATCGACGACCTGCGTCCCTCGCTTCCCGACGATTTGCGGGTTGCTCCACTCTACACACAAAAGTCGTTCATCGATCGGGCGATCGAGAACGTTGTCGAAGCACTCCGCGACGGCGGCACTTTAGTCGTGATCATTCTGTTCCTGTTCCTGATGAACATCCGCACGACGTTCATCACGCTCACGGCGATCCCACTGTCACTCGTGATGACAGCGATCGTGTTCTCTTTTTTCGGCATCTCGATCAACACGATGACGCTTGGTGGTCTGGCGGTTGCGATCGGTGAACTGGTCGATGACGCGATCGTCGATGTCGAGAACATCTTCCGCAGGCTGAAGGAGAATCGTCAGAGTGCGAAGCCGCTGCCGGCGCTGCTGGTCGTCTTCCGGGCGAGTGTCGAGATCCGTAACTCAATCGTGTTCGGCACGATGATCGTGATCCTGGTGTTCATCCCGTTGTTTGCTCTGTCCGGGATGGAGGGCCGATTGTTTACGCCGTTGGGCGTTGCGTACATCGTCTCGATTCTGTCGTCGCTGCTCGTCTCGCTGACCGTGACGCCCGTGCTGTCGTACTGGCTGCTGTCCGGTCGCTCACTCACCGAGAGTGAGAAGGACGGGTTCCTCCTGAGGGGGATCAAATGGATTGGCGAGCGGGTGATCCGCTTCAGTCTCCGTCTGCCGGGTCTCAATCTGTTGGTGACGGTGGCAGCGGTCGCTGTCGCTGGTCTATTCGTGATGACACTCGAACGCGACTTCCTGCCACCGTTCAACGAAGGGGCCGTGCAACTCAATGTGGTATTGCCGCCTGGGACGTCATTGAAGACGTCGAATGAGATTGGTCAGCGGGTCGAACAACGCCTGCAGGAGATCAAGGACGTGGTGCAGTTCGTCCGACGGACCGGCCGGGCTGAACTCGACGAGCACGCTGAGGGCGTGAACATGAGCGAGATCATCATCGAACTGGACCCCGAGTCACCTCGCAGCCGTGAAGCGCAACTGGATGAGATTCGCGAGGCGATGGCCGACATCCCTGGCATCGTGACTGCGGTCGAGCAGCCGATCGCTCACCTGATCTCGCACATGCTCTCCGGCGTAAAGGCACAGATCGGCATCAAGATTTATGGGGATGACCTCGACGTACTCCGCCGCAAGGCGCAGGAAATGCAAGCGGCCATGCAGGAAGTGCCAGGCGTCACTGACCTACTCGTCGAGCCGCAGGTGATCATCCCGCAACTGCGGATCGAACTCGACAAGGACAAACTGCTGGTGTACGGGCTGACAGCAGCTGAGGTCAACGATTTCATCGAAACGGCCATGAACGGGCAAGTCGCCTCCGAGGTGCTGATCGGTCAACGCACGTTCGACCTGCTGATCCGCCTCGACGAAAACTATCGGGAGAACCTTCAGGCACTGCGGCGACTGACGATCGAGATGCGTGACGGAGGACGGCTGCCACTCGAAGCAGTCGCAAACATTTACGAATCGGGGGGGCCAAATACGGTCAACCGTGAGAATGTTCGCCGACGTATTGTCCTGCAATGCAATGTCTCCGAGCGGGGCGTCGTCGACGTTGTGCAGGACATTCAGCGGCAGGTGCGACCCGTCATCGAGACACTGCCAGCCGGTTACTTCATTGAGTACAGCGGCCAGTTCGAGAGTCAGCAGTCGGCCTCTCAGGTCATTGGAGCACTGTTTGTGGTCGCGCTGATCGGTGTGTTTCTGGTCCTGTTCACCATGTTCCGATCGGTCAACCTGTCATTGCAGGTGATGGCCGCGCTGCCGATGGCGTTCATTGGCTCGGTGGTCGCATTGGTTGTGACTGGTCAGACGCTGACAATTGCCGCGATGGTGGGCTTCATCTCACTCGCGGGGATCGCCTCACGCAACGGCATTCTGCTGCTCAATCACTATCTGCATCTGGTCAAGTACGAAGGCGAGAGTTGGACCAAGGACATGATCGTCCGTGCCGGGCTGGAACGACTCGCACCCGTGTTGATGACGGCCCTGACCTCGGGCATTGGACTCGTTCCTCTCGTCATGGCAGCGGGAGAGCCCGGCAAGGAGATCCTGTACCCGGTCGCGACCGTCATCCTCGGCGGACTGATCAGTTCGACCCTGCTCGATTTCTTCGTGCATCCCGCTCTGTTTTGGTTGTTCGGTATCAACGAAGCCGAGCGGGTCGTGAGCGAGTTGCATTCGGAGATCGATCTCGTTGAAGAAGCACACCTGCGACCCGAATCACATCACTCTCCGTCCAGGACGACGGAGCACATTGAACCTGCCGCCGCCAAGGTCGGGTACGTAGACGGACGTTCATTCAAAGGACATGGATGATCGCTCGAAGACATCATCAGGAGATACCCATGAAACTTCTTTGTAACTGTGTTGCACTTGGACTCACCGGCATTGCCATTTCACTCAGCGGTTGTGGAAACGGTCCAGCGACTGATGGATCAGGTTCACCTCCACCTTCCGAAACAGCCAATTCGCACGACTTGCATGATCACAGCGGACATGATCACGGCGAGCACGCACATCCCAGCGAAGGCCCGCATCACGGCGAGCTGATCGAGTTAGGGAACGAGGAATACCACGCCGAGCTCGTACATAACGATCAATCCGTTACGATCTACATCCTCGATTCAGGGGCAACGACGCCGGTGCCGATCGAAGCGACTGAGATCAAGATCAATGCCAGACATGACGGCGAACCGGAGCAATATTCGCTTCCCGCTTCACCTGATGAGAACGATCCGGAAGGTCGATCTTCACGATTTGTCTCGGAGGATACGGATCTGGTGCAACATCTCGACGAAGCCGGATTCGAGCCGAAGTTGCAACTGACGATCCAAGGTAAGTCGTATCAAGGCGAGTTCAGTCATCGCCATGATCACGAACATGACCATGAGCATTGATCCCGATTCGACCACCAGAATCGTGCAGCTCGATCAGCAGCGGACCCATGCGTCGGATGATGTCACGGTTGTCTTGGAAGGTTGAAGAGTCGGTGGTGGCTCTGGGGGATGTCGGTCGAGGTCAAGATTCCGGCGATCGAGGCGATGCGGAAAGACGAACGGCGGGCTGATCGCATGCTCCGGACCATGATGGTCGGCGTCTCGACGAGGCATCACGAGGCTGTACTCCCCGAGATGGTTGAGACGTTAGGTGTCTGTGTTGATGTGAATCGTTGAAACTAGCTCATCTTGAGTCACCTTACTCCCAGGAGGTTCCGACCAACTCGCTGTCGTCGTCGAAGCAGGAGTGACGTGCTGGGACCACCATCTATGAGCGTCGTCAAACGACCATCCATTCGCGGAACGACACCGTGAAAGCTTCTCTGCAACCGACATCACATTGTGAGGCCGCTCGTTGGCATTTTTTCTCAAACATTGCATGACGAGGGCTTCCAAATCCTCTGCAATCTCTCGGCCACTTCTCTGTGATGGGGATGGCGGGTCATGAGTCACCTGCAGCTGGAGTACGTCAACAACCTTAGTTTCGGAAAAGAGTGGAACCCCGGAAAGCAGATAGTACCCGACGGCTCCCAATGCATAGACATCAGTCCGTTCGTCGATCTTCTCCGGATCTACAATTGCCTCTGGAGCCATATAGAGCGGCGTCCCTTGAAGATGCTTGCCGCTGGACGGACTGCCCGCTCCGCCGACAACCTCGACAAGTCCAAAATCTAGTAACTTTGCAACATCGCTTACCCCTCCGCAAACCGACACAAGGACATTGTCTGGTTTGACATCGCGATGAATCAGCCCTTTCCCGTGAGCCTCAGCGAGTGAGCCACAGATTTGAGAAAGGATATGAATAACGCGACCTTCAGGCAATGGTCCATACTCTTCGACCATTCTTCGCAAGGTCATTCCGTCAAGGTACTCCATCACGTAGAACAGGACTCCTTCTGGAGTTGCCCCATAGTCGTAGACTTGCACGGTGTGCGGACTTGAGAGTTCGCTTGTGATGTGAGCTTCCTTTTCAAACCTCACGAGAGTTTCACTGGAGAGATGGGACATCGCCATCAGCTTGACTGCAGCAGGGCGGCGAAGCATCGAGTGGCGCGCGCGATATACTTCGCCCATGCTTCCTGCGCCGATCTTCTTTTCAAGCGTGTACTGTCCAATCGTCCGTCCCAACCAGTTTGTTTGGCTTCTGTCATGTTCAATGAGGGTCATCGCAAGATGTGACAGATGATCACACAATGAAATCCTGTGACTGCTCATCGGACCGAGTTGATGAAACTCCTCATCCACCTCAGCTGCGATCTCGATAAACCTTAGTTCTGGAACTGTGTCTTGAAGTTGAAACAACCGGCGAACACCTTCCGGTTCCTGGCGGAAGACGTCCGGCAATAAGGCGCTGATTGCCGGCGCAATGAGACCGCAATCGCGATAGCCGTCGTTACTCACAATTAAATCGAGGTCATGGTGGAATGCCACACAACAGACGACTTCTATTGGAAAACTCCAAGATGTTAAGACTTTGGCCGCCATTGTTGCGTGGTTCCAGCCAAAGTGTTCTTGTTCAAGGATGCTGAGCGATTGCTCCGACGAAGCGAAGTGATCGTATTTGTTCGGATACGCACGTTGTAGATGCGGCAGGAGAAGATCTTGCAGCAATGCGCCAACATACGCGGCCTCGGGGTCGACCCCGAGTGTTTCGGCGGTTACGCGTGCAAAGACCGCCCTTTCCAGTGACCGTGACAGAAAGTCACCATCGCTCTTATCGATCGAGTTCACTGAACGCATCGACGCAGTTAGTGCAGCACTCATAAGCAGCATTCTGCATCGACGATGCCCGAGCAATGTGCTCGCGCGTGGAATTGATGCCACCTTCTGATTAAGGCCATAGGCACTACTGTTGATCAGCCGGAGTACCTGAGAGCTTAGCTCTGTGTCTCTTTCGATTATCTCAATAAGCGTTCGCAGGTCAGAGGCGGTGCTTTTCGCGATCTCCAGAAACGTTGTTATCGACTTGGGCGGTCGTGGGATCACCAGGCGGCCTGGCAGGTCAGCCAACTCGACCTCACGGAGCCGCTCATCACACAGCTGTTCCCAGTCCAACATGACCTCACTCACACTCAAGATCTCCTGAAAATGCACCGGTGTCGTCTCGCTCGGCAATACAATTCTGACAGGAAGACGGGAAGGCGAATCCCACAACAATGCCTTATTTCGAGTAACGCACGCACGCCACGGGAGCGGTCCTGCGAGTTCTTGGTAGAGTCACCTGCCTGCAGAATTCACGCATCATGTGTTGTGACCGCTTCTAGACGACCCCATATGACAACATTGCCTGTGCAACCTTTTGGAATCCAGCAACATTTGCTCCTGAGACGTAATCGACCTCATCACTTGAGGTGCGGCCATAGTTCAAACACTGTCGGTGGATATCTTGCATGATTGCCTGCAATTTGGCGTCGACCTCTTCACGAGTCCACGACAGGCGGAGTGCATTCTGACTTTGTTCGAGTCCCGACACCGCGACTCCACCGGCGTTGGCCGCCTTGGAAGGACCGTAGAGGATCTTCGCCTCCCGAAAGGCTTTGGCTCCGTCCAGTTCAGTTGGCATGTTTGCCCCTTCACACACGGCGACGACTCCATTCGCCAGCAGGGCATGTGCGTCATCGGCGTTGATCTCATTGTGAGTGGCACAGGGAAACACAACGTCTGCACTGACTCCCCAGGGTCGAGAGGCTTCGTGAAATGTCACTCCTGAGAAGGCGTCTGCATATTCCGAGATTCTCCCGCGGCGCACCTCCTTCAACTCCTTGATGAACTGCAGCTTCTCCGCATCGATGCCGCCGGGGTCATGTATGAACCCAGAGGAGTCAGATAACGTGACCACCCTTGCTCCCAACTCGTTTGCCTTCTCGACTGTATAGATCGCCACATTGCCCGACCCCGAGACCAGACACGTCTTCCCTTTGAGACTGTCGCCACGATGGTTGAGCATGTTTTCGCAAAAGTAAACACAACCGTAACCTGTAGCTTCCGTTCGAATCATGCTTCCTCCCGAAGCCAACCCCTTGCCGGTCAGGACGCCGACAAACCGGTTCTTCAGACGCTTGTACTGACCGAACAGATAGCTGATCTCACGGCTTCCCACGCCGATGTCGCCCGCAGGGACGTCTGTGTCCTCGCCGACGTGACGGTGGAGTTCTGTCATCAGCGACTGGCAGAAACGCATCACTTCCCGGCAGCTCTTCCCGCGCGGATTGAAGTTGGCGCCGCCTTTGGCCCCTCCCATCGGCAGTCCTGTGAGACTGTTCTTGAACACTTGTTCAAAACCGAGGAACTTGAGAACGCTTTGTGTCACAGTAGGATGAAACCGCAGCCCTCCTTTGTACGGGCCGATGGAGTTATTGAACTGGACCCGCCAGGCGCGATTGGCCCGGATCTGCCCAGCATCATCCTCCCATGTCACTCGAAACGTCACGATCCGATCGGGTTCGGTCATGCGTTCCAGAATCTTGGCTTCGCGGAACTCCGGATGCTCGGCGACATAGGGAATCACATCTTCGGCAAATTCCCGGACTGCCTGAATGAATTCTGGTTCACAGGGATTCCGTCGCTCGACTCCGCACATGAATTCCCTGACGTCTTGGGCAGGATTGCTGCGTCGCATCTGCATGGAATGGCTTTCTTGTTTGAAAGGAAACGTCTCGCGTGTTGGGGTGTATGATGCAAACCCTTTAGCCCGGCTTACGGAGACAGGCACACAGCTTCGTCTCGTCTTGTCGTGTGATCGAGTTGTGCCAGGGTTGCCTCGACGTTCGTTGACAGATCAATGGAATCGTTCGACATTAAAGTGTCGTCATCAAGGCAAAGACGGTTTCGACCATCGAACGCAGCGACTTTGTAGCACTCCGCCAGCGTGGGGAAATTGAAGATCGTGTCACAAAAGTAGTCGATGGTCCCGCCGAACGAGAGAACCGCCTGCCCGATATGCAGCAACTCTGTAGCCGATTCGCCAATGATGTGGACACCCAACAGCTTGCGGGTTCTGCGATGGAACAGGAGCTTCAACAGGCCATTGTGATCTCCGATAATGTGACCGCGTGCCGTCTCGTTGAAGTGGGCATGACCGACTTCATAGGGTACACGGTCGGCTGTCAACTGCTCCTCGGTGTGGCCAATCATGGAGATTTCCGGAATGGTGAACAGGCCGTACGGGATCGCATCACAGGGGGCAAGCGGATGACCGAATGCGTGACTGGCGGCCCGGCGCCCCTGTTGCATCGAAGTGCTCGCGAGCGACGGAAACCCGATCACATCTCCCACGGCGTACACATGAGGGACGACAGTCTGCAAATGCTCATTGGTCTCCAATCGGCCACGCGAGTTGATGGAGAGCCCAGCGGCTTCGAGATTGAGTGAGTCGGTGTCTCCGATGCGTCCGACGGAGAACAGGACCGTGTCCGCCACCAGTCGTTTCTGGCTCTCAAGTTCAACCACAACCGTGCCAGAAGATGACCTCCGGATCTGCGTGACCTCTTCGCCCAGGCGAAACATCATCTCGAGCGAACGGGCATGATGCAGTAGCGTGTCGATGATTTCCCGGTCACAAAAATCGAGCAAGCGTTCACGGCCGTCCACGACAGTGACCTGAACACCGAGTGTGGCGAACATGATCGCGTACTCGATACCGATGACGCCGCCCCCCACCACAATCATCGACCGCGGAATTTTGTCGAGCTTGAGAATCTCATCGCTGTCAAAGACCTGTCGGCCATCAAACGGGATGTGAGCAGGACGTGTCGGTTTCGTACCTGGAGCCAGCAAAAAGTAATCGCCGGTCAATTGAGTCTGCCGACTGTCAGCTTTCACTGTGATCGTGTGGTCATCGACGAAAGATGCCACACCAGAAATGACATCCACACCGTTTCGGTCGAGGTGTTCATCGATGATCTCACGTTCACAACAAGTCACTTGATCGAGCTTGCGGCGAAGCGATTCCATGGTGATGTGCCGCTTGCGGCGGAATTGATCTCCATACACATCCCGGTGGCGGAAGCCGGTGAGATGCAGGATCGCCTCCCGCATGGTCTTCGAGGGGATAGTGCCCGTGTGGAGGCAGACCCCGCCGAGGCTTGACCGCTGGCGCTCGACCAGGGCGACTCGTTTGCCCAGTTTGGACGCGGCAATGGCCCCTTTTTGTCCGGCGGGACCGCTTCCAACAACAATGAAATCGTATGACATCACAGACCATGCAAGAGGAGTGTTGGTAAAATGGGGAGTTCTGCTTCGCCGTCATTCAGACGTCAGCCGACCCGGTCAATGCGGGAGTCGGTTTCTCCGTCGGTCGACGGAGACCCGATTGAATCCTGGACAGCAACAGCGAAAGGAGCGTGTCCCCCTCTCTGAGGCCGAGCCAATCGAAGGCGATGAATGCAAAGAGGGCTGATCCAATGGAGAAGACAGCTCCCATCTTCGCGGCTCCCTGCAACGACGGAGTCGTGAACGCCTGATTGGACACGAACAGAGCGACCGTCAATCCGAGCCCGGCGATGATGCCGGTGACGAACAGATGCCGAAAGGACATCCCTGTCGGCAGCGGGAACCCCAGTCTGGTTGCGATCCAACTGAACCCGAAGATGCCGACCGTTTTCCCAATCAACAGAGATGACAGCAGAATCCACGTCAGTCCGGTGATCTCCGACAAGGCCACACCAGCATTGGCAAATGCGAAGAAGAACAATCCGAAGTCGACGAACGTCTTCGTGTCGTGCTCAAACTGTTCAAGGGGGCTGCAATGACGGTCGGCGTGAGTCGTCGAGCATTCCAACTCTTCGAAGTCGACAGACTCGTAGAGCCCTTCGTCTCGGTTCGGAGGCGGAAGGAACGGGACGACAAACACGAGTGCCAATGCAGGATGCAGATGAGCGCTGTACAGTCCTCCCCAGCAGAAGGCCCCGCCGAGCGTGAGATAAGGAACCCATGACTGCACCTGGCGAACCCGAAGAGAATAAGCGATGGCCATGCCGGGAAGCATCCAGATGAGATTGCCCCACTCAGTCGGATGAGCCGGATCGGGATAACCGACCGCGATGATCCCCAGCCCGATTGCGTCATCAGCGACTGCCAGCAAAAGCAGGAAGCTGACTGCAGGATGCCCTTTGCCAAAGAGCAGTCTCGCCACGAGCCAGGCAAGAGCAATGTCGGTGGCTGTGGGAATCCCCCATCCGTTTCTCCACGCCGACATTCCAAACAGAGCATTCAACGAAAGAAACACTCCGATCGGACCGACGACTCCGCCGATCGTCCCGAACAGCGGATTCACCGCCTTGCGAGGCGGATTCAAGGCGCCGTTCGGCAAACAGGCTTCAGTAATTTCCTTGGCTGCGATGCCAAAGAATAAGGCCATGAAAATGTCATTCGCCAGGAAATGGAGCGTCAGATAATGGCCCCAACCCTCCGCATGCCCGTGGTGAGCGCTGCCTCCGTGTGTCAGAAATGCCCACATCTGGGTCAGCGGAGTCTGAGTCAGTCCGTGATAGAGATCGGCATCCCAGTTCGCTGCGAGCATGGCGACGACAACGCCTGCAATCAGAGGAACGGAAAACTCCTGTAGTGTGAAAAGTGTCTTACGCATGGATTCAATTTCGGTCGTGACTAGGTGGGGAAGGACCAAGGCAATCATGTCATCGTTGCAGATCTCGTAAACTTGTCGGATAAGATGAGAGAGGCCGGGGATTGCACCTTGGATGGTTTGACCGGACCAGTCGTAGCGATCGTGCTGCGGTTCTCGTGGATGATGGTCCTTACGTCTCCACCGAGATAGCAGGACAAGTTCCCTCGCAAGAATCGTGATCATCGAATGCTCGCACCCCCAGTCGAACAGCCAAATTCTCTGTCCGACTGAAAACTGGTCTTCTCAATCATGATTGGGTCTTGGCGGGGGGCTGAGCATGAGGTGGATCAGGAATTCGCTGGTTGAGGGATTCCGATCGTCGTCATTGCGGTGTCGGCGCCCGTGCGTTCCATTATCCAGCGTTTTAGGGATCACCTCGAAGGCGAAGACGTCCTTCGCGTTGCGGACGACATCGATCCGAAACCGTGGAGTAGAACGCACAAACCTCGGCGAAGCATTGCGCCCCCTGGCCGTATCCCCGATGATCACGCGACCGATTCAGTTTGCTCCACAGCGCATGCAACACTAGGGGCGCACCGTTGTAAGTCCACACGTGCCGCTGCTGACCACATCCTTTCGCCAGTCGAGTCCACATAAGGATTCGTCGCCACTGGTCCGAAAACTGGGGCCACTTTAAAGCGATAGTTTCGCGGAGGAGCAATCGAAGTAATCTGGGCCGCGACAACAGCCACTATTGCTTGCAATTCTGAGGGATGCGGGCTTTGATGCGACGTGTGAGAGGAAACTGCACACAGTTCCCGTGAGCCATCGCCTGTAGTCGTTCATCCACGGTTTCACACACATTGACCAAGTCAAAGGTGTCAGTCATGCGATCGAGTTCGATCAGACGAGATTCTCCACCGGGAACCTGTTGCAGCTGTCCATGGAGCAGAGACGACACGGCAACGGGAAGGCATGCGGAATCGCCGAGTTGTGAGTGCCGTGCAAGCAACGGAATCTGATGATGAAAAAAGATACAACACACCAAGTCGTCTGGAAGGTTCCAACTGTGTGCCAAATGTGCAGCTGCCGTCGCGTGATCGCAGTGCAGGACGCGGCGCTCGTATTCGCACAGGTCGATGTGACGTTTACGCCCCTCAGTGAGATAGTGAAAGTATTCCTCAGGGTACTCGGACGCGAGGACCGGTAGCAGGAAGTCTTGTAGCAGGGCTCCCAGAAAAGCAACATCGCCGTCGATGCCTCCCGCGCGAGCACATTCCTTCGCGAACAACCCTCTCTGCAATGACTCATTCCAAAACGTCGTTTGATTCATCACCCGTGTCTTTGTGGAGGCCATCGCAGCCTGAATTCCAATGGTCATGACAAAAGTCTTAGCCATTCGGAGCCCAAGCAGGTTGATGGCCTGCGCCACGGTGCCAGCTCTGCGATCACTCGCAAATGAAGCGGAGTTTACATGGCGAAGTAACTCACATGTGATTCCAGAGTCGGACTCGAGAGTTGCTGCAAGCTGTTGAATGGATGCGCATGGATCCTCTGAGACATCAAGGAAATCTTCGACGACGCCTGGCAGGGCTGGCAGTTTAACTGAACTGATCAGCTGCGGAAGAGGATGCAATGTGAGCGACTCACGTCGGATGTCTGCCCAGAAGGTTTCTGATTTGTGAGCGGAATTAACGGGCATGATCAGCGATGACAATCAATCCTCCGGGCGGATTCGACGTCGCCTGACAACCGTGGCAGACAGTGAACCGGAATAGAGACGGTGTCATGTGCTTTACCGAGAGGGTGGCACAGTACAGGAAGTGGCAAATGGGCTAACCATGACTCTCCTGTCACCAAACCTGGACGTGTTGCAATAGGCAGAAAACAAGAGTCCCTGAAGAGGTGTATCGGCAAGGCGATCGATGATGTATGACTAGGTGCAATGGAGATGGCAGACTGTGCAGTAGAATCACTCATGAGTGATCAGGCGGTTGTATCAGGTTTCTTCATGACTGAACCTTGGGGGACGTGCTTCAGGTTGCGCGATCGGGGCAGTTGTTTGTTTCTGCACGGTTGCTGTGAGTGATTCTCTGGGTTGGTTCCGCTCGAACTCGGCCAGAGTGTCGTACCCGCGCCCCGAGTGAAAGCGATCGAAGTTGTCGTAGTGGATTTCGTCGCTCAACTCGCGCACAACGGCAGGCTTGACTTCATGATCCACCAATTGCGGTTCCATCGCGATTGTCCCAAAGTACGGGTCCATGAACGCATGATCGTCGCAGTGCCCCGCAACATTCATGCCCGGAAGCATCCCCGCGCGGCGAAGCGTCCCTTTGTATTTCCTTCAGGCGTATTGCCCGCCTCAGTCCGATTGGTGAATCGGCCCGTCCTCCGGCCGACATTCCCGGACGTCGCGCGACAGGGCTGTGTGGATGAGTACACGTGGGAGTACCTGACCGTGAAAGTGGACCGAAGCATCACCAGAGGGGACGTGATCGATACCGTAGCGGAGTTGTTCGCGATGCGGGGAGTGCCCGTAGTGCAGTTGCACTGACTAACGGGCCGGAGTTCTTCGAGAAGGTGCTCAGACGATGGCACGACCGAGTCGATGTGAAAACGCTGTTCATCAAGCAGGATGCTCCGTTGGGGGGAATGGAGACTGGGAGACCTTGCACAGCAGGTTCAGTTACGAGATTCTGGTGATGTAGGAGTTTAAGAGTCGGATGGCGGCACAGGGGCTCATCATGTCCTGGAAGGATGATTACGACGAGCATCGACCACAAAGTTTTCCGGGGTTCGTGGCCACGGCAAAGTCTGCTTATCGCTGTAATGCATGCACTCTGGCGACGTTTCCTCCGTTGCTCCCGCACAGTGGAGCTTAACCAATTCGACTTTCATTTGCCGTGACACACATCTTTGAGGCATCCAAGACGCTTCGCAGCGTGACAGGAACACCTTGATCTGACAGGTCTTCCATCGCCCGTATGGCTTTCGCTCGGCTCTTGAAAAAGTGTTCGCGTGTGACACCTTCCGAATGATATGTGACGACACGATACAAACAACGCAGATTATCATTGTGTTGTATGTCTGAATTCATAGTACCGAATGTCTCTTCTGGATGCATAAGGAAACCTGGGGAAGTGACGGATATAGATGACCTTGTCTCACAATCTGAATTGGGGCGAGTGTCTGATTCAATGCGGATCGCACTGCAAGTTCATGCTTTCGCCAACTCTTGATCGAGATCTGGACAGCACGTTCATAGGTTCTGAGAGTGGATTGGGATTCGAATGCACGATATGGAGTACGTTTGAGTGCCAAGGGAATGTTGATCTTCGGAGGAATCTTTTCACCTCGAGTTGGTAGCCGGCCACAATGCGTGTGAGATGCACCGGCTTCTTGTACCATAGGCGATGAGATTGTTGGTGGGGTTCCTTCGTTGACTTTCCTGGGTGGCTTCGCTGAGCCCCGCATGGCCCTCAGCCCTCGGAGGTCGAGGTGAGAGTGAAAGCGAGTCCGGAGGCCAAGCTCCCGCGGATGCAATCAGGAAGGGGCGATTGGAAGAAGTTCGTTGTGTAGCGACTGGGCGATGCAAACTCGATTGCGACCATTCCGTTTGGCCTCGTAAAGCAGGTTGTCTGTCGTGGCGATGAGGTTGGCGCAGAAGTGTTTGTTCTGAACCTCCGGGCATCCGATTGCAGCACCCACGCTGACGGTGACTTGTACACAATCATCTTTCAACTGGATAATGGTGTTCTCAATTGCTCGACGAATGCGCTCTGCCAGCATGCTGATCACGTCGGGTTCGGCTTTTGGGACCAGGATTACAAACTCCTCACCTCCGAACCGTGCCGCAATATCGGATGATCGCACGTTATTCCGAATGACCGCAGCGACTTGCCGGAGAATCTCGTCGCCCGCGAGATGCCCGTACGTGTCGTTGACTCGCTTGAAGTGATCAATGTCGATGAAGATCAAGCCCGTCTTGGCCTGCGTTTTATCAAATGCAGCAACATGTTCCTGAAAGCGATCTTCGAAGAATCCCCGATTGAACAGGCCGGTCAAAGAATCCGTCGTACTCCGCACCGTCAACCGCTGGACACGTTCCAACAGACGTTCATTTTGCTGAGCCAGGTACATGATTGACTCATTGACTGGATCGGAGGTTGATTGCAGTGTGGCCAGACTTGAGAGATGTTGCATGGCGATAGACATCAACTCGGCCGGCGATCCGAGGGACGAGCAGTCGACCTGAAACAGATCGGACGTGGCGTCAAGCCGATTGCGGACCGAGTCAATCAAGCGACTCACGTCGTCTTCAGTGGCGTCAAATGCTTCCTCCATGATATGGACGATCTGGATGAGTGACTGTCCCTTGCAGTTCTGGCAGAAGAACTCGCCAACTGAGGTCGACACTGCGATGGCCGCCTCGAATCTGTAGCCAGGGTTTGTGTAATCGCTGTCGCTGATGGCCTGGAGTTGGTGTGCAACTGCGTTTACGCATCGGCGTGGAAGATTCCACAGTGTCAGCAGTTCGACAGAAAGGCCAATGGTCGTTGTCCCAAACAGCGACTCTTCAGCATCATGAAGGGGAACTCGGAGGGCATCGGCATGCGAAACGACATGCGCATACAAATCAGGATCGTGGCTGATAAGTGACAAGCGACCGATGCTGCCCAACAGCCCAGTGATGAACCACTCTCCGGTTTGCTTTCTCCCGTATCGCTGTGCAAGGCACTCGGCCGTCACCGCTTGTGTCATGGCCTGAAGCCAATAGCTGCGAAACAACTCCGCGGCAGTCCCCGGTTGCATCGATCGTTCTGACAATGAGAAACTCAAGGCCAGAGAAGTGACGACGGTCTTCCCCAAGAGAGAGATCGCTTGCTGAAGATCAATCACCTCTCTGCCCATTCCGTAAGCGGAGGAATTGGCGGCCTTGATAATTCGGGAAGCAATGGCCGGATCCGAACGCAGGAGTTCCACGACTTCGCGAAGCTCGACATTGGAGTCATCGAACAATTCAAGCAAACGGATCGCGATCGTCGGCAGCGTTGGAAGGGGAATCTTCAAAGCTTTGTGCATCTGTTGTTTGAACCCTGTCTTAACACCAAGCCGCAAAGTCGAGAAATCCCTGATGGTCCAGTGCCAGAGAGTGATCGTGCATTTGCGACTGAACTTGTCCGCGTTTTGAAAATCTCCGGAAAGTGCGGTTTGATCCGTTTCGTGCGGATTGGCTGAGTCACAGCGGAGGGGATTATGAGCAGCGCTCTTCGTCCGACAAACCGCGATTGCTACCTCACCCGAGTGTTTCTACTGCATTGACTCGGATGTCGTTTCCCGCCAATGACTCCACTTGAGCGGACTCTGGGGGTTATGCCGATATTGGTGACATGAGTCCCGTCATCGAACAAGTTGACTTGATGTCTCGGATGTTGGATGTCGCCGAAATGCGGCATCGCATCATCAGTCACAACATTGCCAACGTAAACACACCTGGGTTCCACCGCCTGGAGGTGTCGTTCGAGGATGTGCTTAATCACACGACGGGCGGCGACAGCGAACAACTTGTTATCCGCGAACAGGCAGGGTTGCCCGAACGAGCAGATGGAAACAATGTCGACATCGATCGCGAAGTCGGAGCCTTGCATAAGAACGCGACGGCCTATCAAACGTACGCACAACTGATGGCCTCACAACTCCAGCTCATGCGGCGGGCGATCGAAACCTAAGCACACAAGATCACACCAATGGAGAGTGACATGTGGTCCGCCAATTCGAAGACAGCTGCGGATGTGAGCGCCTCAGGACTTGCAGCCGAGCGACTCCGGATGGAAGTCGCCGCCAACAATATCGCGAACGCGCACTCGACACGATCGATCGACGGCGGGCCTTACCGTCGTCAACAGGTCATCTTCGCCTCGGAGGTTGAACGTTTGACAGCGGGGCGTTCCAGCGGTGAAGCATCACTGGGTGGAGTCCGCGTGGTTGAAGTCGCTGCCGACGAGAGTCCAATGCCCCAGGTGCATCAGCCGGGACACCCGGACGCAGACGAGAACGGGATGGTCACGATGCCGAACGTTCAGCTTCCCCACGAAATGGTCGACCTCGTCACCGCGAGTCGCGCGTATGAAGCCAATCTCAAAGCCATGCAAACCTATCGCCAGATGACCGAACAGACCCTGTCACTCCTGCAACAACTCCGCTGATGCATGTTCCGGCTGTCAATTCGACATCTCCCGTCACGGCCCCTTCGAGTATCGGCCCCGGCACGAATCGGAGCGCTGATGCAACGGCGTCGACGCGGCCTCCGTTTACGGAAGTCATGTCACAGTTCCTCGGGGAAATCAACGGGCAACAACTGCAGGCAGAACAGCAAGTCACCCGGCTCGCCTTGGGAGAATCGAACAGTATCAACGATGTGGTTCTCAGCGTTGCCAAAGCGGATATGTCATTTCGATTCCTCATGGAGATTCGCAATCGATTGATCAGCTCCTATCAGGAAATTCAACGCATGCAAGTCTGATCATGACGGAGAAACCACGTAATCAGGTGCATCGAAAAGGGGATGAGATGACCCCCAATTCCTGAAGTCTCCTCCCACATTCTTCGACTTCTATTGACCGATCTCTCATCATGGAAACACTTCAACGCATCTCAACCGCGGCCCGCAGACTCTGGACGCAGTGGTCGATCTCGCAACGCGTGACAGTGCTGTCCGCGGTCGTCCTCAGCTTGGCGGCGATCGTCGGAGTCGGCCTGTGGTCGACGCAGTCCGAAATGGTGAGGCTGGCCAGTCAACTCTCGCCGGAAGATGCTGCCGAGATCGTCGCACAACTCGATGCAGCCAATATCGAATACGAACTGAGCTACTCCGGATCGACGATTTCGGTTGCCAAGACGACGCTCAACCGCGCCCGCTTGGCTTCGCGCGAGATTCTCGGTGAGGGTCACAATGCGATGGAGGTCGAGGACAGCATCTGGGCCGATCCCAACGTGCAGAGTATTCGGATTCAAAGACAACTCGAACAACGAATGGCAGCGTCCGTGGCTCGCTTTACAGCGATTCGGGAGGCAGTCGTCCATATCAGCATGGCTCAGCCCACACCATTCGTGCGGGATCAGTCACCCACAACCGCCAGCGTGATTGTGGACCTCGTGCCAGGCGCGGGCTTCAGTCCGCAGGATGCCGAGGCAGTCGTCTCACTCGTGTCGCACGGTGTCGAGGGTCTGCGACCGGCAGACGTCACCTTGATGGACACCTCTGGCCGACTGCTCAACTCCTCGCAAGGCCTGGTTGCCGATGTCGGTGGGCAACTGGAATACGTTCGAACGCTAGAAAGCCATCTGGCCGCCAAAGCTGAGACTCTGCTCTCACAGATGTTGGGCGCCGGACGGGCACTCGTTCGCGTCACCGCTGACGTGGACTTCACGCAATCCGAACGCATGGAGACAACCTACGATCCCGAGAGCAAGGTGAAACTCTCCGAGACAATCAAATCGGAGTCGCACACTGGGTTCGGTCGACCAACCGGGGGAGCCGCTGGAACGCCCTCGAACGTCGTGCGACCAACGTCCATCAGCGAGAGTCCTGTGACAACCAAAGTCGAGGAGAACACGACGGAATACGCCAATACCGAAACCCGAGACACCGTCAAGGAGACTCCCGGTCGCATCAAACGGTTGACGGTGGCTGCCATTGTCGATTTGACATCTCCAGAAGGGGGCGAGGGTTCGACCATCACCACCAGCGAGGTCGAATCGCTAATCAAACAGGCTGTCGGGTTTGACAGGGAACGAAACGATGAAATTAACGTCGTTTCATCCCCCTTGGCCGGCCTGTCAGAAGTCAGTGCACCGGTGGTGCCCCTCTGGGAGCAATACGCACCGCTCGTGCAACAGTTGTCCCTCGGTCTCGGTGCCCTGCTGATGTTTGTGCTTGGATTGTTGATCCTGCGTCGCTTGCAACCACTCAACCTCCCGTCAGCGGAGAGTGAGACGACTGATGAATCGGTCAGAAGGTTAGCTGAGCTGACGATCCGCGCCCGAGAGAATCCGGAACTCGTGGCCACGGTCCTGGAGCATTGGCTGGATGATGAGTCGTCCTCAGATTCGACGGACGTGGCCTCTGCGCGTCCGCGCCGATCAGCAGCTTGAAGCAGGGACAGAAGCATGACGGACAAGCCACTGGACAAGGCTGCACTGATCCTTGGGTTACTGGGTGAAGAGATGAGCGATGCAGTTCTCGATAAGCTGCCCCCCGCACAGGCAGAGCGACTCCGCGCGCATCGAAAAGCATCACCACCGGCGAGTCGCCAGCGTCGGGAAGCCGTCCTGGACGATTTCGATCGCTTCCTGCGATTCGTGCAGGAGCATGCCGGCCCACAGCTCCAATTGCACGACGGGGGGGAGGAATCAACACGAGAGAATCGACTTCGACGTGGGGGTGATGCTGCAACAATCGCAATAGACCCCGATGGAGATCCCGCAGACGCACTGGAACAAGTCAATGAGATTCAACTCGTCGGGGCGCTCCAGTCGGAACCGGCCCGTGCAGCTGCACTTCTGCTGGGAACTCTGCCGCCAAGTCGTTCTGCTGAAGTGCTCGCCCACATGCCCGTCATTCAACGAGATCAAGTGATCGCTGAAATGGGGCGAGAGCAGAGCAGCAGTCCTGCGGTCATCGAGCGTCTGGTGCGCACGGTCCTCCAGCGAGCCGTCACGATCCCTCCGGAGCAAGTCGAAAAGATTGACCGTGTTCAGCGACTGGCTGATGTCCTTCGTGCCGTGCCAAAACCGCAGCGACGCGAAATGATGCAGACACTCCAGGAACAGGATCCAGAGACCGCCACAGCCGTGAATGACAAGCTCTACATTTTCGATGACCTGGAGGCCGCGAATGATCGAACCGTGCAGAAACTGCTGACGGAAATCGACGGCACGACACTCGCGGCTGCACTGTCCGGTTCGAGCGAGGCCATTCAGGACAAGATCTTCAACAACCTCTCACGGCGTGCACGAGCCTCGTTGAAGGAGGAGTTGGAGTTCCAGAAAGACCTTGCCCAAGCTGAGATCAAAATCGCACGTGATGAAGTCGTCCGAGCACTGGCTCGTGTCGATCTGGAGGCGGAATGACTCGTGTGCGACGTACCAAGATCACCTTCGACCAAACACCGGTTCGCATCGTGGCACGATCCGCGAGCACGACGGATCCGGTTCGTCAGCGACACGTGGACGCTGCGAAATCAGAGCAAACACCAAATGCTGCAACTCCATCAACCTCTCAGGCTGACACCAGCCAAGCACTCGACGAACTCCGGGGCATCCTGGAGGGCATCGCCGATGCTGTCTCGGATGCTGAGGCAGCACGACGGCAGACGCTCGACGAATTGCAGCACCTGGCGATCGAACTCTCAACCGCTATCGCAGGCGAGTTGGTCTTTCGATCGATCGACGCCAACGAACACAACCCGGGCGGACTGGTCTCGATGGCCGTCACACGACTCGGGCTGGAGACCCCACTGTCCATCGCACTGCACCCGGACGATCTTGACCTGCTGGAGTCGCAGTCAGACGACGCACAGAAGTGGCAAGTCGAGGACGTCACGCTGCGAGCCGATGGAACATTACCGCGGGGTCACTGCCGAGCGACCAACGGGACAACAACCTTGCTCTCGGAGGTCGCACCTCGCATGGAAGAGATCCGCAGATTGCTGTGGGAAGGACTGGACGATGCTCAAATTGAACGTCGACAAGCTGCACAACACGATTCGCCGCTCAAGCGCTTTCCAGACCGTCGGGAGACTGCATAGTGCGCGTGAGGTCAAACTGGCGAGGCTCTCGGCTGCCGTTGGGCAGTTTTGTGAGATTCGCCATGAAGACGGTCGCCGGGTTCTGTGCGAGGTCGTCGGGTTTGATGGCGAGTCGTGTCAATTGCTGAGCTATCACAAAGACACAGGGTTGCGTCCCGGGTTGGACGTGGTCACCCGCAGCGACGCGCACCGCATTCCGGTCGGAATCGGCCTGCTGGGCCGTGTGCTCAACGGACTTGGACAGCCGATCGATGACCGGGGACCGATCGAGGGGCGCCGGTACCGTGACATCGAATCCTCTCCTCCCGATCCACTTTCGCGTGCTCCGATTCACAGGCCATTCGTCACCGGGCAGCGTGTGATCGATGGCCTGCTGACTATTGGTCGTGGGCAACGTGTGGGCCTCTTCGCTGGGAGTGGAGTCGGCAAGAGTACACTTTTGGGTGAGATCGCCAAGGTGGCCGAGTCGGACATTAACGTGATCGTGCTTGTCGGCGAACGAGGACGGGAGGTTCGGCCGTTTCTGGTCGACTGTCTGGGTGAGGAGGGCCTTCGTCGTTCGGTCGTTCTGATCGCCACATCGGACGAATCCCCGCTGATGCGTGTGCGGATCGCCAGCACCGGGATCGCGATCGCGGAATCGTTCCGCGATGAGGGGCTGAATGTGCTGTTCATGATGGACAGCGTCACCCGCCTGGCGATGGCACAGCGGGAAATCGGGCTGCTTCTCGGAGAACCGCCGGGGGCTCGTGGATATCCGCCTTCAGCCATTCATCTGTTAGCTCAAACGTTAGAGCGGTTAGGCACTTCGGAAAGGGGCTGTATTACCGGTTTGATCACCGTGCTTGTTGACGGAGATGACTTTGACGAACCCGTTTCGGACGCGGTGAGGTCGATTCTCGATGGACACATCGTTCTGAGTCGCAAGCTGGCGTCACGTGGCCACTATCCGGCAGTCGACGTCCTCATGAGCGTCAGCCGACTGTTCACCGATGTGGTCGACCGGGAACATCAACAGGCAGCCGAGCATGTCCGGCAGATGCTCGCCACTTACGAAGAGATGGCTGATCTCATTCAGATCGGAGCGTACACGCAGGGAGCCTCGCCGAAGGTCGACCGTGTCATCCAGTTGCGACCGGCCATCGACATGCTGCTTCGACAAGCCACGGGGACCGCGACGCCGATTGCCGAAACCCGCGATGCACTCATTGCCCTGGCTCACCAGTGGCAGCCAGCCGGGAGTGCCGCATGAAACGATTCCATTCCCCATTGCAACGACTGCTGCGTTTAAGAGAGCAGGCAGAACGGATGACCCAACTGAGCGTATCTCGGGCGCGAGCAAACGTTGATGCCTCGGCCTCACGCCTCGCGGCTGTCGAGGATGTTGAGGAGGGTCAGTTGTGTGAGTTGACGCAGCGGTTGAATCAATCAGAGCAGCTGCTGATTCTTGCTCAAATCAATGACAGTTACCGTGAACAACAAGTGCACGTTCAATCAGCAAGAGCAGAACAGGCCATGTTCCAGTCACTGGTGGTTGACGCGATCAGCGAGAACCACACAGCCCGACAAGCACGAGAAATGGTGGAGCGAATGCTTAATCGTCAGCGAGATGCCCACCGTCGCGAAACGTTGAACGCCGCAGCAGTCGACTTGCAGGAGTGGTCGCTCAGACGGACCGCAGCAAGCAAGGCAGAACAGTCAATGGAGGCTCCTCATGCGTAACGCCCTGCTCATGATAGTTTTCGGCGGCATTGCCTTCGCAGCGTCCGCGGCTGGTTCGTGGTTTCTGCAGACTCAAGCGACCGAGGAGGCTGAGCCGGCAACAGCCGAGTCGCTGTTCGACCCGCCACCGCTTCCTGTCGATGAGTCGACTCCTAACACGGACTCTGCAACATCTGATGGTGACCTCCCGGTTGCGGTCCGCCCGCGTCCGATGAGCGTCGAGGACATTCTCCAATTCGGACTCGGACTCAACAAGAGGGAGAAGTTGCTCAATCAACGCGAAGAGTCGCTGCGTCAGGAGGAGCAACGATTGCAACTTGCGTTGGCCGACATTCATGGCGAGCAGCAGAACCTCGAAGCGATGCACACGAAACTCCAGGGGCAAGTCGCTGCTTGTGAGTCACTTCTGACTCAGGTGAACGAAGCGCGGGATGAACTTCTCTCCGAACGACAGGACGCCGAACAGGAATTGAAAGAGTTCTCGGAAGTCCGTCTCGAGGCGACGGAGCAGGAACGGCAGAACATCAAGCGGATGTCCGAATGGTTCCAGGGGATGGATTCGGACAAGGCGGCCGGAGCGCTCAAGGAACTCGCCAACGATGGGAAGACCGACCTCGCCGTGCAGCTGTTGGCGAACTTTGAAGAACGGGAAGCCGCCAAGATTCTCTCAGCTCTCGATGATTACGCACTCATGGTCGAGTTGGCAGAACGATTCAAGGATCTGAAGCGTCCCGAGAAGAAAGAGCGGCGACGATAGCTTAGAGAGTTCAGGCCACGACAAAGGACAACGCATGGACGCGACTTCAGTCACCATCATCACTCGTGACCTCCTGATCACAGGGCTGATGCTGTCTGCGCCGGCAGTCGGCGTCAGTCTCCTGGTGGGATTGATCGTGGCCATTCTGCAGACGCTGACGAGCATTCAGGAGCAAACCCTGACCTTCGCTCCCCGGATCGTGGCGGTCGGATTGGTGATGGCGTTGTGTTTGCCGTGGACGATCCGGGTGCTCTCGGGGTTCATGTTGCGGATGATGACCCACTTCGTGGAGGCCAGTCGATGATTGAACTCTGGGTCGTGCATCTGACGTTATCGCTCATTCGCGTGGCTGCGTTCGTGGCGTTTCTGCCCCCAACGACCGGCCGGAACGTGCCGCAGTCGGTCAAAATCGGACTGGCCATGACGTTGGCCCTCTCCTTTGGATTGAGTGCCCCCATCGAGCCACACCTGTGGCTGACCCGCGCGGGGGAGCAATGGCTCGCATTTGCCATCCTCGCCATCCGTGAGACGGTGTTCGGGGTCGGACTCTCGATGTGCCTGGGACTCGTCCTCATGCCGGCGAGGATGGCCGGCGCGTACATTGCACAGGAAATGGGGCTTTCCATCGCGAACCTGACAGGACCGACGGATGGCCAGCAGTCGTCAATCATCGGTGTGCTGCTTGAGACAGTCGCCGGGCTGCTGTTCTTCACTTTGAACCTCCACTTGGCGGTGATTGCCTTTCTCGCTGCCTCGTTCGAGCATCATGCTCCAGGGCGTGGGGCGCTCACCCTGTCACCCGGCTGGTGGTTGACCGGCGTGACTGATTCGATTGAGGCCGGCCTGCTCATCGCAGCGCCGGTGGCGATCGTTCTGATGTTGACACTGATCTCATCAATGGTGCTGATGCGGAGCGTGCCTCAGTTCAACCTGTTTTCTGTCGGTATGAGCGTGCGACTGATCGCCGGATTGGGAGCCATGTTGGTCTTCGGTCCGGAGATCATGGTGCTGCTTCGCCAGTCCCTGTTTCGCATGTTGTGGCTGTTGGGAATGTGAGGAAGCATGGCCGAGCATGACGAACAATCACGGACAGAGGAGCCGACACCACGTCGCCGCGAGAAGGCGCGTGAAGAGGGACAGGTCGTCAGCAGCCCCGATTTGCAGGCGGCTCTCCAGCTTGTCTGCGGAGCAGGACTGTTGGTCTTTGGTGGCGAATGGCTTGTCACAACTCTCGCGGACACCACAACTGGATACCTTTCATCGCTTCCCCATGCCGAATGGACATCGTCACATGCTTCACGTCTTGGGAGTTCGACCCTCTTCGACCTCCTGCGCATCTGTTTGCCTGTCACCACGCTGATGATGTTCGTGGGAACGCTGGCGGCCGTCGGTCTGTCCGGACCGGTCCAGGTGGTTCCTCTCAAGTTGTCGTGGAATCGTCTCGACCCCCGCGGCGGCTGGAGCCGTCTGCTCTCCTGGGAGACCACTGTTCGCGGAATCTTCGCAGTCGGGAAGTTCTCACTGATTGCCAGCATCGCCTTGGTCAGTTTGGCAGTGAGCCGTCCGATATTGTCCGACGCCGGATTTCACCCATTGGCCTCAGCATGCGGAAGTGCGTGGGATGTCTGCGGACGTCTGTTGTTGCTGTTGTCAGCTGTGGGTCTGGCACTTGGTGCGTTCGATTTCGGATTCAAATGGTACCGGCATGAACAAAAGCTGCGTCAGTCTCGTCAGGAGTTGAAGGAAGAACAGAAGGAGGAGACAGGCGATCCCCACCTCAAAGCTCATCTTCGGCGATTGCAACGCGAGGCATCGCAGTCCAAAGGGCTCGATCAGGTGCACGAAGCCACGGTTGTGATCACCAACCCGACACACTTGTCGATCGCTCTCAAATATGTGCACGGTGAGACGTCCGCACCGATCGTGATCGCGAAGGGGGAAGGCTTCGTTGCTCTCCGCATCCGGGAACTCGCGGCCAAACATGGCATCAGCACCATCGAACGCAAGCCATTGGTGCGTGGAATGTACCCCCTCGTCGAAGTCGGCCAGGAGATCCCTATGGAGTTCTATCAGGCCATCGCTGAAATCCTCAGCGCTGTCTACCGCCTGCGGAAATGAAGTTATTTACTTGTTGAACAACAGAACTCGTCGAGATACACGAACAGAACACAAAAGGTCAGAATCAAATGGACATCGCCACAGTTATTGGCCTCCTCATGGGCACCGCGCTGGTGATCGGCTCGATCTTGATTGGCGGCGGCGGTCTCGGTCCGTTTATCAACATTCCATCGCTAATGATCACCGTGGGAGGCTCGATCGCCGCGATCCTGATCAACTTTCCGTTGGCCAATGTGATCTCCGTGTTCGCTGTCACGAAGAAGTGTTTCCTTACTGCATTACCTTCGACGGAGGAGACCATTGAGCAGTTTCGTGAGCTCTCGACGAAGGCCCGTCGTGACGGACTGCTTGCGCTCGAAGGCGAGATGGAAACGATCACTGACGAGTTTATGACACGCGGCCTGGAGATGGTGATCGGCGGAACCCCGGCTGAGGAGGTCGAGCAACTATTGTCAACAGAGGTCGGCTACATCGAACAGCGGCATCAAACCGGTAAGAAGCTGTTGGACGCAACCGCAGCCGCTGCACCCGCTTTTGGAATGATCGGCACCCTGATCGGACTCGTGCAGATGTTACGCACACTCGACGACCCCAGCCAAATTGGTGTCGGCATGGCAACCGCCCTGTTGACGACACTGTACGGTGCGCTCATTGCCAACCTGTTCTGTATTCCCCTTGCCGGCAAACTGGAGGCCCGCAGTCAGGAAGAGGTTCTGTTACGCGAACTCATGATCATGGGCCTGACGTCGCTTGTTGAAGGTCATGCTCCTCGCGCGGTCGAGGAGCGGCTGCATGCCTTCCTGTCGCCATCACGACGACCAGAACGCGAAGCTGCATAGTCGCTGCTTGAAACTCCGTCCCTCATCGTCCCTCGTTGTCCGACCACTCCCATGCCGAAGAAATGCTGCCAACAACCCGATGATGTGCCTGCATGGTTCATGACATACAGCGACGTGATCACGCTGCTGATGACTTTCTTTATTTTGCTGCTGACATTCGCGACCAACGAGCCGGAAAACTTTGAACGGATGCAAGTCGCCATGTTCGGAGGAGGATCGGCCTCAGGAGTGGCCGGTCGCAACCCAGGAGCCCTCGACAACGACTCCCTGTTGATGCGATTTCGACCTCGAACTGCAAGACTCACCCTGCGCGGGAGTGAAATGCCTCCGATTGACTCCGATCCCGAACGACAATCTCTGGATCGAGGTCTGAAATCGCTTGAGAAACCACATCGGTTGGCGGATGCGAAACGGATGACCATCCAGATGCCCCTGACTTTGCTCATCGACGACCAGGGGCAAGTCACCGAGATTGGTCAGCAACAGATGAGGATGGTGGCGAAACAAATGCAGCGATTACCACTGGACGTTCGTCTGGAGGTCTCCGATGCCGGGCACGTCGACGATGCCTTGGAGTTGGCCGACGAACTAGTCTCTCGCGGGGGCATCGCAACGTTTCGCGTCTCCGTCGCGATCGGAGAATCGACGTCAACTGATCCACAATTGTTATTGAGGCTCACACGGACCGTACGAGAGAGAGGCGAAGTGGGAACCTGAGTCTGCAAGATCGAGGTTCGCCCCAAGACATCGCCCAGGAGGCCGTCATGCCGCGTAAAAAGAGGTGCCCGCCATCCGGACCCAATCAAGGCTATCTTGTGTCATTTGGCGACACGATGACGGCCTTGCTGGCGTTCTTTATCGTGCTGAACTCGCTGGCCGAAGAGCAAACAGGCGCGAATCTGCATTCGGGGACCGGTTCGTTTGTAAAGGCATTGAAGTCGTTCGGTGTGCCCGGCATCTTCTCGTCGAAGCTCTCAGCACAGGCCTTTCAACTGGAGGCCCCGGCGCCGCTGTACATCGTCCCCGCCGACGAAGACGAAGACGTGACCGGAGCGTCAACCGGTGATGAAAACACGGACGATCGTCAACGGATCATCGACCGCGAACACGAGGACTTTCAACGCTTTCTGCACGAGGTCAATCGCTGGCACGAAATCTCGACCGAACCGTCGGTCGATGGCGAGGTGGCATTCGACCTGTTCGCCAAGCTGGAGACCGAGACTGGCAGAGCCTCCCCTGAGTTGTTGTCGGCGGCGAGGCAGGTCGCTCCGGTCTTGCGACGCGACGGCTATGAAGCGGAGATAATCGTCTGGGCCACTACCCCGTCGATGACTGCATGGCCTCGCGCCATTGAACAAGCTCACCAACTGAAGCAGGACGTTGCCGCATATCTCCAACTGAAGGACCCCGAACAGAAGCTCAAGTCGAGTGGCCGATCGTGGGGTTCGAAGACAGCTAAACGTCCGAGCGTGTCGTTGGTCGTCAGACGTTGGGAGTGAGAGGTCACCCGACCGCGAGTGTTTCTTCGAGGGTGCTGTCATCCAGTTTTGGGATCCGACCAGACTGCTCCAGTCGGACGGCCTCATCGCGAATCTGAGCGAAGGCTTCCCGCAGCTGCGTGAGAATTGACGCGGCGCTGGCCCATTCTTCGGGAGACTGTCCTGTCGCTTGAATCAAACAGAAGGTCAGCAGTTGATGGACGTTACTCGCCAGCTCCCCCTGCTCGACATCCACGCCTGCCATGAGTTCCGTGATCAACCTCTGTGCGTGCGGTTGCTCTCGTGCGAGGGATGCCTGATCGCCAGTCCGGATGGCTCGTTCGGCCTGTTGCGTGGCAAACAGTGCTCCGTCATAGAGTGCAAGCAACATGTCGATCCGCGTCCATGAGATAGCGGTCGATTGGCGGTACGCGGAGTGTCGTTGATTCGGCATCGGAGGGGCTTTCTTGAGGAAGCGAAGCGGGTTAGCGGGCGTTCAGACCGGCCAGTTGCGCGGCGAGAAAGCTGCTGGTCGTGTTCAGTTCGCTGATGGCCGATTCGAGTGCGATGAATTCCTGAACGATGGCTTCTCGCTGTTGTTCGAAGACTGCGGTCTGACGATCGATGGACTGTTGGATGCTGTCGATCGTCTCATCGAATCCGTCATTGAGTGTCTTGAGCCGTCCTGACACCGGGTCAAGATAGTCGTTGATGACCTGGTCCAATCGGGCCGCGACGCCTCGGGTGATGGTGATTTCTCCCTCGGGACCTGCGACCACATCGGCGGAGGTCAGAGAGACACGGAGTTGCAAATCGGCGGTGAACTCGTTGTCGCTCTCTCCGATGAGCAACTGACCACGACCGGTCGCCGACTCCGTCTGTCCATCGACGATGAAGGTCCCCGCGACGTCCTGGCCGATGTCCGTCTCACCACCGGCAAATCCCAACGTTGCGTTCGCTGTGCCTGACCCGACAGTGATTGATGATTTGGAGCCATAAGTCTCTGAGGTGAGCGAGAGACTCCCGCTTTCGAGGTTGACCGAGACGTTTCTGCCGGCGAGTGTGGAGGCGGAATTGACGACCGACTCGATATGGTCGGCCAACTCCTGAGCTGTGTAATCACCAGCGGTGAGTGTGAGGTCGCCCGAGGCGGCCCCGTCGACTGTCAGGCTGAACGTATTGTTCGTCCCGTCAATCGTGATTGGCTCCGCAGCCAGAGTGTTGGTCGCCGTGACCGATGCTCGCTCGGCGGCCTGGGTGATGTCGACTTGATAGGGGGTTGAGGTTGCCTGTGTACGTGAGCTGCCACTGATGAATCGGATGGAGGCATGCGTGCTCTGGCCGTCGAGAGCGAACAGACGTTTGAGGTCACTCGCCTCGATGTCCGAGTTCTGTCCGTTCAGGACATCTCGCAGTGCCGACTCGTCGAATTCCAGCTGGCCATCGTCGTTGACGGAGATGCCAATGGAGGTGAGTCGATTGGCGTTTCCATTCAGTCCTAGCACGACTTCCAACAGGGTCGTTCGGACAGAGTTGAGGATGCTCGTCACATTGCGGTTGCCGAGCAGGATGCCGCCCTCACCACTTTCGGCATCGAATTCAGAGAGCGCATTCACGAAGTCGACGAGTTGGTTGAAGGAATCGACAAAGTCTCCGACTGCCAAGACGGCTGGTTCCGTGTCCGGTTCGACAGACAGGGTGACCTCCTTGTTGACGTCGGCTTGACGCAGCGTGAGTGTGACGCCGCCGATGAGCGTGTCGACGGTGTTCGTTTCACTGAAGACCGTGATCGCCCCCGGACCGCTGCCCAAGGTGACGCTTGCATCCGCTGCGGCCTGTACCGGGTTGCCGGTGTCGAAGGCGGGTTGCGAGGCTCCCCCACCAGTGGCAGCGAGGTTGTTGGTGATGCTGATGGTTTGACTTGCACCGGTCTCTTCTCCGGTGAGTAGCAATCGGTAAGGGGTGCCTCCCCCGGAGCCGTCCTGAATGATGGTCGCCGAGACGCCCGCGTCGCTGTCGTTGATGGCCGTCGCCAGTCCTTGCAACGTATCGTTGGTGGAATCGATTGTGAGCGTGACGGGGGACGCGTCGCCCAGTTGGAGGGTGAGCGTTCCCTGAGTGATGCTGGCATCCGCGTCGGCGAAACCTTGCGATGCAACCTGATGTGCCCGGGCGAGTGAATTGACCTTCACCTGATAGATGCCCTGCGACGCCTGATTCGACGCCGTGGCCAGAATGGCATCTTCGTCGCTGACATTGACCTGTCGCGCATCGAAGACGCTGTTGAGTGAGCTGGCCAGCCGCCCCGCCTCTGACCGCAGCGCTTGCAGTTGAGTTTGAATGCCCTGGAATGCACCCTGCTGGGCAGCGACTTTGTCGCTCCGACCTTGTAACAGGTCGATCTGTTTCTGTTGAACCTCCAGCAAGCCGGAGATGATGGCTTCCGTGTCGATGCCGGACACGATGCCGTCGATGGTTAGCATGTCACCACACCTCGTCTAGAAAAGCATCCCGGATGCCCTGTGCATCCGGGATGCGGTACCATTCAGACCTCAGATTCCGACGGGGTTCATCCGTTATCCGAGGAGCGAAAGAACGAGCTGGGGTTGCTGGTTCGCATTCGACAAGACCGAGGTCCCGGCTTGCACGAGCACCTGCTGCTTCGTGAAGTTGGCGATCTCTTCTGCGAAGTCGGTGTCACGAATGACTGACTCGGCGGCAACCGTGTTCTCCAACGTGGCTCGCAGGTTATTGGCAGTCGAATCAAGCGTGTTCTGCTGGAAGGCACCGAGGTCACCTCGCAGGTTCGTCACATCATCGACGGCTTGGTCGATCACCGCGATCGCATCCTGAGCCCCGGCTGCCGTCGTGACATCGATGCTGTTGAGGTTGCCGAACTGGTTGCCCGTCACACCCGCTCCCAGGGAGGTGGGGTTGACTTTGGAGATCGAGACCTTAGCGGTCTGGTTCTCGTTCGGACCGATCTGGAAGATCAACGAGTTATCGCTCACAGCGACACTTCCTTGGGCCCCGGTGACAGTCAGCGTGGCATCAGCCGGATCGGTGGCGAATTGTACCGACAGCCCTTGAGCAGCTCCGGACGTTGCCGTGAGCACGTTGCCGGACCCCGTGAAGGAGGTGCCGCCAATGGTGCCGACGACATCGACGCCCGTGTCAGTCAAAGCAGTCGTGCCGATGCCGGAACTGTCCGCCGCTGCAGCCGTATCAGAAACGACACTGATGGAAGCCCCCGAACCGAAGTTGGATGAGTACAGACGTGTGTCGCCACCGTCGTCCTCTGCGGTGACTCCGGTCTGTGACGAGAACTCGTTGATTCGGCTAATCACCTGTGCCTGAGTGAGACCTGCGTTTAAGCTGATCGCGACACCGTTGATCGTGAGGTTTTCTGCGGCCGCCAAAGCGGATGTCTGTTGTGTGCCCCCTGAGACGGTTGCCCGTTCGCCTTCGGTCGTCACTTCCACGGCGTAGGAACCGGCTGATGTATCTGAAGTCGCCCCAATGAAACTCACATCCGCATCGGTCGCCGTACCGCTGATACCGGCAGAGCCATCGAGCAGCTTCTTGGTTCCGAACTGCGTGTTGTTCGCAATACGATTGATCGTTTCCAACGCATTGGTGATTTCTGCCTGGTTCGCAGCAAGCGAGTCAGCGTCATTCACACCCGAGTTGGCCGAATCCAGTGCGAGTGAACGCACCTTGACGAGCAAGCTGTTGATCTCGTTCAAGGCTCCTTCCGCCGTCTGTACGACGGAGACCGCCTTTTCGGAGTTCTCGATCGCCTGCCTCAAACCGGCGATTTGCGCTCGTTGCTTTTCGGAAATCACGAGAGCCGCCGGACCGTCCGCACCCCGGTTGACTTTCAATCCGGATGACAGCCGTTCGATCGACTTCGACAAACTACTCGATGCCCGCGTCAGGTTTTGCTGAGCGTTCAATGATGACACATTGTTGGCAATTGTTAAAGCCATAACGTATCCCCCAGTCTGTGTGCTTGAACTGCCGTGATTCGGTCAGTTATCTGCACGGTTAAGTGATGGCATCCGAACCAAGAATACGGGCAGCTGTCCGTTCTGCCGCGTGACGTGTTGTGTACTCGCCTTGTTCAAGTCGACCGCGAACGGTCTCAACGACCTCATCTCGCGAGGCAGGAATGTCTCTCAGTTTCGACACCAGCGATTGAATTTGTTTCGCATGCCCCCCCACGAGTTCGACGCCGCCAACCTCGTTTGACGAACTGCGCTCCTGAGAATGTGTCCCCAGGCCCTTCCGCACATGTCCGGAGTGGACATGCTGAATCGGTCCCGAGGGACTTCCGTCACCTGTTGATGGAATCTGCATCGCAGTACACCTCTGTTGGAGTCGTCCGGAATTGATCGAACATGTGCAGGAAGACTTGCCCGGTAATCTGACTAATTCTCAGATGACTCTCGACCGATGTGTTGATAGCCACGCGGCAAACTCTACGGGTTGCGACGACTCTGCCAATTGAGTTTTCAAGCCGGAATAACACTGCAAATGAAGCGTCTTCTTCGAATCTCGACCACGTTCACAAGGCTCGCAGCGATCACCCTATTTGGCGTCGGATGTGGAATTGGAGCGGCTATGTTCATGTTGAACTCACAAAGCAGTGAGATTCCGCATTCAGGCGAAGTTCGACGCAATCCGCTTCCTCGCATCGGCCAGGAGTCGATCAACTTGGAATCGTCAGCATCGCTCACTGAGTCGGAAGGGGTCGATGTTCCTCTCGTCTCAACACAGGAGATTGCCAATTTGCTCGTACATGGTGATCTCCTGCTCTCAAGCGGAAACGCCGCCTCTGCGCTTCGGCTATACCGACAGGCAATCGAGTCGGAGACTGAGCAGGGGACGACTGACGTGACGTATCGGCTGGCGCTCTGTGCGGAAGCATTGGGAGACTACCCCGAAGCATTGGCGAGATACCAAGCGGTGACTGACTTGAATGCCGGTGGGGTCTTGCAGGAATACGCCCTGCTGGGCGAAGCCCGAATCCTTGATCAGTTGGGCCACACCGCAGCAGCACTCGGCGTTCTGCAGAGGTGGGTCTTGTCCCGGAAGGCGGCCCATCACTTGTCGCCGCGTGTCACCGGAGACGCGTTGTATCTGCTGAGTCATATCGCCGCCATCGCTGTGATGGGACGATCAGAGTCCCGAATCTGGCATCCAGAAGTCGTATGTCCGCCGCAACGCTCGTTCGATCCGAACCGCTATCTGCCTCAGGTCGAACCGGTTCCTGTGATGGTCAGTGACCTTTGCCCGGTTGGCATCCATGTTATTCATCAACTGGCCGAGTCAAGTCCCGAGACGGTGACTCTCAGCGGTCGCCTTGCACGAACCACAGTCCCTCGCGTGATCTCTGAACTCTCGCAAGAGGCGGGATGGGTCGTCGAATGGTCTCAGCCCGTAGGTGACGTTGTGCGAACAAGTACCGTTGCCCTCGACTTTCAGGAACAGACCGCGAATCTGATTCTTGACTGGCTGCTAGCGCCGCATGGCATTGCATGGGAGTTCGATGATGGCCGACTCAGGATTGTCGCCGAACACGAGTTGACTTCGGAACAACAGGAGGAACGGCGATGGCAGCGGGCCGAGCGTGCCTTGCTTGCGGCCCTTCTCTGGAACCCGGACCACGTTGACACCCCAGCAGGGTATCTCCTGCTCGGAAACCTCTCCTATTTTCGAGGCCACTTTCAATCGTCGCAGCGACATTATGAACATGTTCTTCGAAGCTTTCCTCGCTCCCCTGTGCAACCAGAGGCGTGGTTCAACTTGGCGAAGGTGGAGCTGGCAGAACAGAACCTGGAGAAAGCGGCTCATGCTCTTCAGGGAGCGATGGATGCCAGTCGTGGACAACCTTTGGAGTCCGCAGCCTTGTTGTTGGCAGGACAGACAGCACTGAAACGTAACCTGCCTCAAGACGCGACGCGGCCTTTGATGCGAGGAGTGACCGTCACGCGAGATGACGACCTCCGCGCATTGTCTCTGCTGGCCCTGGCCACCGCACACTTGCTGAATAATCAACCGGAGCGTGCGAACGTCGCCCTGATGGAGAGTCGCGATCTTCTACAAACTCAACCCTATCGGGATCGTGCGGCCTTCCTGGCGGGGTTGGCTCGCTATCGCTCAGCAACAACCCCCTCGCGCAAAGAACGTGACGGACTTGCACTCATCTCGGCAACAAGTCATCTGAGTAACGACTCCGAATTGGGTCTCGCTCACGTCATGCTCAAGGCGGAAGCTCTTGAGGAGATTGGGCTGCGACATCTGGCTATCCCGTTGATTGAACAATCGATCACCGAGGCACCACCGTCACAGCTTCGTGAGCACCTGGCTCTCCGACTGGCCGACTTGCTGATGGAATCCAACGACGACGAACGAGCAGAGGCGCTGTTGCTTCGGGCGATCAACGACCCCACAACCGAGGGATCACACATTACCCTCATGCGCCTCGCAGAACTGTATTTCCAACAGCAACAGATCGATCAGGTTGAGACCTCCTGTCTCAAGTTACTCGGCCATGACCTCAGTCCGCAGATGCGGGTCAGGGCGCTCGAGTTGTTGGGACGCGTCTACGCCAGTCGAGGTGATCGTGAACGTGCCGTGCTGTGCTTCGCCGGGACGATGCCTCAGTAGAAGTCGCTGAACAAATCTGGATAACCCACCGACAAGTCATCCTTCAATGTCAAATTCCCAATCACATCGACTCCGGTTTTCAGGGGCTCCGCTTGTGTTATTTGCCCTGATGGCAAGGCCTCACTCTGCGATGGGTCAGCCGACTGAAGAGCCTTGGTTGACTCCGGTCATCGTGTCATCCGACCGCTGTGATAGCATTACTTCTGACACGGAAGCGTTGCGAGTTGTCCCGGAACAACTCTTTGCGAAACCGACTGAGGAACTACAACTCGATCTTCAAACACTCCCCGTTCCACCCGTGGCCCCCTCAGACGACGGATTTGAGAATGCGGACGTCAACTCTTCCGATCTGCGCCTCCAGCGTTTGCGCACTCTGTTTGGCGAACTCCACAACCGGCTGGAGGCTCCCACTGTTTCGGAGGCTTCAGTCATGGCTGGCATCCCAGAGTGTGACTCAGAAGTATTTGAAATCGTCGAGCCGGTCCCTCTCCCTCCTGACGAGACATTTTCCGTCAACACCTCACCAGAGAGCGAAGATTCGCCATCGTTTCCCGTGGTCGAATCTGTGACGGATTCCGCCTCCTTGCCGGTCGATGAGCCAGACTCGCCAACCTTCACGCTTCCCGAACAACTGACGGAAGGAATCGTCAATCGAATCGAGTTGGCAGACACGCTTTTTGCAAGCGGAGAAATCCGATTGGCTCTCGACGTCTATGCAGCAATCGACCTTGATCTCGAAGAAGGCGCCGATCGCTCTTGGGTCATCTTCCAATCCGCAGCCTGCTATCGACGTCTGGGTGATGCAACAGAGGCTACCAAACGGTATCGGCATCTCGTCACCGTCACTGAGCCCGCTTGGTTAGCGGATGTGTCTCGCTGGTGGCTGGAGGAGATCGAGAAACGTGGAGGATGGAAACAGCGATCAGGCGATATCGAAAGCATCATCAAACAGCAACAGGAGAGCGTTCATGCAGACATTGGAACTTGAACAGACCCTGTGTGACGTGCTTGAGCACGCAGGTCGTGACTATGTGCAGGCGATCGATGAGATCGATACACTCTCGTCAGCCCTGCTTGACGACGCCGGACAAATGCGCGCTGGTGAGCGACTGCAAGAACTCGCCATCCGCACACGCGCGACAGAATCTCGCGTGAGACGGGTCCGCGAGATGTGGCAAGCACTCAGGACGCCTCCGGACGATCGGCTCCGAGAGGTGATGTCAAAGCAAGAAGCAATCCTCCACGAACTCATTCATCGCATCGACTCCGTCGAACAACTGGCTCGTGCGGCTCGCAATCGCTTGGCCCCACACGTTGATGCCTCCACACGGACGAGCGAAATGCGGTCAGCTTATGCTCGCTCCATTCGTCAGGCGACCGAGTAACGTCCTTGATTCCGTAGACACGCGATACTCTGAAGGGGAACTCATGTCACTGCTCTATCAGTCACAGGCCATGCTGCATGTGATCGAACAGGCGAAACGGTATGCCCGTAGCACAGCCACTGTGCTCATCGTGGGCGAAAGCGGAACTGGCAAGGAACTGATCGCTCAACTGATCCACGAACAGAGCGATCGCCAATACGAGCCGCTCGTACGTGTCAATTGCACGTCACTTTCAGACAGTCTGTTCGAGAGTGAACTCTTCGGACACGAACGTGGAGCATTTACGGGAGCCGTTGTTGAGCGTCAGGGGAGAATCGACGCGGCCGGTCGAGGGACGCTTTTTCTGGACGAAGTGGGAGAACTGACTCTGCCGCTGCAACCGAAGCTATTGCGTGTGCTTGAGGAAGCGGAATTCGAGCGAGTGGGAAGCCAGAGAAGTCGGCCCATGCAGGCTCGTGTCGTTGCGGCAACGAACCGACCGCTGAGCGACGACGTCGCCAAACGCAAGTTTCGTCTCGACCTCTACCATCGACTCAACGTGCTCCCCCTCGCCATGCCTGCACTCCGTGAACGCCGCGAGGATATCCCCCTGCTGACGCAACACTTCGTGCGATGCTTTCACAAAGAGGCCAGTGTGCCGGTGAAAGGAATGACACCTGCGACGATGCGTCTGCTGGCAGAGTACGACTGGCCCGGCAATGTTCGTCAATTGCGGAATGTCATTCACCGGGCCTGTGTTCTGGCAACTGAAGAGTTGGTTCACATCGATGAGTCATCGCTCCTCACCGAGCCTGCGGACAACGACTTCACGCTCCCGCGCGCATTGGACGTGTTGCCGTTACGGGAGATCGAGCGACACGTCATCCTGCACCGCATCGAAGCGCATGGAGGCAACAAGTCGGCCGCCGCACGCGCGCTGGGAGTGACGTCACGCACGCTTCGCAACAAGCTCACCGAATATCGCCGACTGGGACATGTCGGCTGACCTGGCGACGGTCGTCTCTCTCGGGAAAAATCTTCCGCTGACCGGAGCAACTGACCTCGTCATGCAAAGGCTGAGCTAGCGATACCCGCTCGGCCCAAAATCTGCAAGTGTCCATCCCTCAACGGTTTGCGTGCGACACGACAAGCACGCCACACATTCATCGGCTTGCTTGGCATCAACCGTGCGTTGCTGCCCAGTCATCGTATGGAAAGGTCGTCCGCGCTTCAGGGGAGTCGTCGAGTGTTTCTGAATCTTCTGTCAGTCGGAAAGACCGAAGGGATTCCGCACCTTGGATCACCTGGCGTTGGAGCGGAGACCCATTGGGTTGAGACCGAGCAGACACTGCTCGACCTCGAAGACCATCCCGACGTTCTCGGTTTCGCTTGTTTCCTTCAACAACAGGAATCATTCGGCCCGACAAAGCTGACTTCGGAACTCTTGCATGATGGTCCATCGGGTGATTCCTCCGAGGTCTTCGGGCCGTTGCCGCCTGAGGCACCGATCACTACAGGTCTCACCGGCTTGGTGCTCACGCAAGCAACCACACTCATCGACGAATCCGCGCCCTCACCGATCGCAGTGCCCACGAACGCCGGGTCGGTGGCCGCAGACCTCGTTTCTTCCTCTGGCATCGCCGCAAACTTTGTCCCCACTTCTGACTTCGCCACTGACCTCGTGCCCGACCCTGACATCGCCGCTGAATCAGGTACACATCTCCCCCCAAAGCAAGCAGCGTCCGATCAAATCGACACTCATTTCATCGATCAACAACCAACACGGCAGTTGACGCGCGATGCAACAGACTCGGTGAGTTTTGGGGAGAATCGAACGCTCATTTCGACGCGGTTTTCGCCGTCGGTTCCACTGCGGCAGACGAAGGGAACTGCTGAGCCCTCTGCGAATGTTGATGGAGTCTCAGGAGACAATCTTCAGCACGTGGTGATTGCGGATGCTGAACCGAGTTCGATCTCAAACATCTCGCCAACGGTTGATCTGGCTCCGGATGTGCAGACGACACAGACGGTCTTGCCGGCCGTCAACAAATCTCTGCCAGCCCAGATCGCGACACAGTTGTCAATGACCGTTGGCTCATTTGTCGTCGGGATGGACTCAGGCGATGTGGTCTCGATTGATGCTGATCTTCGACCGCCCGAATTGGGGCGCGTTCAAATTCGGCTGTCGAAGTCTGACTCGGGGCTCGAGGCATTTGTTCTTGCAGAAGACGAACTCACCCATCGGATCATCGCCACTCACACATTGACGATCGAAAACGCCGTGCGCTCGGAGTTGTCTCTGGATGGGTCAGTGAATGTTCAACTTGGTGATCAGACCATGAGTCGAGAGTCGTCGCATGAGCGACGTGACGGAACCGGACAGTCTCATACATCACACCATCCACATACACAGGAACCATTCAACGAGGCCGCACCTCGGGCGAGAAGGAAGGCTGACGTTGACGTACTCGCTTGATCCTCGTGACATCAGGTATCTCAAGGAAGAACCATGAACATTGGCAGTTCTGTGACGGCTCAGGAATCGCAACAACAGTTTCTCCAGTTGCTGGTCGCCCAAGTGCAGCATCAGGACCCCTTGGAGCCGATTCAGCAGGAAGACTTCATCCAACAGCTTGCTCAGTTTTCGACACTTGAAGGAATCGAGAAGCTGAACGCCCAGTTTTCAGACATGCTCGAACTTCAACAACTCACCGATGGTGGTCAACTCGTCGGTCGCGATGTGCGATTCGAGTTGGAAGGGGAGTATTTCATCGGGCATGTCGATGAAGTCGCGATGATCGATGGCCGCATGATGCTCGGCATTTCCGGTGAGTACATCCCGCTCAGCAGTGTTGATGCCATCGTGGACCTCGCATAGCACACAGTCTCAGTTTCGTTTTCGGGTGCTCGTGGACCGCACCCGATCGCACATTCAAGACCTTTTGGAAAGGATTCTTATGGCCAATGCACTCATCACCGGCGTGAGTGGACTCAACAGTCATCAGAAGATGCTGGAAGTCATCGGCAACAACCTCGCCAACCTCAACACGACTGCCTATAAGTCGCGTCGCATCCTATTCAGCGACCTGCTCTACGAAACGGTGCGAGCCTCATCTGATGGAACGCCTGGCCTTCTCGGGGGAACAAATCCGGCACAGATCGGAACGGGGAGTCAGGTGTCACAGGTCGACAGTCAGTTTTCACAGGGCAACCTCTCAGCAACCGGCGCTCCGCTTGATCTGGCGATCGAAGGCGATGGGTTCTTCGTTGTCAATACGGGTTCAGAGACTCTGTACACCCGCGCCGGAGCGTTGCAGGTCGACGAGGATGGTGTCCTTGTGGACCCCTCAACAGGCTACCGGGTTCAACGATTCGGCTCGGTCGGCGAATCGACCGGCACCGGAGTCGGGTTTCAGGTCGCTGGAGATGCTGACATTCGAATTCCTTTCGGGGCGACGATTCCCGGCCAAGCCACCGCGAACGTCAGCATCGCAGGGAATCTCCCCAGCGACGCCAACATCCCGACAATCGAGGTTGTCGAAAGCCAACTGGGCTGGACAGCAGGTGGGGGAACAGCCTCGGCTGCCTCACTGCTCAACGGACTGGATGCGAATACGGTAGGCTACATCGCCGGCGACTCCATCCTGATCAATGGAACAGATGCTGATGGCTCTGCAATCAGTGCCTCACTCAGTGTCGACGGGACAACTACACTTGGGGATCTGGTGGCCCAGATCGACTCCGCGTTCTCGGGAGCCAGTGCCTCACTCGATGCGAACGGACGCATCGTCTTGACCGCCGACGATGTCGGAGAGGCCCTTCTGAGCCTGTCTCTTTCAGACGATCCTGGCAACACCGGTGGGACAGACTTCGCCTCGAATTCGTTTGTCGTTTCGATGGATGGTCGAGACGGTGATGTTGTTCGAGGAAGTGTCGAGGTATTTGACACTCGAGGCGGTGCGCATACGATCAGCCTATCACTCCAGAAGCAGATGGATGGCAGTTGGAATCTGAATGCCGGTCTCGACCCAACACAAGGGACCGTCGTTGATGGTCTTGTGACCGGGATCACCTTCAATGAAGACGGGTCGTTGGCTTCAGCGGGGGGAGCTGGGACAGGGGACTCAGCCTTGTCATTTCAGTTCACGGGGACTTCGACGACACAGGCGGTGAATATCTCGTTTGGAACGTTGGGCGGATTGGATGGACTGACTGAACTCGCCACCGACGCGTCTCTGGGCGCTGGTCAAGACGGTCTCGCTGTTGGAGCACTCGTCTCCGTTCAGGTCAGTTCCGATGGGATCGTGAACGGCATCGCCAGCAACGGCTCAGCCGTTTTTTTGGCCCAGTTGGCCGTCGCCTCCTTTCGAAATCCGGGCGGACTGGAGAGCCGAGGGCAGAACTACTATGCGGTTTCTCTCAGTAGCGGCAACGTCGAAATCGGCTCAGGACTCGCCGGGAGTCGGGGGGCTGTCCGTAGCGGACAGTTGGAACAGTCCAACGTCGACATCGCAGAGGAGTTCACACAACTCATCATTGCGCAGCGTGGCTTCTCAGCGAACGCCAGGACAATCACGATTGCCGATGAGATCCTTGAAGAACTGACGAACCTCGTTCGTTGACGACGTGGACACCTTGGTCACATGGTGCCTTGGCTTCAAAGAGTGAACGTGCCCGATTCTGATCCAACCGTGATTCGCTCCCGTGTGAGGTCATCGCGGTGCATTTTGTATGGGCGAGAGAGCGAGTTCCAGACCACTGATGATCTCATCAAGTACTCGAGCATGTTCACGGAGGTCGGATTCCCTGGCCTTGGCCAAATCCCTCAGTTTCTGGGAATTTGTCGCCACGTGAAGCCGCGTTTCTGCTTGTGCCTGACGGAGTTCCCCGATTGCTCGCTCCAACTCAGAATTCTGGAATTGTCGATTATCAGCCATTCTCGATCGCTCGGCCGCGCTGATGAACTCCTGCTGTTGGTGAATCTGTTCCCGGAGGTGTCGTATTGCGATCTCTAACTGAGTGATTCGTTGACTATTCACGATGCCTGTATCGACATCCGTTGGGATCCGGGGAAGTGGTGGTGGCGGGGTTCGGACAGCAGACTCGGCATCGTCACCGGTTCTCGTTCTCCGGCACGATTGCGGGATGGGAGAAACTGCTTCGAATGGAGTTTGATCACACAACGGCATCGCACAATTTGTCCGGACCTCGCGGTGCTGAGATCTCAGTGGAAAAACATGCGTACAGCCCAGTGATTGGACCACGAGGAATCCTAAAAGTGTCACAAGACACAGTCGGTTGTCAGCCATCACTCGAATCCTCTCATTCAGACCCGGCAACGGATGCATACTCACATGTCAATACAATCGTTTGGCCACAGGGACACCGAACATGGATTTCCTTAATCGTATTTCCATCACGCACGAGTTCGACGTCGATTCCTTCGTTATTCAGTTTCATGTTGCCGACGCGGACAGGTTCGCGCAAAACCGTGACGGACTGCCTTGGCAGGATGCGACGACCTCTGTTTTCAATCGCTTTCGCGGGTTCTGGGGTCATTCCGAAATCCCTCGTCGAAGTGTGAGCTGAATTGTTGGACCTGCGAGACGCGAGCGGACGGTTTCCATGAGTCGGAGTTCGGCGGCCGTCAGGATGCGTGAAATCCGAGACTCCGACAGACCGAGTACTTCACCAATTTCTTTGAGACGGAGATCTTCCAAATAGTAGAGTGTCACGACAGTTCGTTGCTGAGTTGGCAGTTGTTCGATCGCGTCGGCCAGCAATCGTCGCTCTTCCTCTTCTTCCAAAGCCGACGATGGCGGGCGGGTATCGTAGTGTGAGCGAGATTGTGTGCGCATTTCATCTTGCCAGCTATCCGGATTCGTCAACCGAATGGCTTGCAGGCAGACAAGGACATCGTCTTCACTCAGGCCGGTTGCCTGTGCGAGGTCGACTGGGGACACAGAACCTCCTAACCGGGTACTCGCTTCACGAATCATCCGCCAGCGTTTCAGCACGTGCTGTGGCAATGGGCAATTGCGTCGAAGTTCATCAAGGATCGCCCCACGGATTCGCGGATACGCGAATGTCGTGAAGGCGATGCCGCGAGAAGGGTCGAACTGTTTGGCTGCCTCGACGAGCCCCAAGACTCCGGCCGATTCCAGATTCTCGAAATCCACACCCGCGGGCAGCTCGACCACGATGCGGCCAAGGAGGTGACGCACATAGCCAAGGTGATCCAGGATGAGCTGCTCGCCCTCGTCTGCTTGGATGACTTTTCGGTAGGAGTCGATTGCAGCGACGTCCATGTCGCGTTACTCCGTTTGAAGGGAAATCGTGATGAGGCGTGGTCGAAGGTTTCTCTCAATTCATCACACGCTAGGGAGACGTTGTGAATCGAGAATGATTGTTGCGAAGGAGTTGTCGGGACTCCGAGGGATCATGCGTTGCTTTCGGCTGTGACGAATCGCCAGACACTTCGAACGCTGGTTGCCAACCACCAGACAACCAAACCTGAAATCGTGCATCGCAGGAGGATGGTCTCCTGCTCGTGACCGACGATGCATCCCAGCATCGTCGTCATTGACGCCGCGAGAAGTCCGATGGCAACAGGCCACGGCGCCGGGGTTTCGCGATGTTCGGATGAGTGTCTCAAGGAAGCTCCGATGCGTGTGTCTCATGATGACCATTTCAAATTGACTGAGTGGGGATTCAAGCAGCCGGGACCAGGTTGGGCCGAGGGACTGTCGAAGGTGTTGGATGTCCTGACGTCGTCTGAGCTTCTGCCGGCACGTCGAACACGTCCTCCGGACGAAGCATCGTCACTGGATGGATGGTGAGGTTGTTGGGGATTTCCTGATAACTGAGCACACCTAACTCAGGGATCGCTCGGCTGAGGATGCGGGCAAGAGGACGTCGCATGCTGGTGTCGGTGAGCAAGGCCAATGGCAGTTGTCGGCGTCGCGAATCCTCGACCTGTTTGCCGATCTTGCCGAGCAGGCGTTCGAGAGGCGCCGCGCCCAAAAGCAGCTGACCATCCTGTAGTCGTTCACGCATGCCAGCTTCCAGATGGGGATGCATTGAAATGACTTGCACACTCCCCAATTCGTCTCGATATGTTTCACAGATGACCGGGCCAAGATCACCGCGCACATGCTCGACGAGTTCGTCTGCGTCCTTGATCGTCAGGGCATGGTTTCCAATCGACTCCAATACGAGCGACAGATCGGCCATGGGCACTCGTTCAGCGGCGAGTTTCGTGATGACTCGGTGCAACGTTCCCATCTTGATCACATCCGGCTTGAGTTCTTCGACAATCGTCGGAGCAAACTCTCGCACGCGATTCAGCATGAGTCTGAGGTCTTCACGAGAAATCAATTCATGGCCGTGTTGTTTAAGTAGTTCGCCCAGATGTGTGATGAGTACACTGACGGGATCGACGACAGTACAACCGGCCATCTCCGCTTGTCGCTGATGGTTTCGATCGATCCATCGAGCAGCGAGTCCGAAAGCGGGTTCAGAGGTGTCTTCTCCCGGGATGTCTGTCGTACGTCCTTCGGGAGTGATCGCCAGCAATTGGCCGATACGAATCTCTCCAGCCGCGACTTCTCGGCCGGCGATCCTCACTCGGTACGCATCCGAGGCGAGTTCGAGATTGCTGACGACACGAATCGGGGGGATCCACAAGCCATATGATCTGGCGAACTCGCGTCGCAACCGTGTGATTCGCTCGGCGATCCCTTTGCTCTGCGACGACGTCACCAGCGGGATCAGTCGCGATCCCACCTCAAGCGATGCACGTTCGCGTATCAGGAACTCATCCAACTGCTCGCGGTCTTCGGGATCATCTGTCGGATTAGTCGAATCGGGGGCTGCTTCCGGAACCGGCTTGGAGGACTTGCGGTTCAGATAGATCAGCAAGCCGGCGGAGAGAATCAGGAAGGGCACCCTTGGGAATCCGGGCAGAAGTGACAGCAAAGCTAACATGGCTGCACCGGTCCACAGCGGTCGCTCGTTGCGAAGGATCTGGTCCCCGATTTCATCGCCGAGATCAGAATCCGAGGTTGATTTGGTGACCAGGATGCCTGCACTCGTCGCGATGATCAGTGCCGGGATTTGTGAAACGAGTCCATCGCCGACGGTGAGGATCGAATAGGTCCGCATCGAATCCACGAAGCTGAGCCCATCGGTCACGCCGATCACGACGCCGCCAACCAGGTTGACAGCTGTAATGATCAACCCGGCGATCGCGTCGCCGCGCACGAATTTGCCGGCACCGTCCATCGATCCATAGAAGTCGGTCTCACGGGTGAGACTGTCTCGCCGCTCACGGGCAACGTCCATCGTGATGACGCCCGCATTCAATTCTGCATCGATGGCCATCTGCTTACCCGGCAAGGCATCCAGTGTGAACCGTGCGGCTACCTCTGAGATTCGTCCCGAGCCTTTCGTGATCACCACAAATTGAATGATCACCAGGATCAGGAAGATCACGAGACCGACAACGAGATTCCCCCCCACGACAAGGCTACCGAACGTGGAGACGATCCGACCCGCATCCGCTTCCAGCAAAATGAGTCGCGTGGTCGCGATGTTCAGGGTCAGCCGAAACAGCGTCAGCAGCAACAACAGAGAAGGGAACACCGATAGCTCCAGCGGATGCCGTGTGCCGAGAGTGATCAACAACAACAACGCTGCCTGAGCCAGATTGAGAGCCAGCAACATGTCAAGCAGAAACGTCGGCAACGGCAGCAGCATCACGCCGAATGATGCCAACAGCGCGATCGACAGCAGAAGTTCGCTCTGCTGGTACCAGGGCACCGTCAACTTCTTCGCGTTGTCAAGCATTGAGGACATGAACTGTTGTCAGAAGGAATCCATTCCGGTTTCGACAAGTCGTGTACGGGGTCTCGTCAGTGGAAGCTTGCACTCAACCCTTGCACGATGAGTTGCCAGCCATCGACGAGGACGAACAGCAGCAACTTGAAGGGGGTCGAGACAACCACAGGCGGCATCATCATCATGCCCAGAGACATCAGAACGACGGAGATCACCAGGTCGATCAACAGGAAGGGCACATAGACACAGAACCCCATAATGAATGCGGTCTTCAATTCACTGGTGACGAATGCGGGAATCAGAATTCGCCACGGTGTCTTCTCAGGTGTCTCGATGGCTTCGGCCTTCGCCAATTCGATGAAAGCGAGAAGATCATCTCTCCGCGTGTTTTGGAGCATGAAGGCACGCATGACGGTCATACCTTCCGAGAATGCTTCCACTCCAGTGATTTGGTCGTCCAGGTACGGCCGAACAGCATGTTGATCGATGGACTCCAATGTCGGTCCCATCACGAAGAAGGTCAGAAACAGAGCCAGACCCAGGATCACCGGCGTCGGCGGAATCTCCTGCGTCGAAAGGGCTCGTCGGACGAACGAAAGCACGATCACGATACGTGTGAATGCTGTCAGCGTCACCAAGGCGGTCGACAGCAATGCCAGCGCCCCCATGAACAGGGCAACCTGCAAGTGCGGCGCGAGTGATTCAGCCGCACCCCCCTCGGCGATCTTCTCCATCAGTAGGGTTGTCTCTGTCATGCGGTCGCCTGCCGATCATAGGCGTGGACCAGATCCCCGAACGCTGGTGGGATCGTGACCACTTGTTGAATTCCCTGAGTGTTCACGGCTGCGAGAAACTCTCGATCGTCGATTCTGATCACGTGCAACTGGCTGTGCGTCGCAAGCGACAACGTCTCCGTGACCTCCAGTCGCGTGGACTTCTCAGCGAGGAACCCTCTCTCATTCTTCTGCAGCCAACGTCGGGCAAGCCACAGCGAGGCAGCACACGTGGCAAGCACGAAAACCGTCACTCCGACAAGTCGCGGCAGCAGATCCGTCAGCGACTGCCGCTCTCCTGAAGCTCCAGAAAGTCCCGCAAGGCGAGCGGTCGATGGGTTCCAGTCGCGTGAGGTCTCGGACTCATGATTTGACCGCGGTGTCTCATGCTGAGCGAGCGACGTGTCATGCCCCTGTGACTCCTCGCCAGCGGTCTCGAATGAGGCAAGGACCAACGAATCCTCTCTCGTGTTCGAGAATACGCCTTCGGGGGCGAGGCTGAGATGGATCGCCTCTGCCTGCACTTCTGCTGAGATCCGTTGTGGTTCATCGGCGCAGCAGTCTGCGCCCACACAGAAGGCGAGGAGACAGATGACTGCAATACCAGAGGTCTCCACTCTCCGGAGGGATGATCGATTGGTGGGATGCGGTGCTTGACTCATGACGTCGCTCCCTCCGTGTTGACGTTGCTTGGCTGCGCGTGCATTTGGCCGAGTTGGCCTCTTTCCACCTGAGTGATGCGGACCGCATACGAGTCTTCCACAATGACGACTTCGCCCTGGGCCAGCCGAATCCCCTGGACGAAGATGTCCACAGGGTCAGTCACTTCACGATTCAGTTGCACGACTGCCCCTTCGCCCAGTTTGAGGACTTCACCAATGGACATCTCAACCTGCCCCAACTCGACTGATGCCTGGAGTGAGACGTCCAGAAAACGGTCGAGCGGCAGTTCTGTTCCATGCCTTGTTGGATTCGTCATCTCGGGGAACTCCGCAGGATGGACACCAACCGGCGCGTCCGCTGACGCGGCTGTGTCAGGAGTTGTGTCAGGGGTGTCGACGGGAGAGGACTCTGTCATGGGACTCACACGTGGGACATATCAGAGGACAGCAAAGGGTTGTTATTGAGGACCTGTTCAATCTCCAGACACCGTCTGTTTCCCATATGGCCGGGTCGCCCACGAAACTTCATCGCACCGCCGATTCGAGCCATCAACAGGCTGGAGGGGGACTGGTCGAGGACAATGACGTCACCCGTTTGCAGCGACGTCAGTTCGGTCATTGACAACGTCAATCTCCCCAACTCGACCGTCAATGGGACGGTCATCCCTCGCACAAACCACGGGATGTCGGAATTGGGAGTGACTCGCGGGGCATCGGGGAGAGTACATTCGATTTCGATCAGATCTTCGATCTCTGACTGAGGCAGGACCCAGACGAGGTTCCCGCTGTGACCGTCAGACTCGATCTGAAAGGTGACGACCGTCAGTGTCGTGCGAGGAGCGAACAGTCGTGTTCGCTGTGGACGACGAATGGCCTCCCCGAGTCTGATGTCCAGCGGCTCAGCCCCCGGCCAAGCCTCACTAAGTGCGGTCGTGAGCTCCTGAAAAAGTAACTCGGCCATCGATTCTTCGATCGCCGTCAGCGGAGCATGGGTTTGGTCCGAAGCCTGGTCCTCGCCGAGCAATCGGCTCGCCAACACTCTCAGCCAACCCGGCTGGCTGGCCATGATAGTCGGAAATGAACGGACTCCCACGGCAGCCTGCATTCCCCAACCGGGATCTGCAAGTGACTTCAGCGCGATATCCAGCGAGAGCGTCCGCGTCTCCACATGTGACAGCGAGACGTCCAGATTCAGATGTCTCCATCGTTCTGCCGTTTGAGTACATCCGACAATCAGCCAACGTTCGAGCGTTTGACGTGATGTCGCAAGCAAGCGTCGCGGAATGCGGAAGTCATACGCCTCAACGGAGTCAGGATTGGATTTCATTGGACGTTAAACTCCTCAAAGAGCACGTCGTGGATGCGGTCGTATCCATCACTGAACAAGGTCGTGTTGAAGTGATCAGCAATTTCACGTCGCAACCGGTTTTGCCCGGACGCACCGCGGACATCGTCCATGGCTTTGTCCGAGAGATGACTTAGCAGCCAGTTCCGTAGCATGGCTTTGCGTCGTTCGAGGAGTTTCGTGATAGATTCCTCGTCGGACTTGTCAATTTGCAACGTGATGCTGACGCGGAGGTACCGGTTCAACCGCCCCTCATCGAGGTTCACAGTGACTTCTCCAAACGGGACAAAGGCAATGTCCTTGAGCATTTCTCCGTCGTCGGAGTCGTGGCTGGCTGTCTGTTCAGCTTCGGCCTGGCCGCCTGCCTGAAGGAAATACGGAACTGCAAAGCCTCCGGCCATCGTCAGCAGTCCGAACGCTGCCCAGACAACCTTTCCAGGTCCTTGTCGACCTTCATCCTGTTGCTCGTCGTTGGCTTGTGTGTCGGTGTCGTCAGCCATGGCCGTCGGGAATGTCTGCATTCAAAAGGAGTGGGAGGGCAATCCGTCGCAGATTCGCAAAAGGGACGACGGTGTCCTTCAGTTGTCTTCGGAAGCTTGGCGACTCGACCGTGAGGGTTAGGCAGGCTGTAAAGGTCGTTTGGGTCGGGATGCGGTGAAGACCCGCACATCGGCGTAAATGCCAGCATGAATGGGGCCACTCACTGTGAAGGGCGGAACATTCGAACCACCGGCCGGAATCTCCTTCCGGACCGCTTTGCTCTCTCAACCAGACTTGCGATGCACGTCCGATCGTCGCAAGTCACTGTGTGCAATGGCCGTTGCACGAGATCCCGCGCTGGCGAAGAAGGCAAGACACCTCGACTGGCATGCGATTTGTATCTGTTGATCGCCTGCTTACTTCGCAGTGTGAACATTGTCAGGGACGACGATGCTGAACGGACTCTACAGCGCAGCGACCGCCATGGACTCAGCCGCAGACCGGCATGAGGTCATCTCGCATAACATCGCCCATGCTGATCATGTGGGTTACCGCCGCCGCATCGTGCAGGATGGCACCTTTGAGTCCGCATTGAATCAGGCTCAGCAATCCCAGTTTGTACGTGAGTCGCTGGGAACCGAGCATCAGGCAGTTCATGTCGACTTCACGCCGGGGCCGTTTCAGCAGACCGGCCGATCTCTTGATGTTGCATTGCAGGGAGACGGTTTCTTCGTCATCGAAGGTCCCGATGGTCCGCTCTACACACGGAATGGAGCCTTTCAACTCAACAACGAAGGAACGCTCGTCACCGTCGACGGCCTGCCGGTCCGGGGCGAGGGCGGCACGATTACACTCTCGCCGGGGGCATCCACCGAACAACTGGCGATCACTTCCGAAGGACGCATCGTGCAAGGAGAACAGGAGGTCGGGCGATTGGAGACGGCCCGCTTCGATCGACCCGATCTCCTGACTCCTGCAGGCGTCTCTCTGTTTCAAGCGCCGGACAATCTTGAACCACTCCCCGGCGACAGCGTGATCCTCCAGGGGGTCCGCGAGCGATCCAACGTGAGTCCGGTCATGGAGATGGTCCGCATGATCGACGGCATGCGGCAGTACGAAGCAGCCTCACGAGCCCTGCAGATCATCGCTCGAGCTGTCGAGCAGAACGTGAAACCGAGAGGCTAGTCGAACAGACTTCGTCCATACCTTCAGTTCAACATACTTTTGAGAACGAGAACCGATGCTTCGTGCTCTTTACACCAGTGCCACCGGCATGAAGGCGCAGGAGTTGTTGATCGATGCCACGGCCAACAACCTCGCCAACGTGAACACCAATGGGTTCAAGCGAAGTCATATAGACTTCGCAGACTTGGTCTACGCCACTCTCAACCCGGCTGGAACCGAAGTCGCTGCCGGCCAGCAGTCGCCTACGGGACTCCAGATCGGAAGTGGTGTGCGAGCCGTCGGCACGACCAAGGTCTTCACGACCGGCAGCTATGCACAGACCGGCAATCCGCTAGATGTTGCGATTGAAGGAGACGGCTTCATCAAAGTTCAGCTCCCCAGCGGTGAAGCGCGATACACTCGCGATGGAGCGCTTCGCCTCGATTCCCAAGGGCAACTTGTCACGGGCGATGGATATCTCATTGACGGTGGGGTGACGGTGCAGGACGGGGTGAGTCTCAGCAAGATCAATATCGGTGCGGACGGTACGGTCACCGGCATTCAATCGGGAAGCACCGACACCGCAGTGACCTTGGGGCAAATTCAACTCGCAAGGTTTCTCAACCCGGCCGGACTCAGCAGCGAGGGGGCAAACCTGTACGCAGCGACTCCCGCTTCAGGTGCTGAAGTTCTCGGTGTCCCCGGTCAGGACGGACTCGGCACGCTGCGGCAGGGATTCCTGGAAGGTTCCAACGTCGAGGTCGTGACCGAACTCATCTCGCTGATCTCTGCCCAGCGGGCCTATGAGATCAATTCGCGAGCGATCCGGGCCGGTGACGAGATGTTATCGACCACAACCGACATTGTGAGGTGACTTCGTGAGATTGTTTTTCTGCACTCACGGTCAGTTGCATGGTATTGCCATCATGGTTGCAGCCGTTATTGGAACCTCGTCATCCGGGCTGATCGCGGGGGAAGGTGTCTCTGTTCGACTTCGCGATCAGGTGCGCGTCTCCCAGGGGATTGTGCGAGTCAGTCATTTGGCCGAAGTCTCAGGCGATGATCCGGAGGAGGTCGCCCGGGTTGGCCAACTCGATGTGATGTCTCTGAGTCAGGACAATTCAAAACACACTCTGCCTCGCGAGCAGTTACTCATCCGTCTGTTGTTGGCGGGGTACGCTGAGAGTGAGATTCGAGTCAGCGGACCGCAGATGGTCACCGTGTCGCAAGAGGCGGTCTCAAGTCATGCGTCGACTGATATCGAGACCGCCGCAGCGATGGCGATGGCCCAAGCCCTCGACGTGCCGCGTGAGGATGTTCGTGCCAGACTGGCTGCTCCTCTTGACCTCCCGTTCGATGATCAGGGGACGAGCGAGAAGAACATCACGATCGATGTTCTGCCCCCTGTGCGTCCGTCGCTCGGTCGAGTGCGCCTAACCGTCCGTCTGCTGAAGGATGGGCAACTGAAACAGACCGTCAATGGACTGTTCGATGTGCGGTTGCGACAGGCAGTTGTGGTCGCTTCGGAGCCGCTCGTGCAGGGAACAGTGCTGACGGCTGACCATCTGACGACTTCAGATGACTGGACCGACGTGCGGCATGCGAGTTCGAGCATCCCGCAACTGCTGGATCGTCAGGTTCGGCGAGCCATTCCCGCTGGCGAACCTGTGTCATCGCTCGATCTCCAACCGATCCGCACGACAAAGGCGCGGCCATTGATCTCGGCTCGGGATACCGTGCGGCTCGTCGTGCGACACGGAACGCTCACGGTCATCGTCCCGACTGCTGAGGCGTTGCAGTCCGGCCAACAGGGGGAACTGATCAGAGTGCGTAACCTCGATTCTCGAAAAGTTGTGGTCGGGCGCATCGTGTCAGCCGGGGAGGTCGAGGTCCAACTGGAGTGAGGTCCCTCGTTGTCCTGCACAACAAACGATTGGGCTCCACTTCATCAGAATCACAGAGGTCCCGCAGTGCAATCGCACATTCAAGACGTCCGGATCGCCCAGAAATAAAGCCCTCGTCACCGTAGCTGGACTCGCCAGAGTTCAGACTGATGTTTGACAACTGACGTGACTGCTGAATTCTGGCGAATCCAGCTACATCGAATGCACGGATTGCAGAATCTCACAAACGAGGATACCTCATGTCCAAAATGACCCTGACAATCTTCGCTGGACTATGTCTCAGCCAAACCGCGATTGCGGAAGACTTGTGGCAGAATCGGGTCCCGGATCGTGCGTACCTGTATATCGACACACAGGCGAGGGGTGTCGGTGACCTCTTGACCGTATTGATCAGCGAGAACACCGATGTTGATCAACGCGACGATCGGGCACTCAGCAAGTCGGCAGGAACGGGCGGTGCTTTCGATCTGAGCGGTGAAGCGGGAGGAGCGTTCGGCTCACAAGCAGCAGACGCCGGTCTGGATTTCACTGGTTCGACCAACCGCAAGTTCGATGGCAGCGCGAGCTATCGCAGCGCGCGACAGATCACGGATCGCATCACACTCACAGTCGTGGATGTGATGCCGAACGGCAATCTCGTTCTCAGCGGCACGCGCCAGATTGAAGTCGGTCGTGATCAACGGAGTCTCAACGTCACCGGCATCGTGAGGCCCATCGACATCAGTCCTGATAACACGGTGCACTCCCGCTTTCTCTCCGATCTTTGCGTGAGCTACGCCGAGCAGGGTCCGGAGAGTCGGTTCACGAATCAGGGGTGGCTCTCTCGAATCACAAATCGCGTCTGGCCTTTCTGAGGGTGCGACTGCAACTCCAATCCCGCGATCCGTTCCCATCCCTGAAGCAACTCCATGAATCGTCACTGTCAGTCACTTCGACCAACGATCCTGTTCGCAGGAGTCATCGCCATGTATGGCGCGGCTCTCTGTCAGGGTGAGGTGCGAATCAAGGACATCACGTCCGTCGCCGGTGTGCGCTCGAACCAGTTGGTCGGTATGGGACTCGTCACCGGATTGAACGGTACAGGGGGCAAGAATCCGGAGACACGCCAGTTTGCGCTCAACATGCTGCAACGATTCGGTCTTCGTGCCGATCCAACGATCCGAGCACAGCTGCGGAATGACTCCAAGTTGAAGACGGACAGCCTGTCAGTCGTCGTGGTCACGGCCAACTTGCCGGCTTTCGCGAAGAAGGGAAGCGTGTTGGATGTCACTGTGTCGACATTCGATGACGCCAGCAGTCTCCAGGGGGGCCAACTCATCATGACGCCGTTGTTCGGAGTAGATGATGAGGTCTATGCCGTTGCGTCGGGGCCTGTGTCGATCGGCGGTTTCAGCTTCGAAGGACAGGCGGGCTCGGTGCAGAAGAATCATCCAACAACCGGTCGAATGGCGGGTGGAGCCACTGTTGAAAAGGAAACCTGCACGCCCATCGGCGAAGATGGTTTTGTGAGCCTGTTGCTGCGCGAGCCCGACTACGAAACCGCCTCACGCATCGGTCAGGCGATCAACATTGTCCATCCCGACTCAGCCCGTGTGACGGATGCTTCGACAGTCGAAGTGGCTGTCCCGGTTCAACACCAGTTGGACGTCCCGAGCTTTCTCAGCCTGATCGGTCAGTTGCCAGTCAAACCGGATGTCAAAGCGAAAGTTGTCATCAACGAGCGAACGGGGACTGTCATCATTGGGGCACGCGTGAAGCTGTCGCCCGTTCTGATCACACACGCCAATCTGGCGGTCATTACGGCGGAGACGCCCGTGGTCTCACAGCCGGCACCGTTCTCGGATGGGGAAACGACCGTTGTTCCCCGAACCGATCTTCAGGTGATTGAAGAAAAGAACCCAGTCAGCGTGATCGACGAGACAGCGACGGTGGGCGACCTCGCGAGGGCACTCAACGCCCTCGGTGTGACACCTCGTGACCTCAGCTCGATCTTTCAGCAGTTGAAAGCCGCCGGTGCCCTGCATGCCGACTTGGAATTCCAGTGATCAGCAACAACTCTCAACGCGAACTGTGAGCAGCCAACATGACACTCTCGCCTCTTCCCGTGGACGTGACGTCGACGGCCATGACGAACTTCGCGGATCACCCAGATGGTCCGACCGCAGAGTCAGCACGCGAACAGTTCGAGGGCGTCTTCATCTCACTGCTCTTGAAGGAAATGCGAAAGACGGTTGGCGAGGGAGTGTTTGGAGGTGACGCGTCCGACACCATCGGCGGGCTGTTCGACCTGACGCTTGGTCAGGAACTTGGCAAGCACGGCGGGCTGGGCATCACGGAGTCACTCGCGCGGTATCAACGGACGACTGAGGCCGTCAGCCCAACAAGCAACCTTTCAGGAGGCAGACCATGAGTCATCCCCATAGATCAGAATCAACAGATCATCGCCATCAGCCCGAACACAGTGATCTCGCGCGAATGGCAATCGATGTCGCTCGCCTGTGTACGGAGTGGCTCAACGAGGAAGAAACGTTTCAAAAGCAGTTCCAGCAGTTGCTCGGCAGGTTGTCGAAAGAAAGTCCGTTTCGAAACCGCGCTCCTGCGGTGAATTCGTCACAATTGCTTCAACTCACTGAGCAGCGACAGGAACTGCGAAAACAGCTGTCTCTCTGCCGATCGGCTCTGGGACGACTCTTCGACCGTGATGCAGATCAGGTCCAACTCACTGAGTTGGAAGGGTTGCTGTCTGACGCCACCCAGTTTGCATTCCGGGAGAGACGACTGCGCGTTGCAGAACTGTTGGAGATGAATCGAAAGCAGTTGCGTTCGGTCGAGGTCAAACTGTCCTTCAGCAACGTGTGTGTCACAACACTGCTGAACGATTTGTTGGGTCAGTCAGGCTTTCCTGCCGGTTATGGGGCCGACGGTCGTCAGTCCGTGACGGCCCACGACAACACACTCCATGCCGTTTCGTAGGGATCACTCATCGCCACTCCTTCACCACGCATGACAAACCATGAGTAGTCTCGACACAGCGCTGTCCGCACTTCGCGCAAGCCAGCAGGCCTTGCAGATCATTGGAAACAACATTGCCAACGCCAGCACACCGGGATATCACCGGCAACGTGTGGAGTTTTTCGATCGGCGACCGGCCGTGCTGGGCGGACACTCGATCGGTCAGGGAGTCGACGTCAGCCGGATCGTCCGCCTGCGGCATGATGCCATCGAGGCGTCTCTGCTCCGGACGACATCTGACAGCCAACGGTTGAGTGCGAACCTGGACACCTTGAGACAGGTTGAATCCCTGTTCACTCCCGGCACAGGCACGCTGCATGCGGACATTCAGGACTTCTTCAACCAATGGGAGCTTCTCGCGACTCAGCCGTCGGAAAACGTGCAACGGAGAGAAGTGCTGCAGTCGGCAGTCGCTGTCGTTGAGGGGATCAACTCGCTCGACAGTTCGTTGTCTCAATTGAAGGCCGAGCTGAAAGCTGAGGTCGACGCGGCCATCGACGAGGTGAATCGATTGTCCGAGTATGGCGCCGTGCTGAATCGGGACATTCAACTCGCTGAAGCCCGAGGCGTCACTCCCAACGATCTCTACGACCAGAGAGACCGTGTCGTGTCACAATTGGCAGAACTCATCGGTGCCGATCTCGTCGATGCGGGGGCGACACAGGGCATTCGACTCGCCAGTGGCGAATCCATCATCACGACGCGGGCCCAATCCTTGTCGGCTGCCGTCAATGCCGATGGCCAAATCGAACTCCGCGTCGGTGAGAACACAGAACCATTGCTCTTGACGACAGGAGGACTGGCAGGACTCGTTGAAGGGTATAACGCGATCGTTCCCAACTTCGAGGCACGTTTGGAACAGCTTGCAACCACACTGGTTTCTGCGGTCAATCAAATTCACGCATCAGGTTTGGGGGCAACGGGCGACCTGACGCTCCTCAGCAGCACACGATCGGTCTTGCCCACCGACGTTCCGCTCAACGAGGCTGCCACCGATTTTCCCATCGAAGCAGGCGAGTTGATCATTACGGTGACGAATCAGACGACCGGGGAACGTTCATTCCAACGGGTGACGATCGACCCAGCGGTCGATTCGCTGGAGGATGTAGCAAGTGCTCTCGACAGTCTCACGGGCCTGAATGCACAAGTTGACACGCAGACCGGACTACTCACGGTCGGGGCTGACGCCGGATGGACCTTTGACGTCACCGGCGGGTTGCCCTCCCAGGCAGTCGTGGACGCAGCGACCGGAACAAGCGTGCCAGAGGTCTCTGGACAGTACTCGGGCGATGTCAACGACGAGTGGACATTGACTGTCACGGGCTCTGGGGATGTGGGGGGCGCTTCGGATCTGACCATTGAAGTGCGAGACTCCTCCGGGACTCTGCTGGCGACGTTGCCGGTCGGACAGGGGTATGCACCGGGCGATGAACTCGAGGTGGCAGACGGCGTCACGTTGCGAATCCCAGCGGGCACACTCGATGCGGGTGATACCTTCCGCCTGCCGGTGATCGCAGAATCCGACACGACAGGAACATTTGCCGCCCTGGGCATTAACGATCTGTTCATCGGGGCGAGACCAGGAAATCTGGGTGTGAACAGTGCGATGCTCGACGATCCGAGTCTCCTGTCTGTCTCGCAGTCAGGAGTCACGGGAGAAGGTCGCATCGCCTCTCGGATCGCAGCACTTTCTCGGCAGGCTCAGTTGGATGGCGATGCGACATTTGCCGAGTATCTCGCGAGAGCCAGTGGCGAGTCGGGCGTGCTGGTCGCTTTTGCCGAGAGTGACCTCGATGGACTGTCGTTACTTTCCTCTCAACTGACGGCTGAGCGTGAGTCGGTGTCAGGAGTCAATCCCGATGAAGAACTGGTGCACATGCTGGAGTTTCAACGCATGTACCAAACTGCTGCAAGGTATCTCTCGTCTGTCAACGAAACGTTGGACGAAGTGTTCAGTCTCGTTCGGTGACCACCCCTGATTCGTGTTGAGACCAGTTCGTTTCCCAGGAGTTCTCTCGTGTCAATCTTCCGCGTGACGCCGAATGTGTCGATCGCCCAGTTCCTCAGTCAGTTGACATCACACACCCGTCGCGTCAGTGATCTGCAACAGCAGGCAACAACCGGTCTGCGGATTCAACGGCCGTCGGACGACCCGTCGGGGCTTCGATTCGTCTTGCGCGCTGAGGAGGCGATCACTCGATTGGAGACTCACAGCACCGCCATCAATTCTTCGAGACAAGTTGTCGATCAAGCTCACATCGCCGTTCGTGAAGCTCATCAGATGTTTGTTCAGGCGGGGATACTGGCCACTGAAGCCGTTCAGGCGACCGATCCCTCTGAACAAGCCGTGATCGCTGATGAAGTGAACAGTCTGCTGGCCCAGTTGGAGGTGTTGGCCAACACGCGCGTCGCCGATGAATACGTCTTCGCAGGGATTGACTCTGGCACGGCCCCCTTCGCATTTTCGGCAACTCCTGATGGCGCCAGCTACTACGGCTCTGATGTTGCACGAACGCTGACCTTGCCGGGAGGACCGCCGATTCTGCTCCTCCAAACGGGGGCGGACGTCTTTCAACCACAATCGCGGGGAACAACGATCATTGTGGGCAACACGGGTGCAGCAGCCGGCACAGCAACTGACAATGGGCGAGGGCAGGCAACGCTTGCGGTCCGTCATACGTTGACCACATTCGCTGCGGGGTCTGGTGTCGCTGCAGGAGTCGACTCTGCTGCCGATGACACGATCATCGGACCGTCTGGCTTGCATGCGTTGACGATCAATGACACCAGCGGCACCGGGACGTCTGGAACAGTCTCGCTCAACGGCGGCCCCCCCGTCGCCTTCACCAACACAGACACCAACCTGCAGGTCATCGGACCGGAGGGGGAGATCGTTCACGTCGACACAACCGGCATCACCCCCGGATTCTCAGGTGACGTCGCCATCACGGCCTCCGGAACCCTGTCGACCGACGGAGGTACAACGCAGACAACGATCGACTATTCGGGCAATCAGGCGGTCACGAACAGCTTGACCGGAGAGATCACGAACCTTGATTCCTCAAACGTGCGTCGAACGGGGGACGACTCTCTGGAGTACGCCGGCACCTCAGACGCATTTGCAGCCCTCAAGGAGTTGCGAGATGACATCCGAAATCTCCGAGAGTTGCCGGAGAGTGATCGTCAGGCGGCCCTTGGTCGACGGCTGACAGAGGTCAATCGAATCAAAGACCATTTGCTGGATGTCGTGGGGCAACAGTCGGTGACTCTCGCACACCTCGACGATGTACAGACGCACCTGGAGGACACACAACTTGAATTCCGGAAACAAGTGAGTGAAACCGCCTCAGCAGACATCACACAGGTCGCCCTGCAACTGCAACAAGCCCAATTACAACTTCAATATACACTTGCAACGGCCTCGCGGTTGTTCGACGTCAGTCTCCTCGACTTCCTGAGATGAATATTAAACGAGTGAAAAGCCACCATTCTTTTGGAGCTAAAGAAGATGAATCCGTTCACACAGCAGACGCAGTCTGTTCATCGACGTCATGAACTGCGCAGTCCTCATCGTCAACGCCTCACTGCCGATCAAGCGGCAGAATTGCAACTGTGGCTCGGTGAGACGGAGAATGGTGAGTCTCGCAGTATCATTGAGATTTCGAACTTTGTGAGTCACCATCCTCCGATGGCTGCCGCCCTCACTGATGCACTGGCATCGGTCAGCGTCGGGCTCCGACTGATATCACCGTCGGTCCACCATGCAGTTGCCTTGCTGGGAACTCGTCGGTCAATCACTGTGTTAGCCCAGCTGGCAGAAAGAGCGGGAAGCGTTCCAACAAAACACTTCTAGAGGTTCTCTCACAACCTGCCTGAAGACATAGCGGTATGCATCTTCTGTAGAGGTTCAAGCACCGAAGGCATAACAGACACGGGAATGCGACGATCTCCAGCGTCACCAGAACACGCGTCTACCAGTTCTCTGCGGCTAAAAAGCAAGTCCCCCAACGCGGTTCAAAAGCGTGCCCCCCCTCAACAGCCAGATCATTGCAATCGTTTCAATCCGACCCTGGATTGTTGATGTCACCGCCAACTCGGAGTAGTTGCTGACGAAATAGCAAGTGCCAATGGACTTGACCGATCGTGTGTGAGGTTTTTGTCACGACCCACACCAGCCGTCGCAGTTCCATGTGGCAACAAGCTCTACAGGTAAGCCTGAAATGCATTGTCCAAAGTGTCATTCGCTTGACGTCTACCGCAGTCGTTACGAGAACAAGCACTACTATTGGTTCCTGTTCGTGGCGAAGTTCCGTTGCCACAGTTGCAGTCACTTGTTCATGCGGTCGACCTTGGTCCATTCGGTAAGGTATCTCGTGTCCGATCAGTACCGGGAAATGGTCTACTGGAATGGCCTGGCCGATGATTCATACTCGTTGCTCCGCTGCGACCCTCGATCGCGGAATGGGAGTATGGCCAAAGCCACTTCTTTGAAATGCGGTACCGACGGCAGCTGTGGTGGTATTGGCCTGCCTTTGAAAATCTGATTCACGTCTTATGAGTATCCATGTAAGCCGTGGACTAGCCTGGGTTTTTGATGCACTTGGAATGCAAGTTCTCGTGGTCATCTTCAGTCCCGGCATTGCTCGCCATTCCTTCTCTTTGAGGAGAGCCACCGGGCAGCAGACTCCTCCGGTGAAAGATTCCCTCACGAACTGTGGGGCGATGCCCTTTGTAGTCCTGTCTCCAGGCCTCCAGTTTTTCCTGGGCCTCTTCCAGGCTGATGAACCAGTGCTCGTTCTAACATTCCAGACGCACGCTCCCATTGAATGACTCAATCAAGGCGTTGTTTGTCGGTTTGCCCGGGCGACTGAACTCCTGCCGCACCTCGTTGAAGTACGCCCACCAGTCCAAGGACTTCAAAATGAACTCCGGACCATTGTCAACTCGAATGGATTTCGGAGCCGCTCGTCCCTCGGTGACTTCTTCAAGAATGGACACCACATCATCTCCCGTCGGCCGCTAGCCGACGCGAATCGCCAGACTTTCACGGTTCAAGTTATCCACTCACGTCAACAGACGGAATCGTCCCCCATTGAACAGTTGATCTGGTAGTTGGTTCCCGTCGTGAATACGTGTGCGGTCGTCCTCGCCGCGATGGCTTGCGGACAATGGGTCGAATGATCCGCCATTGTGCTTCTGTCAAATTCGTAACAGACTTCCTCTCGGACATGGGTGCGGCTCCTTCCTTGGAACTGGTTTGCACCAGGAGCCGTACCCTTTTTCCTCTCACCCGTCAATTAGAAGACTCCTTCTGACATCGCCGTACCAGTTGAGAGTTCCGCTGCCGACAATCACTACCCGACGCTCGACCTGGCTGCGATTTGTTCGGAGCCTGTCCGACAGCTCGTTGTGTCCAACGCCCATCTGCACTTGTGGACGACCAATGGGTTTCTTCGCGAGGTGATCGAGTCCTGAGGTTTTCAGTTCAAGTCGTGCCTGGTCTGGCTCAAGCCGCAAATGGGCATGGGGAACTACTGGCGTGTCTCACACGAGTTCTTGCTCCTCGGCGTACGGGGCAGTTTGCCGTTCACTGACAGGACGTGTCGCAGTTGGCTCGTCCATCCCCGAACCCTTCACAGCTGGAAGCCTTTCGCGCTGCGACAGCTCATCGAGCAACTGCTGACAGATGATCAGTGCCGTCTCATTGAGGTAAATGATGCAGGACGACTTTTTCCCTTTCGACTTCTTCGTCGGGAAGACCCAGCGACCATGTTTCACATCCACCCATGCGGCAACCACTCTCAGCGACTCCTGGGACGGTAACCAGTTTGATGAGTGGTCACCAATAGATCTCGGAAGTTTGAATCGCGGACGAATGTCAGCGGTCGGTCGAACTCATCTGGAGGTACATAAACGTCCTTCGCTTCCGCACCGGGAACGTCAAGGCCTTCAATTGAATTCGAGTCAATACGTCCTTGTCGTCTGGCCCAAATGAGACAGCGTCTGATGCTGCGGAAGTAGTTCCTTCGAGAAGTTTGAGACACATCGTATTGATCAACCCATTGCTCGACGTGAAAAGGCCTGAGCATTGAGACCCGCATGTCTGGATAAGTCGACACAAACTGTTGTAATCAGTAGCGATACCACTCATAGGTATCGGGAGCACGATTCTGCGTCCATTCGAGAAACGGATCAATGATGGCGGCGAGCGACTCGGGAGCAACGTGTTGCTCTCGCGATTGTCCCATCAACTGATGGTAATGCCGAAAAGCTTCAGCTTTGTCCGGGCCGAGATTGATCTGTCTGCGGTTAATCTCGACGTACCAGACGCCACGGGCCTTCTTGTAGAACGGCTTGGGAAAGTGGGACATGACGAACCCTCCAATCGTATCCAGAGAACGGAAACAACAGAGGCGAATGAAAGGTTCGCTTCACGACTCGGACCAGCTGCCACCGGTCACCGAATCGATTTCACAGCCCGACTTTTCGGACAACTTCTCGGACAGAGCCGATCTCAAAGATTCCGAATTGTCGTAAGTCCTTACGTGTCAAAGTATCCCCGGCAGGATTCGAACCTGCAACCTTCGGCTCCGGAGGCTCACGCAGCGAATCGCGAGCGAGCTGAACCGGTTGTTGCAAAACAAGAATCGTTTGCGAGTTATGGCGAAAGAATTGACGGGCTTTCAGCTGCCCGATTTCCATCGTTTTACATGAATTACGATGGATTACAACTGGTTCTGTGCCATTTCCTGTGCCGCGAGCGGGCGTAGGCCAAGTGCACCGGAGCACTCCGGTATGGTCCGCGATCACTTGCCCCCGGTGCGTGAGGAGCCCGAGATGATAACATTGGTTGATGTGGAAGTTACTTCGCACATGAGAGGCCTAGTGTAATCGTTCGAACGACGTGCCGCATAGTTCATCGCCGGTTACTTCGGGCGTTGCCTCAATCTACTTTGATGCTACTCTGATGAAAGTCCGTCGTTACGAATCTTGACCGGTCGCGAAGTCGAAACCATGCAGATACGGCTCAACACTTTCTGCATTGTACCTCGTCTTCCAACTTGATGGTGACTCGTGTCTTCGTCGAAGAGAAAGGATCTATTGAACAGCGAAGTGGTGGACAGCTATGACAAGCTAACCGAGCTAGTGAAGTAAACAAATCGCATAGAGTAACGGTCACAACGCATGTTACAGCACGCAACGTTAACCATTCGGGCCACTCCCGGAACTCTCAAACCGCGACCCGGTCAATCCTCCGTGAATCAACTGATCGGCGGGCCAGAGACACTCTTGCGATGGCTCGAAACGCAACTGGGTTTGCCAGTCGCATCCAACCATATCGCCAGCCGTATCACTGAATTTGCGGCGGCACTTGATACACTGCCGGACGCGACATTTAGCACGAGCTTGAAAAACGATCGATGGGAGACTGCTTCCGAACTGCTTACGCGGTACGATGAGTTACTTCTGGCTGCTTGGGACCTCACGGTGTCCGATTTCCTTCCAGCGGTCGTGAATGATCTTGCTCACGCTGTGAATGGCCGCACTTTCGCGTTTCCAGGCATCGCAACTCGATTAAGGCGAGTCCTTGATGCCTTGGACACAGGTCAGGTGCTGCCGTCCCATCGTTGCCTGCTGCACGATGCGCCGGATAGATGGCCTGTACTTTGGCAAAAGGTTCTCTCCAAGCTGACTGTTGTCGAGCCTCCCGCGTCGGTACCACTCGCTTTGGCAGATTCAGCCCTGCACGTTGCACAGACCGTCGTTCGTGGTGGTGAAACGAGAGAGATCGAGCAGGACTCGACCTTTCGTTATGTCCATACTCGTAGTCAGTCTTCCGCTGTAGAGTTTATCGCTGCCGTTTTGGCCGCAGCTCCCGACTCACTATCGAAATCCGTCCTTTGTTGCGAAGACAATGAATTGGCCATGCGTTTGGATGCCTGCCTCTCTCGCCTCGGCCTTCCGACGACCGGGGCATTGGCATGGTCGAAGGCGCATCCCGTTTTGCAGGTCTTGCCGCTGACCCTCGCACTTTGCTGGGAACCAGTCGACCCTCAAGCACTGCTCGACTTTCTTACGCTGCCCGTCATGCCACTGGCACCGAGAGCCGCTTATAAGTTAGCGACCGCGCTTTCCGAAGAACCAGGACTGGGAAGCAGCCGCTGGAATGAAACGCTGGAGGCTCTCTGTGATGCAGAGAACGATCCAGACGGCAAACTCCGAGAGCGACTTGATGCTTGGCTCGAATGTGACAGAGCACCACGTGGAGGTGAGATTTCTTCCCGACTTATACGCACCCGCTGTGGTATGGTCGCCCAATGGGCATCCGGGCGTGCGGCTCTGCTTGCAAACGAAGGCGTGCCGCAACTTGAGATGATTGCCGCGCTGCAGGCTGCAGCCGGTCACGCATCCCTGCTTGGAGAGTTGGCTGAGAGTCAGGGGACGACTCTGTCCGAACCGCAATTAGCCCGTTTGCTTGAAGAAGCCCTGGCCGAAGGCGTTGAAGCAACGCCACATAACGAAGCTGAAGGTGGGCCAATCCGCGTGCGATCGCTTGCGGAAATCAACGGCCCCTGTGACCGCCTGATCTGGCTTGGGCTGGGAACGTCCGATGCATCCGCCTGCCGTTGGTCAGCCAGCCACATTCGCCAACTACGCGAAGCAGGCATAGAAATCGACGACGGCAGCAATGCGTTATCTGCGTTGCGTGCTGCCGAGGCCCGTGGCTTTTCTCTTGTTTCAGACGCGTTCCTCGCGGTGTTGCTTCCGCAGGATCTGGACAAACGATGGCATCCCATCTGGCTGGCGATTCGTGGCTTGTTGCCCCCGAGTGATCTGGAACAGCCCTTGGTATTCGAAGATCTGGTCGAGAGAAACGAAGGGAACTTGCTTGCGCCGTTCACGTTTACATGTAATGACGCTGACATCGAGCTGCCCCAGAAACCCAGACCACTTTGGAGCATCCCCGCCGGGTTGCTACGCGTTCGCGAGAGCGTCTCAGCAACGGAGCTTTCGGATCGTCTCGGGTGCCCGCTGAAATGGACGCTCAACTACCAGGCAAAACTTCGTCCCAGTTCGATCGCTGAATTGCCGGGAGACTTCCAATTGAAAGGCACCTTCTGCCATAGCGTGCTTGAGCGAGTCTTCGGAGAAGGAGGCGACCTGCCCAGCGTGGATGAAGCAGTGACACGCGTTGCGACCGTGTTCGATGAACGCTTGCCGCTTGATGCGGCCCCACTAGCCCAGCCAGACAAGTACGCAGATCGCCAGCGACTGCGAAGGGAACTGGAAAACGCGACTCGCGTTTTGGTTGGTGCCTTGAATAGTGGCGGCTACCGAATTGTTGGCATTGAAGTTGAATTGTCGGGACACGCATTCGACAAGTCCCTGACCGGATCCATCGATTGCCTTGCTCAGCGAGACGATGGAGAAGAGGCAATCATTGACTTCAAATACGGGGGACGGTCGAAGTATTACTCGCTGATCGAGGGAGGGAAAGCCATTCAGCTTGCAACGTACGCCTACGGACGTTCAACGGATGGGGGAGCGTTTCCAGCGATTGCCTATCTCGTGCTCTCGGACGGACTCCTATACACACCCTCAGGCAGCCCGTTGCAAGGCGACAACAATCGCTCCGTGATCAATGGCCCTGCCATTCAGACCGTGTGGCAATCATTCGTTGACGCGATCGCTACGGCAGAAGATTGGCTGACCTCGAACGCACCTGTTCCGGCGCGGCCACTGCAAGACGCTAAAGACTGGCCTGCGGGTACGACAATTGTTCTCGACGGCAAGCTCAGGCCAGACAGCTGGCAGGAGGTCTGCAAGTACTGCGACTATAAACGCATTTGTGGCATTCAGGAGACCTTATGATGAGGACACTCGAAGTCGTTCGCGCCGGCGCTGGATCAGGCAAGACTACGGACTTGTGTCGCACGGTCGCCGATGCTGTGGAACGCGGACTCGATCCCGCTCGTATTCTTGCCACAACATTTACCAAGAAAGCAGCCGCAGAACTGAAGGGGCGAATTCAAGCCGCGTTGCTGACGCAGCAAGACGGACAGGCCGAGGCACATCAACACGCAGATCGGCTGGAATTGGCGGCAATTGGTACGGTGCACAGTGTTGCCCATCAATTACTGTCTCGTTACGCCATCGAAATGGGGCTTTCGCCCCGACTCGAAGTTATCACAGAAATTGTCGCCGAGGACGCACTCGATCATCTACTAGGGGCCATTCCACTTGACGATTGGCAACCGTTTGCCGAATGCGCACAACGACTTGGAGTAGACGACTTGCAGCATCGCGTATTGGCTCTGTTGGCTGCAAAACGCGGCAATCTCATCTCAGATGATGACTTCGCGACACAGATGGCATCCAGTGCTGATCGTGTCTGCGAGCTGCTCGCCCCGGACGGCCCTTCTTCCGATGACGCATCGGCCAGCCAGCTTTATGAACTTACAGATCGAGCTATTGACGACATCACCGCTCTGTCGAATGACAAGACCAAAATAACGAGTGATGCAGTGCAGAAACTCCGGCGCCTCAGATCTCAGCGTCTTCCGCTTTGGGGCAGCTACTTGGAAGCAACAAAAATCAACGCTGGCAGAAAGTCGGGAGCCGACGAATTGCTCCATGCCTTGAGACACCACGCTTCGAGCGTCTGCATGAATCCTGCTTTGCACGCCGATATTCGTGAATTCTTGTCGCGACTGGCACAGCAAACGATTCGGCTGGAGTCGCAATACCGGAAATACAAGGCAGAGCGTGGATTGGTCGATTACACCGACTTGGAAACGCTTCTATTAGACTTGCTGAGAGCCGAATCACTCGCTGCTCAGTTGTCGGAGGACTTCGACCTCATTCTTGTGGATGAGTTCCAGGATACCAATCCGTTGCAGCTGGCAATCTTCGAGTCGCTTCGTCAACTCTCACCTCGCAGTCGCTGGGTCGGCGATCCGAAACAAGCGATCTATGGCTTCCGCGACACTGATCCCGAATTGGTCGATGACATCTGGCGAAATTCCAAAGATGCTGTACGTTCCGACCTGCCCAACAACCATCGAAGCCAACGTGGCCTCGTCCAGCTTGTGGGTAAACTCTTTGAGCCGATCTTTGGGGCAGATGCCAAACAGGAGCCACAACGGGAAGCAATGCCACGAGGCGTAGAACGCTGGCTCTTTCGAGCGAAGAACCAGGCCGACGACGCGATGTCACTGGCCTGCGGGATTGCAAAGCTGCACGAAGAGGGGATTCGCTTCGGCGACATTGCGGTGCTAGCCCGCACGAATAGACAGTTGCCACAAATTGCCGACGCCTTTGACACCCTTGGTGTGCCGTATCTCTTCGAAAGTTGCGGTTTGTTGTCCACGCGAGAAGGTGCCATTGTTCTTGCTGGACTTCGCTTGGTTGCCGATCGAACGGACTCACTGGCTGCCGCGATGGTGATGCACCTGCAAGGCGATCCGGACCAAGATACTCCGGACTGGCTAATAGAGCGGCTTCACACCTTACTGGAAGATCAGGATGCTGACGAATCAGACGAGCGACGCCTCCCGTGGCAGGACGATTCACGGCTGGCTCGCATTGAATGCATCAACCAGACGATTCTGGCGCCAACGTTCGTTACCCAACAAGTAATCGAAGCTCTCGATGTGCCAGCCCTTGTTCAGAAATGGGGAGACCCAGCGCGTCGTTGCTCAAACCTTGATTCGATCATGCAACACGCTCGCGAATATGAAGAGCTGGCATTTGATGAAGGGCGTGCCGCAACCCTAAATGGACTGATTCTGTATCTTGAAGGGTTGGAGCATGACGAAGCAGATACTCGATACCCACCGCAAGGACACGATGCAGTCACGTTGATGACTTACCATGCAGCCAAGGGCCTTGAGTGGCCGGTGGTAGTCCTTTGCGGTCTACATTCCGATCGCGGCGCAAATATGTGGATTCCGGTAGTCTCGGGCGGTGGACAGGACGATGCTGGTCCACTGGACGGACGAGTCTTGCGTTCGTGGACTTGGCCCTTCGGGGAAACCGATGGGCCGTATGGCGGACTGCGAAAAGGCAGTGGACTTGACGACTCTGCGTTGAACTCACCCGAAGGGCAGGAACGTAGTGTTCGTGAAAATGCCGAGAACCTCCGGCTGCTGTACGTCGGATGCACCAGGGCCAAACAGAAGCTCGTCTTTGCACATCGAGACGGCAACTGTCCATGGCTGAACCAGCTAACCAACGCGGATTCCCTTGTCAATCCGGCGTTAGATGAAGGAGAGCATGCTCTCGAAGGCATTGACACAACCTATGTGCTGCGGCATCTGAACGCCGATATGGTTGACGATTGCCGGTTTGCAGCCAAACAGCAACAGCGCTGGCTCACATTTGCTGAAGCTACGACCCCCTCGGAATTCATCGATCGTTTTCATTCTCCCAGCCAATCAGGCACAACATCGGAAGAAGCGGAGTTTGAAATTGAAGAATTGCCTGGCCCGTCGCATTTCCCGACCAACGCAAATGAAGACCATTACGCAGCCATTGGAGACGCAATACACAGCTATCTCGCCGCTCTCCCGTCAATCGCTTCGCTTAGTGATAGCGAGAAACAAGCAGTCGCTGAGCGCTGTCTCTCTGCCTTCTCTGTATCTGGACTTCTCTCTCCCGGAATCCTGGTATCCACCGGGGAACGCTTTTTCCAATGGGTCGAGAAGCAGTATCCTGGTGCTCAATGGCACGTTGAAACGGCTGCAAACGGACCACGTGCTGCCGGTGGTCATTGGACCGGCACGATCGACCTTGTGCTTCAGCTTCAGAACGGTGGAGTCGTCGTGATCGACCACAAGAGCGCTCCCATCCGACGACAATACTGTGCTGCCAAGGCCGGTCAATTTGCAGGACAGCTTGACGCGTACAGCGAGATACTCGCGGCCTGTGGCGAGACTATCGAGTCAACATGGATTCACTTTCCGCTTGCGGGTGTTGTTGCAAGGTACTTGGCAGCTCAACACGAATGATCCAATCTCTGTGACGAGCTGAGAATGCTATGCCGCTTTGGGATTCGGTTGCTGTTCGAAGGGGCGTACGATCCGCTTGGATCTCACTGTCGTTTCTGCATAAGCTCGTCGATCGTCTCTGTTGCGGCTTCCACATCAATCAGGTCAACTGCGGCGGACCAAGTCAGCAAGTCCTCGTCCAGTAACCAATCGTGCTTTCGGCGAACCTTCATGGGAATGAATGCGGCCAACATCAGGGCGGACGGAAAGTCTCGTCGAGTTGCCGCCAACGCTTCCTGAATGTCGCTGGGGCTTGCATCGATTTCCAACGCTGTCTCTCGATGCCACACGTCCAAACGAGATCGACGCAGGATGAGTTCGAGTGTTTCCGTTGCCTTGGATCCCCTCCATGGAAACCAGAGGGTTTTCGACGGCGACAGCCTTACAAAATCGGACTGGCGGAGACCCGCGTTCTCTGCGGTCTTTCGCGACTCCTCCAGAAGTTGCTGTCCTTCATCATTCAGGTATGGGAAACGCTGAGATCCGAACAGGATGTCGCGCATCCGCTGCCGGACAACATCATGAACATCACCCAGACCACCAGCAAAGAGAGGAGCTTTGCGACCTCTGCCCGGTTGTACGGCAACTTCGCGGCGATCATGATCAATTGCAGTGACTCTCCATCGTCGGCCAGCGAGCAGGAGATGATCCCCGACCGACGGCAACTTGTCGGTCGGCAACATGCCGAGCGGAGTTCCCTGTTGCACAACGCGATACTCCGGTGGCGAAGCAAAGGCAGCATAGAAATTGTAGTCATCGACGAGTTCCTCGCCTTTCAGGCCAAGAATGAGATCGCCCTGTGCCGTTTGTTCAATGAGGTCTCTTTTCCCCAGCACCCGGAGAACGCTGATGAAGATCGTTTCGGGAATCTCTCGAAACGATCCCTGTCGGATCAGCCTGTCAAACAGGAGCGAGGCCGTGATTCCTCCCGTCTCTTTGATGACACTCAAGACCTGTTGAACCAAAGTGCTCAAGTCACCACTTGAATTCCTCGGCGGCTCGACCCATTTTTCCAGCATCAGTTCCGTCAGTGCAATTGCTTGAATCAGTCTTGGTCGGAGTTGATTCCAGAGCGGCGCGTCGACCGGCAGGTCTTCCTCCAATAAACAGAGTCTCATGATCTGCGGCTGCTCATCTCGTCGACCGCTACGACCGAGCCGTTGAACAAGCGATGCGACCGAACCAGGGCAGCCAATTTGTCCGACTGCGGTGACATTGCCGATGTCAATTCCCAATTCAAGCGTCGAAGTGCAGATCGTGGTGTAAGGTCGTCCGCTCTGCATCATCTGCTCGGTGTGTTCTCGAATCTCCTTGCTGAGTGCCCCGTGATGTACGAGGAATTGCCCACTTTGACCGTTCGATTTGGCAAGCTGATTGAGTTCATCGCTATACCATTCAACATCTGC